>NZ_MAEV01000018.1:0-153370 GCF_002013385.1 Mycobacterium sp. D16R24 | reverse complement strand
CGTTATCGGCGACGTTGTATTCAGCCAGAAAACGTAGATGCTGAAACAGATTCACGTCGATCTACTTTTGGGTGAGTGCTACATTCGGCTGGCTGTAGTCGGTGAAATTGGTGGTGACGAGCTTAATTCCCGCCCTCCCCGTTTCATCTACGAAAACGTCCCACGATTCCTTACCGGCCTCTGATGTGCCGATACAAACGATGTTTCGGCCTTGGCCATCGCATTCAGAACACCCGACGCTCCCCATGGCTATCGCGAATGCGGCGAGAGCAATGGCAATGCGTTTCATGTCTACCTTCCAAAATTCAGTGTGATCACAATGATTGACATTGTGGCATTTCTGAAGGCACAGCAAATTTCTTTAGTGGCCCTAGAACGGCGCCACAGTACCAGAACGGAAAGCGCAATGCGCCCTACGCGAATACGAAGATGAGCCGGCCGCGCCTAGGACGCCGCAGGGGCCGGGGCTGCCGCCGCGACGGGCACGCTAGGCAGCTCGGGACCACCGTTACCCGGTCCGGCAGCAGGAATCTGCGCAACCAGCTGTGACTGCATCTGAGCCGATATCGCCGACCAGGACATGGCCGCCGGCTTCCCTCCCCAGCGCAGCGAATAGATTCCCACCAGCAAGGCCTGGCCGGGCTGGGTGATGGTGTACACCGGGCCACCCGAATCGCCGTGTTGCCCACCGATATCCGACATGGTGAACCAACCGTTGTTGATCGCGTCGACCTTGCCGCACGTCTCGCCGGACACCGATCCCATGAGGCATACCGGCAGCCCCGGCTCGGGCCCGGCGTTCTGCGTCATCCGCAGCGCAAGCCCATTGGGCAGGGTGCTGCTCAATTCCACCCCGGGCGCGAAGGAGATGCCTTCGTAGTCCGAAACGACATCTCCCGGGCCGATAGCGCCCCCGGTGGGCAGGTTCCGGCTCATCAGCAGCACCTCACCGATACGGTTCCCGCCCAGATCGGTCACCGATCCGGTGGCATTGCAATGGCCCGCCGTCAGGCCGATTCGAGATGCCGGATCGACGTAGCCAAGAGTGCAACGGCTGTCACCCTGGACAATCGACATGCCCGGGAAAGCGACAATCTTGGGAGGAGTTTCCGAGGCTGGATCGGCGGCCGAAAGCGCAGGTGAAGCAACAAGTATGCCGGCGACCGCGGCGACCGCGGCGACACCACATGCCAGAGCTCTGCTCACGTTTTTCACAACAACCAGCCCTCGGTTGACAATCCCGCCCTGCAAACGAGCATGGCGTCGGATTGCTGGAGTGTCAATTTCATTCGCCAGCAACGCCGCCGTGTCGCGAGCCTCCCCGGTGTCGCGCTCAGCCTCTACGATCGAACGCATGCGCAACCGCATCCGCCTCGCCCTTATCCCTGTCGCAGTCGCCGCCATTACCTTGGCCGGCTGCTCGAAGACCGAAAAGGCCGACGTCAACTTGCCCGAGGCCGCCACACTCCTGAATGAGTCAGCAGCCACCACCAAGACCCAGACCAGTACACACCTCGTACTCAAGGTCACCGGCGACAAGCCGACCATCAAGCTCTCCGAGCTCACCGGCGATCTGACCACCACGCCCGCCCTGGCCGCCAAGGGCACCGCCAAGACCGGCGGACTGGAGCTGCCCTTCGTGGTGGTCGACGGCGAGCTGTTCGCCCAGCTCGGCAGCGCTTACTCCAGCATGGGCCCCGTCAAGGATGTCTACGACGTCGGGATCATTCTGGATCCGAACAAGGGGTTGGCCAACCTCCTGTCCAACTTCACCGGCGCGAAGTCCGAGAAGACCGAGACTGTCGACGGTGTCGATTCTGTTCTGGTGACTGGGACCGTGAACAAGGACGCCATCAACACCTTCGCCGGCTCCAAACTCACCTCGGACATCCCGGGCAAGGCCTGGATCGCGAAGGACGGCACTCACACGCTGAGCAAGATCAGCGTCGATACGTCCCCGGGCAACACCATTGAGATGTCGTTGTCCGATTGGGGCAAGCCGGTCACGGTCGACAAGCCCGCCTCGTGATCGACACAGCCAAGGAGACAACCCTCCCGCTGCGGCATCGCGGCATCGCGATCGGAGCCGGAAGTCTGGCGGTGCTGTTGGGCGCCCTCGACACCTATGTCGTGGTCAGCGTCATCACCGACATCATGCGCGACGTCGGCATCGCATTGAACAACATCCAGCAGGTCACCCCGATCGTCACCGGGTACCTGTTGGGCTACATCGCCGCGATGCCGCTGCTCGGGCAGGCCTCCGACCGATTCGGTCGCCGGAGGATCCTGCAGCTGGCACTGGTGGGCTTTGCGATCGGTTCTGTTGTCACCGCGATGTCGACCGATCTCACGATGTTGGTCACGGGCCGGGTCATCCAGGGTGTCGCGAGCGGCGCGCTGCTACCGGTCACCCTGGCTCTGGGTGCCGATCTGTGGGCGGCACGCAACCGTGCGACGGTTCTCGGCGGCATCGGTGCCGCGCAGGAACTGGGCAGCGTGCTGGGCCCGCTGTACGGCGTCTTGTGCGTATGGCTGTTCGGCTCCTGGACCGCCATCTTCTGGGTCAACGTGCCGCTGGCGATCATCGCCATCGTGTTGGTTCAGTTCAGTGTTCCCGCGCACCAGCACGATGAGAACCGCCCGAAGGTCGACATCGTCGGAGGCGCACTACTTGCCATCGCACTGGGCCTGTTGGTCGTGGGCTTGTACAGCCCTAACCCCAAGGTCTCCGCATTACCGGAGTGGGGTCTGCCGGTACTCACCGGGTCCGCGGTCGCATTCCTGGCGTTCTTTCTCTGGGAATCGCGCGCCAAGACCCGGTTGATCAGCCCCGAAGGGGTTCGATTCGGCCCGTTCTTCGCGGCGCTGGCCGCATCGCTGGCCGCCGGAGCCGCACTCATGGTGACGCTCGTGAACATCGAGCTGCTCGGGCAGGGCGTGCTGCAGATGGACAAGGCCAACGCCGTGTTCCTGCTGTCGAGGTTCCTTGTCGCGCTGCCGATCGGCGCGGTGATCGGTGGCTGGCTGGCTACACGATTCGGCGACCGGATCATTGCGGTGGCCGGTCTGCTGATCGCCGCGTTCGGGTATTACCTGATATCGGGCTGGCCGGTGGACGTGTTGGCTGCCCGACACGATTTCGGGTTCTTCACGCTGCCCCGGCTCGATACGGACCTGGTGGTGGCCGGTGTGGGTCTGGGCCTGGTGATCGGCCCGCTCTCCTCGGCAGCGCTACGCGTGGTGCCCGCGGTGCAGCACGGCATCGCGTCTGCGCTGGTGGTGGTGGCCCGGATGACGGGCATGCTGATCGGGATGGCGGCCCTCGGAGGCTGGGGCATTCACCGCTTCTACCAGAATTTCGACGCGCTGGCCGCCCAGGAGCCCAAGCCAGAAGGAAAGCCGAATCTCCTTGTGCTGCAACAACAGCTGCTGGACCGATCCATTCACGCCTACAGTCAGATGTACAGCGAGATGTTCGCGATTACGGCAGTCGTCTGCGTGATTGGTGCGGCCATCGCGATATTCGTTGGTTCACAACGCAACTCGGGGGACGAGGCTCAGTAGCACATCGGGCCCCATGCGCTCGATGTGGTCGTACTCCCAGCGCAGCGCGCGCGACAGGGTGGTGACGCCCACGTCCTCCACAGCGGGGACGTTGCCACCCAAGAGCATCGGGGCGAGGTAGGCCAGGATCCTGTCCACCAGACCTGCGCGCAAAAAGGCCCCGGCCAGCGTCGGTCCACCCTCCAGGAAGACATCGGTGCGGTCCCCCAGGGCCGCAATCACCTCAGCCGGGTCGTGCGTCCGGATCACCATGGTGTGCGAGTCGTCGTTCAATACCTTGGCGTCCGAGGAGACCTCGCGCATACCGACAACGACGCGTAGCGGCTGGTGCGGGCACAACACGTTCTCGGGAGTGCGTGCGGTGAGCTGCGGGTCGTCGGCGAACACGGTGCCGGTACCCACCAGAACCGCATCGGCGAACGCTCTGCGCCGATGCACATCGGCCCGCGACTGCTCGCTGGTGATCCATTGACTGGTGCCGTCATTGGCGGCACTGCGCCCATCGACACTGGCGCCGTACTTCCAGGTGACATGGGGGCGCCCGGTGCGTTGTTTGTGCAGCCATTCTCGCAGGGGTCCCGCAGCGACCCTGTCGGCAGCGACGCCACCGAGGACCTCAACACCCAGCGCGCGCAAGCGCTCGGCTCCCCCGGCTGCCTGCGGATTCGGGTCGGCGACGGCGTAGACGACACGTGAAACGCCTGCCACTGCAAGCGCATCCACACATGGCCCGGTTCTCCCCTGGTGATTGCACGGCTCCAGAGTGACGACGGCAGTACCACCCGCCGCGGCATCACCGGCCTGGGCCAGCGCCACCACCTCGGCATGCTCCTGCCCGGGCGGGCGGGTACCGCCTACCCCGGCGACCACCCCCGCGGCATCCAGGATCACCGCGCCCACAGGCGGATTCGGGTAGGTACTGCCCTTAACCTCCTCCGCGGCCCGGATCGCTAGATCCATGGCGGCATCGAGTCCGATCGGGTTTGTCATATCAGCGGGCCAAATGTGTTGCTGCCCTGGCGGCTTGTTCACGCAGCGCCCGCACCGCCGATTGGGGGTCCTGCGCGCCATACACAGCCGAACCCGCAACGAAACAGTCGACACCCGCCTCGGCGGCTTGCTCGATGGTGTCGGCGTTGATGCCGCCGTCAATCTCCACGAGCACGGTCAGCTCGCCGGAGTCGACGAGCTTGCGCACCACGCGCACCTTGTCGAGTACGCCCGCGATGAATGATTGTCCACCAAATCCTGGTTCCACCGACATCACCAACAGCGTGTCAAAGTCCTTGAGCACCTCGAGATATGGGTCCAGGGGTGTGCCCGGTTTGATGCTGAGACCGGCCTTGGCACCCGCGGCACGAATATCACGGGCGACGGCGACGGGATTATCCGTGGCCTCGGCGTGGAAGGTCACATTGTATGCCCCCGCCTCGGCGTATCCGGGTGCCCAACGATCCGGGTTATCGATCATCAGGTGGCAGTCAATAGGGATATCGGTTGCGGCCAGCAGACTGTCGACGACGGGAAGACCCAGCGTCAGATTGGGTACGAAGTGCCCATCCATGACGTCCACATGCAGCCAGTCGGCCCCTTCCACTGCCGCCATCTCATCGGCAAGACGTGCGAAGTCGGCGGACAGGATCGATGGGGCGATCATGGGAGCACGGTGAGACATGCCGTTCAGCTTATGTGCCGCTTTATGCGTGTTTGCGCAGGAGGGCAGTGAACATGGCATCAGTGCCGTGCCGGTGCGGCCATAATTGCACCGCATCGGCATTGTCGAGCCCATCCACACCGGGGAACACCGGACGGGCGTCCTCGGCGGTTACCGGGTGACGCCGCACCGCATCGGACACCACACCCACTGTTTCGGCCAGGTGCGGCGAGCAGGTGCTGTACACGATGACGCCGCCCGGTCGAGTCAATTCGATGGCACTGGAAAGCAATTCGCGTTGCAGCTTGACCAGCGCCGGGATGTCGCCCGGTTGACGCCGCCAGCGAGCCTCGGGGCGGCGGCGCAGCGCACCGAGCCCCGTGCAGGGTGCGTCGACCAGCACGCGGTCGAAGGACGCGGGCGCCAGTCCGCTTTGACGCCCATCCGCGGTGAGCACCGTCACCGGCAAGGATTTCGCGGCGGTGGCCACCAACCCGGCCCGATGCGCGGCGATCTCGACCGCCGTGACATGGGCACCGCGCTCGGCCGCCAGCGCCCCCAACAAAGCCGTCTTGCCACCCGGCCCGGCACACAGGTCAAGCCATCGTTCGTCGGTACCGTCGAGCGGAGCCAGCGCTGTCGCGCGCGCGACCAGCTGGCTGCCTTCGTCTTGTACTTGCGCCAGGCCGTCGCGAAGGGCCTCCAATCGGCCCGGGTTTCCGCCGGGTAGGTACACCGCGTAGGGCGAGTAGCGGCCGACGGTGCCGCCCACCTCTTCGGCCAGCGTCTCCGCATCCACGTGCCCCGGACGTGCGGCGAGGTGAACGACAGGGCGCTCATCGTCACTGGCGAGCACGTCGCCGAGCTCAGCGGCCGCTGGGCCCAGCGCATCGGAAAACGCCTGAGCAATCCACCGCGGGTGGGCGGTCGCGAAGGCGAGCCGGCCGATCCTGTCGGATTCCGGCGGAGCCAACTCCTGTACCCATTCGTGCTCGCTACGACGGGAGATGGTCCGCAGTACCGCGTTCACGAAACCGGCTCTGCCCTGGTCGAATTCGACGGCTACCGCATCGACGGTGGTGGACAGCGCGGCATGAGGTTCTACGCGGGTGCGTAGCAGCTGATAGGCACCCAGCCGCAGCGGATCACGCAGCCCCTCGTCCACCTCGTCGATCGCGCGACCCGCTGCCGAGGCGATCACCGCGTCGAGAAGGCCACGGGCCCTCGATGTTCCATAGGTGAGCTCGGTGGCGAAGGCGGCGTCGCGCCCGGCTATGCCGCGCTCGCGCAGCAACGCGGGCAGCGCCAGATTGGCATACGCGTCGTGACGCGATACCGCGCGCAGCACATCGAGCGCCGCCTGACGTGCCGGATCGAGCTTGCGGCGCGCACGCTCGGGCGGACGTGCGTCCTGGTTGGGCCGCCTACGCGGCGGTCGAGTGCTCACAGTGCGCGAACCTCCGCATCCAGTCTGGCGCCGCGCGCCCAGTCGACAGCATTCATCAGCTTCTTCCCTTGGGGCTGGACCTCGTTGAGCGCGATCGCCGTCGTGCCGGTGCCGACCAGTACGTCTCGCTTGCGAACCGCGACCGCTCCGGGCGGCAGTTGTTCGGTCTGCTCGTTAACATCGACCCGCACCGGCCCCACTTTGACCCGTGTCTCGCCGATGGTTGTCCAGGCGCCGGGTTCGGGAGTCATGGCTCGCACATGGCGATCGATCACGTGCGCCGGAAGCTCCCACCGGATTCGAGCGTGCTCCACGGTGATCTTCGGTGCGGTGCTCACTCCGCCGACTACCTGCGGAACGGCTACCAGTGCCCCGTCTTCGATCCCGTCCATTGTCGATTCAAGAAGGCCCGCACCGGATTCAGCGAGTCTGCCCAGCAACGCACCAGCGGTGTCCCCGGCGCTGATCCGCTCGGTGACCACGCCATAAACAGGCCCGCTGTCCAAGGCGGGCTCGATAAGAAACGTGGTGGCACCGGTTATCTCGTCACCAGCGGCGATGGATGCCTGCACGGGAGCGGCGCCGCGCCACGCGGGCAGCAGTGAGAAATGCAGATTCACCCAGCCATGCGTGGGCACGGCGAGCAACTCGGGTTTCAGCAGGGCCCCGTAGGCGACCACCGCGCAGCAGTCCGGAGCAAGTTCAGTGAGCTCACTGACGAATTCGGGGTCGTTCGGGCGCGATGGGGCGAGCACGGTGATCCCATGCTCGCGGGCCAGCTCGGCCACCGGCGACGCCGCCGAGGCTCGTCCCCTGCCTGAGCGGGCGTCGGGCCGAGTCAGTACCGCGACCACCTCATGACGGGAGGCCAACAGCCTTCGCAGAGACGGCAACGCCGGGGCCGGAGTACCGGCGAACACTATGCGCACCGCGTCAGTCTAGGAAGGATGCGCCGTCTACATCGAATCCCCGGTGGACCGGCCGAGCCCGGGACGGCCCATGGCGTTCGCCGAGGATCGCGATCCCAAGTCTGGATACATCCGATACCATAATCTTGATGGCTACCAGAGGACGAGGCCGGCCGAGTGGCGCTCCCTACGATCGCACGTTGCGAACAGAGGACCTGCTCAACGCCGCGGAGCGCGCGATTCGCAACAGCGGGGGCTCCGTCTCCATTGCCGAGGTGGCCAGGGAGGCAGGATTCGCCCGATCCGCCTGCTATGCGATCTTTCCTACCAAGGCGGATCTGCTGCGCGCGTTGAGCCGCCGTCACGCCGATCGGCTGATCGCCGGTTCGTGGCGAGACAGCATGGTCGGCGATATACGCGATCAAACCCGGGCTTTTTCGGACATTGTTATCGACTGGATCATCGCGGAACCGGAGCTGTACGTCGCGCTCGATCGCGACCTCACCGCCCAGGAACGACTCGACCACGGGGTCTTCGACCTCATCGCGCAGGTGACCGAAGAGCATTTGCAGGCCGAGTTCCCCGGCGCACACATGCGACAGCTGGCGCCTATCTGGTCACGGCTCGCGGTCGGCGGCGTGCTGATGACCATCAACTGGTGGACAAACACGAGCGATATGACCCGCGAGGAGCTCCTCGGCTACATCGTCGATACTTTCGCCCACGGTATCGGTGGTGGCCCCGCGCTCACCGCCGCTAATGCCTGACGTTCGCCGGATCAACCCACGTGGAGCGGATCGATCTGGACTCTGACGGGCTCGGCGTCGCGTCGCGCACTCAGCGTCGCCACTCCCCGGCGCAAAGCCGCCGCCATCTCAAGTCCCGCGGTGCGCTCGACCCGAATGAGCATGCGCACCACCTCTACGCCATCGGATATCCCGGCCGGGCGGCGCGCCCCCACCGGTAGATCGACGGGTCCCAGCAGCTCGGCACCCTCGGGAAGATCAGCAGTGTCGATGAGGGCCACCACTGCCGCGGCGGGCCCGTCGATGGCCGCGATATGCACCTGCGGCGGCAATCCGACCTCCGCACGGGCCGCCAGTTCCGCGGCGGCATGCCCTACCGGATCCCACCGGATCAGGGCCTGCACCGTCGGCAGGGTCGAGTCCGCGACGACAACGACGGTTCCACCCTCGTCAGCTCCGCGCACCAGCGCGGCGGCAGCCATCCACTTGCGCAAGGTGTCTTCCGCGGCCCGCAGGTCCTGACGTCCGAGCAATGCCCACGCATCCAGGAGCAGTGCCGCACCATATCCGTTGGGTGTCAAGGGTTCCGCCCCAGGCGTGCACACCACCAGGCTCGGTGGCCCGGTGACCGTGGTGTGCACCTCGCCGCCGCCGGATGTCACCACCGGAACTCCCGGCAGTGCTCTACCGAGCTCCTCGGCGGTCCTGCGCGCGCCCACCACCACGGCGCGCACCGCACCCGAGCCGCAACGGGCGCAACGCAGATCGGCATCGACGCGTCCGCACCAGCGACAGCTGGGGCTCGAGGTATCACTTGGTCCTTCCAGCGCCAGCGGGCCGGTGCAGTGACGACACCGCGCGACAGTGCGGCAGCGGGTGCAGGCCAACGCCGGAACATACCCACGGCGCGGTACCTGCACGAGCACCGAATGCCCGCGCTTCAACGCATCCCGCGCGGCAGTCAGCGCCACCATGGGAAGTCGAGCCGAACGTGCCGCCGGATCGCGTTCCTGCGCATATCCGCTGTCGTCGAGGGCACTGATCCGGGCAGAGGCGTTGCGTACCACCGCGCGGGCCGCGACCAGATCATGCGCCCAGCCGCTTGCCACGAGTGCCTGAGACTCGGCGGTGCGCGCATACCCCCCGATCACCGCGGCACACCGCAGCTGATGCGCACGCAGCATCGCCACCTCGCGGGCGTGCGGATAAGGAGAACGGGGCTCGGCGAGGTTGTCATCGCCGTCGTCCCACACCATCACCAGCCCCACATCGGACACGGGTGCGAACACCGCGGCCCGGGTACCGATCACCACCGTCGCGTCTCCACGCAGAACCGCCAGCCAGCGCCGATACCGTTCGGCGGGGCCGAGTTCCGCCGAAAGTGCGATAACACATTGTGCACCAACATGTTTCACACATTCCGCGGCCAACGCATCGATATCGCGCTGATCCGGCACGACCGCGAGCACCCCCCTGCCGATGCTTACCGTGGCCACCGCGGCCTCGGCGAGCCGGGTGCACCAGGCTTCACCGGGCAGTGCCTGCCACACCGCGCGCGCGGCGCGGCCCTGCGAGAGTGCCTCGAGAAATCGTTCGCCACGTTGATAGCGGCCCCAACCCGTGCCATCGACCTGCGCAGCCACGAAATCATCGGCCGACGCCGCACGGATTTCCTTCTCAACGCGCGCGTGACGAGGCGGCAGTGCCAGGCGCAGCACGTCGGCGCGGGTTCCCGCATATCGGGCCGCCACCGCGTCGACGAGCCTGCGTACGTCCGGCGTCAGCACCCGCGTGGGCGATACGACGCGATCCAGCCACCCGAGCTTGCCGGGGTGATCGGTTTCCGAACGGCGTTCCAGCAGGATCGCGTCCACCAGCCGACCGTGGAATCGCACCCGCACCCGCACTCCGGGCTGGGCGTCGTCGGATTGCTCCGCCGACACCAAGTAGTCAAACTCGCGATCCAGATGAGGCACGGTGAGCAGCGGCAGTACCCGAGCCACCGGCTCGTGCTCGGCCACCACCCGCGTCGCAGTCACCTGGTGGTTCTAGCAGACGCCCCCGACTCGCAGGTCAGCACCCGATACAGTGACGGCATGACCGATTCTGTCGCTCTTCACGCAAGCGGCTCATCGCACACCGAACCGAGCATCGACCCGATCATCCTCAAGATCCTGGAAGCTGTTCCTATTCAGCTCGTTTCGCCAGACGGGCCGCAGGCTTCCCGGGATGCCTACCGGGCAATCGCCACCGCGCGCCCCCCGTGGATCGAGGTCGCCAAGGTGGAGGACCGCACCATCCCCGGTCCCGCCGGAGAGATACCGGTGCGGATCTACTCCCCGTCCGCGGACGGGGTACACCCGGTGTTCGTGCTGATCCACGGGGGTGGCTGGGTAATCGGCGACCTGGATACCCACGATGCGGTCGGCCGGGCGGCGGCCGTACAGGCCGACGCCGTGGTGGTGTCGGTGGACTATCGGCTGGCGCCTGAGCACCCGTATCCAGCCGCGGTCGAGGACTGCTGGGCCGCATTGCAATGGGTGCACGAACATGCCGCCGACATCGGTGGCGACCCGGATCGCCTTGCCGTCGGCGGCGATTCCGCCGGCGGAAACCTCTCCGCGGTGCTTGCCCAGCTGGCCCGCGATAACGGCATTCCACTGGCCTTTCAGGTGCTGTGGTACCCGGCCACCACCTTTGACGTGACGCTGCCCTCGATGATCGAGAACGCCGAGGCACCCGTCCTGGACGTCAAGGCGGTCGCCGGGCTGAGCAAGTGGTATCTCGGGGACACCAATCCCGCCACCGCCGGC
This sequence comes from Mycobacterium sp. D16R24, assembly GCF_002013385.1. Taxonomy (NCBI): domain Bacteria; kingdom Bacillati; phylum Actinomycetota; class Actinomycetes; order Mycobacteriales; family Mycobacteriaceae; genus Mycobacterium; species Mycobacterium sp. D16R24. The sequence goes on along the minus strand of NZ_MAEV01000018.1, from coordinate 142,238 downwards.
CCGACGCTGGTCCCGGCCCGAGCAGAGAGCTTCGAGGGGCTGGCCCCGGCGTTCATCGGCACCGCCCAGTTTGATCCGCTGCGCGACGACGGCGCCAGGTACGCCGAGTTGCTCAGTGGCGCCGGCGTGCCGGTCGAGCTACACAACGCCCCCACCCTGATCCACGGCTACCTGGGTTACGCCGATATCGTGCCTGCCGCCACCGAAGAGCGGGATCGGTCACTGGCCGCTCTCAGGGCGGCGCTGCACGGCTAGCCCCAGGCGGGACGAGCTCAGCACGTACATCAGCGCGCCTCCCAACAGCGCCCCGGCCGGCCACGACAGCGCGGTCAGGCTTTGTGACGAGGGGGCCAGAGCCAGAGCGACCGCCGCGGCACCCGAAACGACCAGTGCGATCAGTGCCGCGGGGTTGAACCCGCGGATGTAGTAGTAGGCACCCTCGGTGGACTCGGAGTACAGATCGGCCGTGTTGGTGCGCTGGCGACGCAGCAGGTAGTAGTCCACCACTAGGATCCCGAGCACCGGCCCCATCAGCGCGCCCACCCCGCCGAGGAAGTACACGATGGCGGCCTCGTTCCCCCAGATGTTCCAGGGAAGCACCACGACCGACAGGACCGCGGTGATGATGCCCCCGGTGCGAAATGAGATGTACTTCGGTGCGACGTTGGAGATGTCGTACGACGGAGAGACGAAGTTGAGCACCACATTGATGCCCACGGTGGCGATGGCGAAGAGAACCGCCGCGACGATCACGATGGCATCCGAATCGATATCGGCGACCAGCTCTACCGGATCGGTCATCGCACTGCCGTACTTCTTCAGCGCAGCAAGCGAAATGACGATCGAGATCACCACAAACGCGGTCTCGTTGAGCGGGATGCCCAGGGCATTCCCGCGCAGGATCGCCCCGCGGCTGGGTGCGAACCGGGCGAAGTCCGCGTAGTTGACCAAGGGGCCGGCCATGAAGGCGACCATCAGGAATGCCACTCCGGCGAAGGCAAGCACCGTGGCCCCGGGTGTGAGCGGCGCACCGACGCGGGCACCGAAGTCGATGCTCCAGTCCACACTGGCCAGCATCCATATCGCCAGGGCGATCATCCCGATCCACACGACCGGGCCGGCCACATCGGAGGCCTTGCGGACTATCTCCATGCCGTAGTTGAGAATCAGCAGCTGCACGGTCCACAGCGTCAGGAAGGCGGCCCACCCCAGGGCGTGCAGCCCCAAGAACGTCGGTTCGGTCCACGCCCGCAGCCCGGGATCCAACCGCAAGAGCAGCACGATGACCGCTGTGGACGCCAGGTAGGTTTGGATCCCGTACCAGAAGATCGCGACCATTCCGCGCAGCAGAGCTGGGACATTGGCGCCGAAGATCCCGAATGTGGCACGTGCGAAAACCGGGAACGGCACCCCCAGCCGTTGGCCGGCGATCCCGATCAGGTTGCTCCCGAACCACAGCACCAGCACCCCGGCAAAGAGCGCCAGCATGGTCTGCCAGCCCGTCAGCCCCAGGGCCAACATGCCCACGGCAAAGCCGTAGCTGCCCAGGCTGTGCGCCGAGGTCATCCACAGGCAGAAGATGTCCCAGGTGCGCCAGGTCGCCTGTGCCGCGGCGGTGGGCGCCAGGTCCTCGTTACTCAGCCGGCTCGCGGCCGCGACCGGCGCAAGCTCCCCCTCCGCCGTCGCCATCAGCTCTTCGCCGTGATGTGTTGTGACAGAGCGGGAATGACCGTTTCCCCGTATACCCGCAGTGTTTCCTCCTTGTTGTCGTGCTGTAGGTATCCAGCGAACTGGTCCACCCCGAGCGCCTTGAGCTCCAACAACTTTGCGATGTGATCCGCCGCGGTGCCCAGCACACAGAAGCGCTCGACGATGTCGTCGCTCACGAATTCCGCATGGGTGTTCCCTGCCCGGCCGTGCTGGTTGTAGTCATATCCCGCACGTCCGGCGATGTAGTCGGTAAGCGATTGCGGTACCTGACCGTGGGAGCCATACCTGGTCACGATGTCGGCCACGTGATTGCCCACCATGCCACCGAACCATCGGCATTGGTCGCGCATATGCGTCCAGTCCGATCCCACATACATGGGTGCAGCCACGCAGATCCGCACATCCGCCGGATCACGCCCGGCCGCCACGGCCGCTTCCCGCACCGCTGCGATCATCCACCGCGCGATGTCGATATCGGCGAGCTGCAAGATGAAACCGTCTGCTACTTCACCGGTCAGGGCGAGCGCCTTGGGCCCGTATGCCGCGACCCATACCTCGAGCGCGGAGTCGCGGCTCCACGGGAATTGCATAGTGGCACCGTCGTATTCGACGGGCCGCGAGTTCGCGAGCTCCCTGATGACGTGGATCGAGTCACGCAGCGTGGCCAGGGTTGTGGGTGCGCCGCCGGTCACCCGGACCGCCGAATCGCCGCGGCCGATGCCGCAGACAGTGCGGTTGCCGTACATGTCGTTCAGGGTCGCATACAGCGACGCGGTAACGGTCCAGTCCCGGGTGGCCGGATTGGTGACCATGGGCCCCACGACAATCCGCTTCGTCTCATGCAGGATCTGACTGTAGAGCACATAGGGCTCCTGCCACAGGAGGTGCGAATCGAAGGTCCACACATGGCTGAAGCCATGTGCCTCGGCAAGTTTGGCCAGCTGCACGGTTCGCGCAGCCGGTGGATCACATTGCAGGACAACTCCGAAATCCATCGCAGGCCCTCTCTATCGATCAGCCTCAGATGAGGTATTGACACAGGTCGCGGCGCAGAAACGCACCGTCTCCCTGGCTGCCCAGATACTCGTCGCCGTCGACGATCACCTTCCCGCGGGAAAGCACGGTGTCGACGTGTCCGTCGATCTCGTACCCCTCCCACGCCGAGTGGTCCATGTTCATATGGTGGGTCTTGCCCAACCCGATCGAGGTGTGCCCGTGGGGGTCATAGACGACGATGTCCGCGTCGGCACCGGGCGCGATCACCCCCTTGCGCCCGTAGAGCCCGAACATCCGAGCCGGGGTCGTCGAGGTGATCTCCACCCACCGCTCCACGGTGATCCGGCTGTCCACAACCCCCTGGTACAGCAGATCCATTCGGTGCTCGATCGAGCCGATCCCGTTGGGAATCTTCGAGAAATCCCCGACTCCCATGTCCTTCTGCCCCTTCATGCAGAACGGGCAATGATCGGTCGACACCATCTGTATGTCGTTGGTCCGCAGCGCGCGCCACATCTCATCCTGGTGATGTTCTTGTTTGGACCGCAGCGGTGTCGAGCAGACCCACTTGGAGCCCTCGAAGCCCGGCGCACCCAGGTTGTCCTCGAGGGACAGGTACAGGTACTGCGGGCAGGTCTCCCCGTATACGTTCTGGCCCGCGTCACGCGCGGCGGCCAACTGGGCGACGGCCTGTTTCGCCGAGACGTGCACGACGTATAGCGGCGCGCCCGTCAGGTTCGACAGCATGATGGCGCGGTGCGTCGCCTCCTCCTCGAGCTGCCAAGCCCGCGCGATCCCGTGGTAGTACGGATCCGTCTTGCCCGCCGCGAGCAGCTGAGCCACCAAAACATCTATGGCAGGACCATTCTCGGCGTGCATCATGGTCATCAGCCCGGTGTCGGCACCCACCTGCATGGCGCGCAATATCTGCGCGTCGTTGCTGTAGAAGACCCCCGGGTACGCCATGAACATCTTGTAACTCGTGATGCCCTCGTCGGCCAGGCCGCGCAGGGCCGTCAGCGAGGCATCGTTGACGTCACCCACAATCTGGTGAAAGGAATAGTCCACCGCGCATCGGCCCGCCGCCATCTCATGCCATGTCTGCAGCGAATCTTGCAGCTGCTCACCGTATTTCTGCACAGCGAAGTCGATGATGGTAGTGGTGCCGCCCCATGCCGCGGCCCGCGTCCCCGTCTCGAAGTCATCGGAGGCGGTCGTGCCACCGAAGGGCATCGACATATGGGTGTGGGCGTCAATCCCACCCGGGATGACGTACTTGCCGGCCGCCTCGATCACGGTGTCGACGGCGCCGGCCAGATCCACCCCCAGCAGCGTGCTGCCGGGTTGCAGTACGGCGGCGATCTTCTCGCCGTCGATCAGGACATCCGCGTCACCGCGGCCGGTCGCCGTCACCACGGTGCCGCCCCGGATCAGGGTCGTTGTCATCGACAGCCTCCTACGGAGCGACGATCGGGCCGTACGTGTCGGGCCGGCGATCCCGGTAGAACTGCCAGTCGGCCCGCACCTCACGGACCACGGACAGATCCAGATCCCGTATCACGATCTCTTCGGCGCTCTCGGAGGCGATCTCGCCGACGTAGTTTCCGCGCGGATCGACGAAGTAGGAACTGCCGTAGAACGTGACGGCCTGATCCCCGAATTCGCCGTCCTCGGTGCCTATTCGGTTGTTGGCGCCGACGAAGTACTGGTTGGCCGCCGCCGCCGCGGGCTGCTCCAGCTCCCAAAGCCTGTTGGACAGGCCGGGTTTGGTGGCCGACGGATTGAAGACCAGCTCTGCTCCGGCGAGCCCGTAGTTACGCCAGCCTTCCGGGAAATGCCGGTCGTAACAGATGTAGACACCTATCTTCCCGACGGCGGTGTCGAATACGGGGTACCCGAGGTTCCCGGGCCGAAAGTAGAACTTCTCCCAGAATCGGTCGAGATGCGGAATGTGGTGCTTGCGGTATTTACCCAGGTAGGTGCCGTCGGCGTCCACCACCGCGGCGGTGTTGTAGAGAACACCCGGCCGCTCCTCCTCGTACACCGGGAGCACCATGACCATGCGGTGCTCCCTGGCGAGCGCCGCGAACCTCTCGGTAACCGGTCCGGGCACCGATTCGGCGTATTCGTAGTACTTCTTGTCCTGCACGATGCCGAAGTAGGGACCGTAGAAGAGCTCCTGAAAACAGATCACCTGAGCGCCCTGGGACGCCGCCTCGGCGACAAAGCGCTCGTGCTTGGCCAGCATCGATTCCTTGTCGCCAGTCCAAGTCGCTTGCGTCAGTGCGGCTCTGATCACCGATGAGCCGCTCGCGCGAAGAGCATCAGACACCGTCATTGGCAGACTCTATGCGCACCTCGCCCGGCGCGCGCGCCAATCCGCACAACACCGGCGCAGACGCCCGGCGGTTGGCACCTCGCCCCGGGCCCGATGCGCACGTGGTAGAACACGTTACAGTTTTGCGGTTCACATCGGGGCGATGCCGCCCGCTCACCGAGGGATACGTCATGCACTGGTACACCGGCAACACCGTTTACGACACCGTGCTGACGACGGCCCTCGGCTTCGCGGCATTCGTGATCATCGGCGGCCTCTTCGCCCAGAGTTCGTATGGCCGCTTCTCGACAACAAAACTCGGGCTCAATCTGAATCCGAAACTCGGTTGGTGGCTGATGGAGATTCCGGCGACCGCGGTGTTTCTGATCTGCTATCTGACCGGACCGGCCCGCTTCGAGCCGACGTCACTGGTTCTTGCCGGGATATGGATGCTGCACTACGCCAACCGCGGCTGGTACTTCCCTCTTAACATCCGCCAGGTGCCCGGCAAGCGCAGCACGTTCAATGTCTCAGTTGTCGTCATGGGCATGCTCGTGACGTCGATGCATGGGTACCTCAACGGAACGCTCTTCAGCCACGACTTCTTCGGGCAGTACGGCAGCGCCTGGCTGCGGGACCCCCGATTCCTGGCGGGCCTGGCGATCTACCTGTGCGGATTCGCGCTGCTGCTCAGCTCCGAGTCGATCGTCCGAAACCTGCGTGACAAGCAGAACCCCGGCGGTGTCGAGTACCGCATCCCGGTCGGCGGCGGGTTCCGATTTGTCACCAGCCCCGCGTATCTGGGCGAGCTGATCGCCTGGTCCGGGTTCGCCCTACTCACCTGGGCGCTGCCCGGGGTCGCCATCCTGCTGATTACCGCCGGCAATCTGATTCCCCGCGCGCTGGCCACCCACCGCTGGTACCACGAGAAGTTCACCGACTACCCGACCGACCGGAAAGCCCTGATTCCGTATCTGGTCTGAGTGCCGGTGCGACAAAGAACGCCGAGTGTGAGCAGTTCTGCTCACACTCGGCGTTCTTTGTGGGAAAGCTAGATCGCGGCTTTGAGCGCGTCGACCCGGTCGGTTCGCTCCCATGGCAGGTCGACGTCCGTGCGGCCGAAGTGGCCGTACGCGGCGGTCTGCGCGTAGATCGGCCGCAGCAGGTTCAGATCGCGAATGATCGCGCCCGGCCGCAGGTCGAACACCTCGTTGATGGCCTTCTCGATCTTGACCTGGTCGATCGTGTTCGTGCCGAAGGTGTCGATGAACAGGCCCACCGGCGCGGCCTTACCGATCGCGTAGGCGACCTGCACTTCGACCCGGTCCGCCAGCCCGGCGGCCACCACATTCTTGGCCACCCAGCGCATCGCGTACGCGGCCGAGCGGTCCACCTTTGACGGATCCTTGCCGGAGAACGCGCCGCCGCCGTGGCGGGCCCAGCCGCCGTAGGTGTCGACGATGATCTTGCGGCCGGTCAGGCCGGCGTCACCCATCGGGCCACCGAGCACGAACTTGCCGGTCGGGTTCACCAACAGCCGGTAGTCGGAAATGTCCAGCGATTCCTGGTCGAGCTCGTCCAGGACCGTGTTGACGACCTTCTCGCGGATATCCGGAGTCAGCAGGTTGTCCAGGTCGATATCGGCGGCGTGCTGCGTGGAGAGCACGACCGTGTCGAGCCGCACAGCCTTGTAGCCGTCGTATTCGATGGTGACCTGGGTCTTGCCGTCAGGACGCAGGTAAGGCAGCAGGCCTTCCTTGCGAACCTCGGTCAGCCGGCGCGCGAGGCGGTGCGCCAGCGCGATGGGCAGCGGCATCAGCTCGGGGGTGTCGTTGATGGCGTAGCCGAACATCAGACCCTGGTCACCGGCACCCTGAGCGTCCAGCGGGTCGGCGGCACCCTCGACGCGGGCCTCGTGAGCGGTGTCGACGCCCTGCGCGATATCGGGAGACTGGGCGCCGATGGCGATGTTCACACCGCAGGAGTGCCCGTCAAAGCCCTTGGATGACGAGTCATAGCCGATCTCCAGAACGCGGTCGCGCACGATCTTGGGGATATCGGCGTACGCGGAGGTGGTGACTTCACCGGCGACGTGCACCTGACCAGTGGTCACCAGCGTCTCCACCGCGACCCGGGACTTGGGGTCCTGTGCGAGCAGCGCGTCGAGGATCGAGTCGCTGATGGCGTCACAGATCTTGTCCGGATGCCCCTCGGTCACCGATTCGCTGGTGAAAAGCCGTCCCGCTGAGCTCACAGCGCAGCCCCTTTCAGATCGTTACGTGTCCTAATCATTATGGCCGACGAATTGAGATCGGGGCCACACCCGGTTGTCAGGTTCACTGACAAAGCCCGGCGACGGCATCCACAATACGGCTTGCCATCAGAACTTTGGTGCCGTGCTCGAGGACAACTTCAGAGACCTCGCCGTCGCTTTGGACGGAGAGCAGCCAACCATCGTTGCTATCCACTTCGAAAGCTCGTCCTTCACCAACGGCGTTGACTACCAACAGATCACAGCCCTTGCGCTTCAACTTGGCACGCGCGTGGTGGAGCACATCGCCATTGGCGTCACCGGTTTCGGCGGCGAATCCGACGATGGCCCGCATCTTGGGCAGCTGCCCGTCTGTGCGCGCACGGACCACGCCGGCCAGCACGTCAGCGTTGCGCAGCAATTCGATGGGCGCATCGACGGGATTCTCACCGTCGGCAGTGTGGCTCTTTTTGATCTTGCTGGTCGCAACGTGGGCGGGCCGGAAATCGGCCACGGCCGCGGCCATAATCAACGCCTCTGCCGCGGGAGCGTGTTTGGTCACCGCGTCCTGCAGTTGCGCGGCGGAGCTGATGTGCACCACGTCGACCCCGGCCGGATCTGGCAGCCCGACGGTATGCGCCGCGATGAGCGTGACCTCGGCTCCGCGTTGTGCGGCGACCCTGGCTATCGCGTATCCCTGCTTACCGGAGCTGCGGTTCCCGATGAAGCGCACGGGATCCAGCGGCTCGCGGGTGCCACCGGCGGTGACCAGAACGCGTACCCCGGCCAGATCGTGCGGCAGCGCGTCGGCCCGGGCCAGCAGCAGTTGCGCCAGGGTGGTGATTTCTTCCGCCTCGGGTAGGCGGCCGGGACCGGTGTCGGCACCGGTGAGACGCCCCGACGCGGGCTCGAGGACTACGGCTCCACGCTCACGCAGTGTCGACACGTTGTGCTGGGTCGCGGCATGCAGCCACATCTCCGTGTGCATGGCCGGGGCGAAGAGTACCGGACAACGCGCGGTCAGCAGGGTCGCGGTCAGCAGATCGTCGGCGCGACCCGTGGCCGCGCGGGCCAGCAGATCCGCGGTGGCGGGCGCAACCACGACGAGGTCGGCGTCCTGCCCGAGCCGCACATGCGGGACCTCGGGAACGTCATCGAAGACCCCGGTTCGGGCCGGCTCACCCGAGAGGGCCTCGAACGTTGCCGCACCCACGAACTGCAGGGCCGACTCGGTGGGAATGACCCGGACGCTGTGTCCGGCCTCCGCGAGCTGGCGTACCACGGTGCAGGCCTTGTAGGCGGCAATTCCCCCGCCCACTCCGACGATGATCCGCTTACGGTCGGCCATGACCGGCGTCCTGGCTTCTACTCGCCTTCGGTGTGCTCAAGCAGGTCGCCGTGGATCTCGCGCAGCGCGATCGACAGCGGCTTCTCCTGCAGACCCGGCTCGACCAGCGGCCCCACGTACTCGAGGATGCCGTCGCCCAGCTGGTTGTAGTAGTCGTTGATCTGGCGGGCCCGCTTGGCTGCGTAGATCACGAGCGCGTACTTGCTCGATGCCCGCGCCAGCAGCTCGTCGATCGGCGGGTTGGTGATACCCAGCGGCGTGTCGAGAGCGGCGTCGTAGCTTTCGGTGCCCGGTTCGACGATGACGTCGGTCTGGGAGGTGCTCACTAAGAAATCTCCTGGATAGGTAGATGGCGCTGAGTATGGCTGGCGCGGTGTTCGCAGTGTCTGTTGATGCGCTGCCGGTTAACGTCCGACCAATAACGATACCAACTGTGCGCAGGCATTTTCCAACTGGTCATTGACGACGACGACATCAAAGTCACTTTGAGCCGCCATTTCGACCTCGGCAGTTTGCAATCGCCGGGCGATCACAGCCTCCGATTCGGTGCCTCGGCCCGTAAGGCGCTGCACCAGCGCGTCCCAGCTCGGCGGGGACAGGAAGACCGTCAGGGCCTGCGGGAGTGCGGCCTTGATGGCACGGGCCCCGGCCAGGTCGACCTCGATGAGGGTCGGACGACCGGCCTCCATTGCCTCGCGAACGGGCGCGGCAGGGGTTCCCGAACGCTGCAATCCGCCGTGGATATCGGCCCATTCCAGCAGTGCACCGGTGTCAATCAGCCGCTGGAACTCCTCGGCGGTGACGAAGTGATAGTCGACGCCGTCCACTTCACCGGGCCTCGGGGCCCTGGTCGTGGCGGAGACGCTGAAGAAGAGGCCTTGTACGTCATCGCGTAGGCGACGCACGACGGTGGACTTGCCGACGGCTGAGGGGCCGGATAGGACTACTACCCGGCCCCTCATCGAAGCTGTCATCTAGAGAAGATCAGGAGAAGTCGAACCGCTCCAACAGCGCCTTGCGCTGACGGTCACCAAGACCACGCAAACGGCGGGTCGGGGCGATCTCCAGCTCGGTCATGATCTCCTGCGCCTTGACCTTGCCGACCTTGGGCAGGGCTTCCAGCAGTGCGGAAACCTTCATCTTGCCCAGGACCTCATCGGTCTCGGCGTCCTTGAGCACCTGCTTGAGATTGGTGCCACCTTTCTTGAGCTTTTCCTTGAGCTCGGCCCGGGCGCGGCGGGCGGCAGCCGCCTTCGCCAACGCGGCGGCACGCTGCTCGTCAGTCAACTGTGGAAGGGCCACGATTCCTCCGTCTCATACGAAACTCGTCGGTTTTTCTGATCGGCTGGAAAACAACCAGCCAGCGACAGCGACCGTACCCACGCCAACCGACATATGTGAACCCCACCCCCCTGTTATCGGTGAAAATCGCCTGCTAGAGGGGCCGCGGGCGATCCTGCCGAGCAACCATCGCGCTCGCCCGTTCTCACCCGGCATTTCTGCAGGTCGACGATGAAAGATATTGTTGCCCAGCGTATTTCGCTCAGAGTTGACAATACCAGTAATTCTTGCCCCTGAACCGGAGACAAGCAAACCGTGATTGCCGTGAGGGCAAACTGAAAATCTTGTGTGAATCTCGTGTTGCGCGTGTCGCGACCCGTCAACGTTCAGTTGAAGAGACGCAGGTGAGAAAGCCGACGACGAGGCACCCCGTGAAACTGCTGAGCAAGGCACAGCAGTTGCTGGGTAGGGTGCGCCATATGGGTGATGTCACGCACCCATCACGTGAGCGTGATCGGGTATTGGATGCCGTGAGGCTCGTGTCGCTGGCCACGGTTGTGGCCTACCACGTCCTCGCGGGTAGCCCCACCCTCATCAAGGGCAAACCGGCTATGTCAGCGAATTACAACGTGCACTGGCTGTTTTGGCTGATCCCGCTCATGCCCCTGTTCTTCTTCGCGGGCGCCGCAGCAAATCTTCACTCCTGGGAGTCCGGTAGGTCGTGGGGGCGGTTTCTGATGAGCCGGACGACGCGGCTCTTCCGTCCGGTCTTCTACTTCCTCGCATTCGTCGCGCTGGTGACCACCTTGCTGCGCATCACCATGGGCAACTCCCGACAACTCCTGTATCTCGAGATGCGTCATATCGAACTGCTCTGGTACGTCGGCGCTTATCTGCTGACACTGGCGTTCATGCCCTGGCTGGCCCGCATTTGCACGGGACGCCGACTCGGCGGGTTCATCGCGGCAATGTGCCTGTTCACGGCCCTGATCGACACCATCAGCGTCCTCACCGACACCTGGGTGATGACCGGCTGGATCAACATGATCTTCATGTGGCTTGTCCCCGCCGCGTTGGGCATCGCCTATCAGCGCGGGCTCATCCCCCGCCGGGTGGCGCTGGCAGCTGCGGCCGTCGCCCTGGGCGCCACCGTGGCACTGGCCATCCTGGGGCCCTACCCGACGGGACTGATCGCCAACATGCCGCCGACCTTGCTCCTCGCGACGAGCGCAATAGTCGAGTGCCTGGTGGTGATCGCGCTGGCACCGGCCATCAATCGCCGGCTACAGGGGGCGCGCACCTGGAAATTCCTGGAGCTGTGCACCAGCGGCAGCATGACGATCTACCTGTGGCACTGGGTGGTCACGTTCCTGTTGTCCTACGGGGTCTACCTGACCCTTCATATCGGGTTGGTGAGTCCGCGCGATGGCTGGTACTGGCCGGGAAACGTGCTGCGCCTGGCGATCGTGTGCGCCATCATGGCCGTCTTCTTCGTCCCGCTGCGGGCCACCGAACGCCGCGCGCTGCCGTGGTGGGACCGCCCCATCCCGCCGATGAGTAAAGGGCGCGATATCGCGGTCGGCGTCCTCGTGCTGATCGGCGCCATCCTGACGTTTGTCTATACCCGGATCTATGTCATCAATCCCGGCTGGGGCGGATTCACACCCATAGGACGATGGGTCGTTGTGGCCTCACTGATACCACTGGCCGCTGCGCGCGCACTCTGCCGAAAGACGTTGCCCAGCACAGTGAATAGATCAGAAGGTCAGCTTCCGCTTGTTCACTCGTCAAGCAGGTAGGCGACGCTGTCCCGCAGCCTTGACACGGTCGCACGCAGCGCCGCGACGTCAGGGCCTTCGCGCAGCACCTCGCGCGAGACCGCAGGCAGCAGCAGCGATCCCGGCGCCCCACCCAAGCCGCGCAGATCCTCGGGCCTGCCCCCCTGGGCGCCGAGCCCCGGGACAAGCACGGGGCCGCCAATCGACGACAAGTCCGGTGGATCGGTAACGGTTACCCCGACCACCACACCCATGGATCCCGGACCGGTCTCCTCGGCGTTCAGCGCGGCCACCTGGTCCACCATCGCTTGCGCGACGGTCGCGTCTCCGGTGCGCGCCCGCTGTACGGGAGGTGCTTCCGGATTGGAGGTCGCGGCGAGGACGAAGACACCACGATCGCGTTCGCGCGCCAGGTCCAGCAGCGGAGATAACGACCCGAAGCCCAGATACGGCGAGGCCGTGACGGCATCGGAGCTCAACGGCGAATCACCGAGCCAGGCCTGCGCATATGCGGCCATGGTCGATCCGATGTCGCCGCGCTTCGCGTCGGCCAGCAACAACACCCCGGCCTCACGCAGCCCCGCGATGACTCGTTCGAGTACCGAATACCCTGCGGCGCCATAGGTTTCGAAGAACGCCACCTGCGGTTTGACAACCGCCACCTCGGCGAAGGCCTCCACGCAGATATCGCTGAACCTGGCCAGGCCCGACGCGTTGGCATCCAGCCCCCAGGCGCGCAGCAGCTCCGGATGCGGGTCGATGCCTACGCACAGCGGGCCGCGGGATGCGGTTGCGGCCCGTAGCCGTGCGCCGAACGTCACCGAACCCACCGCTCTTCGCGCAAGCGGCTCATCGCAAGCCCGCATGGAGTTCTTGCAGCGAGCGCACGCCGATATCGCCGCGGATACCCGCCTCGATCCCCTGCACCGCGGCCGAGGCGCCCTGCACCGTCGTGATGCACGGGATGTTCATCGACACCGCGGCCGATCGGATCTCATAACCGTCGACACGGGGGCCCGAGTTCCCGTAGGGAGTGTTGATGACCATCGCGACCTTGCCGGACTTGATGACGTCTACCGCCGACTGCGCCGGACGCCCCTCCCCCGCACTCTCATAGTGCTTACGCACCTCTTCGCAGGGTATTCCGTTGCGGCGCAACATCTCTGCCGTACCTTCGGTGGCCAGCACCTTGAATCCCAAATCCGCCAGCCGCTTCACCGGGAACACCAGGGACCGCTTGTCGCGGTTGGCCACCGAGACGAAGATCGTGCCCTCCTTGGGCAGCGAACCGTATGCGGCGGTCTGGCTCTTGGCGAAGGCGCTGCCGAAATCGGCGTCGATGCCCATGACCTCGCCGGTGGACTTCATCTCGGGTCCCAGCAGGGAATCCACCTGGCTGCCGTCGGCCTTGCGGAATCGGTGGAACGGCAGCACGGCTTCCTTGACCGCGACGGGAGCGCCGGGCGGCATCGTCGCGCCATCGCCGTCGGCGGGCAACAATCCCTCCTCGCGCAGACCGGCGATGGTGGCGCCCAGCATGATCCGCGCGCATGCCTTGGCCAGCGGCACCGCCGTGGCCTTGGAGACGAACGGCACCGTACGGCTGGCACGCGGGTTTGCCTCCAGGACGTACAGCACGTCGTCCTTGAGCGCGTACTGCACGTTGAGCAAGCCGACTACACCAATTCCGTGCGCAATGGCCTCGGTCGCGGTGCGCACCTTTTCGACATCGCTGCGGCCCAGGGTGACCGGCGGCAGCGCGCACGCCGAGTCACCGGAGTGAATGCCGGCTTCCTCGATGTGTTCCATGACGCCGCCGAGGTAGACCTCGGTGCCATCGCATAGCGCATCAACGTCGATCTCGATGGCGTCCTCGAGGAAGCGGTCCACCAGCACCGGGTGTTCGGGCGAAAGCTGGGTGGCGCGAGTGATGTAACCGTGAAGGGTGTCCTCGTCGTAGACGATCTCCATGCCCCGACCGCCCAGCACGTAGGACGGTCGCACCAGTACCGGGTAGCCGATGTCGGCCGCGATCTGCCTGGCCTGCTCGAAAGTCGTCGCGGTGCCGAACCGTGGCGCCGGCAGACCAGCCGACACCAGCAAGTCCCCGAACACGCCCCGGTCCTCGGCGCGGTCGATGGCCGCCGGGCTGGTGCCCACCACCGGCACACCGGCATCGGCCAAACGCTTGGCCAGCCCCAACGGGGTCTGCCCGCCGAGCTGCACGATCACGCCGACGACACCCGGTCCACCGCGGCCAGATTCGCTTTCGGCATGGTAGACCTCGAGTACGTCCTCGAAGGTCAGCGGTTCGAAGTACAGGCGGTCAGCGGTGTCATAGTCGGTGGACACCGTCTCCGGGTTGCAGTTGACCATGATGGTCTCGAACCCGGCCTGCGACAACGTGGTTGCCGCGTGCACGCAGCTGTAGTCGAATTCGATGCCCTGCCCGATGCGGTTGGGGCCCGAGCCCAGAATGAGCACCTTGGGCCGCTCGGTCTGCGGGGCCACTTCCGACTCCGCCGCCGGATCCAACTCGTAGCTGGAGTAGTGATACGGGGTCCTGGCCTCGAATTCGGCGGCGCAGGTGTCGACGGTCTTGTACACCGGCCGGATGCCCATCCGGTGCCGCAACGACCGCACTCCGTCCTCCCCCGCCAGTTCCGGTCGCAGCGCGGCGATCTGACGGTCCGAGAGCCCGTAGTGCTTGGCACGGCGCAGCAGTTCCTCGTCAAGAATCGGCACATCGCGCAGCTCGGCACCGAGGTGGTGAATCTGCGCTATCTCTTCGACGAACCACGGATCGACGCCGGTGATCTCAGCCACCTGCTCGACGGGGACACCAGCGGCCAACGCGTGTTCGATGCCATAGAGGCGCCCGTCACGCGGCACCCGCAGCTCCTGCAGGAACGTGTCCAGATCCTCGATGGGAGCGGCATTGTCGGTCCAGAAGCCCGCCGCGGAGGTCTCCAACGAGCGCATGACCTTCCCGAGTGCCTCGGCGAAGTTCCGCCCCAGGGACATCGCCTCGCCCACCGATTTCATGGTGGTGGTCAATGTCGCGTCGGCGCCGGGAAACTTCTCGAAGGCGAACCGCGGTGCCTTCACCACGACGTAGTCCAGAGTCGGCTCGAAACAGGCCGGGGTCTCCTTGGTGATGTCGTTGACGATCTCGTCGAGCGTGTACCCGATGGCCAGCTTGGCCGCGATCTTGGCGATCGGGAACCCGGTCGCCTTGGAGGCCAACGCACTTGAGCGCGACACACGCGGGTTCATTTCGATGACGATCAGGCGACCGTCGCGCGGGTTGATGGCGAACTGGATGTTGCAGCCACCGGTGTCGACACCGACCTCGCGCAGGATCGCGATACCGAGGTCGCGCATCTTCTGATACTCGCGGTCGGTCAGCGTCATCGCGGGAGCGACCGTCACCGAGTCTCCGGTGTGCACACCCATCGGATCGACGTTCTCGATCGAGCACACGACCACCACATTGTCGCGGCTGTCGCGCATCAGCTCGAGCTCGAATTCCTTCCACCCGTAAATGGATTCTTCGATCAGCACATTCGCCGAGGGAGACGCCGAGAGGCCCTCCCCTGCCATCCGCTCAACGTCCTCAGGGGTGTATGCCATGCCCGAACCCAAGCCGCCCATGGTGAACGACGGGCGTACCACTACCGGCAATCCGAGGTCCGAGACGGTATCGCGGACCTCGTCCATGGTGAAACAGACGCGGGACTTCGCCGACTCGCCACCAACCTTGGCGACGATGTCCTTGAACCGCTGCCGGTCCTCACCGCGCTGAATGGCCTCGAAGTTGGCGCCGATGAGCTCCACGTCGTACCGGTCCAGTGCGCCGTTCTCGTAGAGCGCGACCGCGGTGTTCAACGCTGTCTGACCGCCCAGCGTCGGCAGCAGGGCGTCGATCTTGTTGCCCTTCTCTGCCTGCGCGGCAATGACTTTCTCGACGAACTCGGCAGTGATCGGCTCGACATAGGTGTTGTCGGCATACTCCGGGTCGGTCATGATCGTCGCCGGGTTCGAGTTGACAAGACTGACCTGCAGCCCCTCCGAACGCAGCACGCGACAGGCCTGGGTGCCCGAGTAGTCGAACTCGCAGGCCTGGCCAATCACGATGGGCCCGGAGCCAATGACCAGGATGTGGTTGAGGTCTGTGCGACGTGGCATCAGCGGTTACCCCGATTCTCAAGTGACGTAACGAACTGATCGAACAGGTACTCGGCGTCATGAGGTCCGGCCGCCGCCTCCGGGTGGTACTGCACCGAGAAAGCCGATCCGTCCAACAGCCGGATCCCTTCCACCGTGCCATCGTTGGCGCATGTGTGGCTGACCTCGGCGCGCCCGAACGGCGTGTCGAACTGCTCGCCTGCTTCACCTTCGAGGGCGAAGCCGTGGTTCTGCGCGGTGATCGCGACCCGACCGGTCGAGTGGTCGATAACCGGGATGTTGATGCCGCGGTGCCCGAAGGTCATCTTGTAGGTGGACCGACCCAGTGCCCGGCCCAGCAGCTGATTGCCGAAGCAGATGCCGAACAGCGGGATCTTCTGTTGCAGCACCGCCTGTGTCACCGCCACCACATGATCCGCGGTGGCCGGGTCGCCCGGCCCGTTGGACAGGAACACACCGTCGGGCGCCAACGCGAGCAGCTCGTCCGGGCTGATGGACGAGGGCACCACCTGCACCCGGATACCGCGTTGCGTGAAGTTCCGTGGGGTGTTGGTCTTGATCCCCAGGTCCAGAGCCGCCACGGTGAACCGATGCGCGCCATCGGGTTCCACGATGTAGGTGTCATCGGTGCTCACCTCGCCGGCCAGGTCCGCACCCAGCATGGAGGGCTGGCCGTTGACGCGCGAGAGCAGGAAGTCGGTGGGCGCGTCGGCGACGGTACCGCTGAAGATCCCCGCCTTCATCGAACCGCGGGTACGCAGGTGACGGACCACGGCGCGGGTGTCGATTCCGGCGATGCCGACGACGTGCTGCTTCTTGAGGGCCTCGTCGAGGGAACCCGTGGCCCGCCAATTCGATACCCGGTTCGAGGGATCTCGCACCGCGTATCCGGCAACCCAGATCTTGCCGCCGCGGCTCTCGTCATCCTCGTCGTTCCATCCGGTGTTGCCGATCTGCGGCGCTGTCGCCACCACAATCTGCCGGTGATAGCTCGGGTCGGTCAGGGTTTCTTGATAACCGGACATGGCCGTGCAGAACACCGCCTCGCCGAGGGTTTCACCCACCGCGCCGAACGGCTTACCGGTGAACACCCGCCCGTCTTCGAGAACGAGCACCGCCTTGTCACTCATGACGCCTGCTTCCATTCCTCGTATTCGCTTCGCGGTCGTGCCAAAAATCCGGTGTCGATCTCGACGCCCGAGGGCAGCCGCCACCGAATCGCGAGAATTCCGTCGTGGGTAAGTACCTTGCCCGCCAGCGCCTTTGCCGCGCGAATCTCGGTGATGACATCCGCGGGTATCCAGATGTCTGTGGTTCCGCTGCGCTGCAGCAGGACTCCGCCGGTGTATCGAGTCAGGGTGGCGCTCGCCCGGTAGCCCAAGTCGCCCACCGCAATTCGATCTTGCCAGTCCGGTGCGATAGTACTGCCGACGTAGAGACCGTCGACAGGTTCGATGACGATGTCACCGCGCTCGGCGGGCACGGCGGGCAGCTCTCCGACAGTGTCGGCCTGGCGCTGCGCGCGTGCGCGCCAGCCGTGCCACATCAGTCGGAAGAGCAGCACCGACAAGGTGAGCGAGGCGCCCGCCATAATGAGCACACCAACGAAGTCTCCGTGGTTCACAGCGCCACCTTGCCGTCCCGGGCAGTCACCCGGCCGCGCAGCAGCGTGGCAGTCACGATGGCAGGCAACGTCATCGATTCGAATGGGGTGTTGGCCGACTTGCTGGCCAATCCGTCGCCCGTGACGGTCCAGGTGGCATCGGGGTCAACGATCGCCAGGTTGGCGGGCTCGCCAACTGCGATCGGACGCCCCTGATCGGTCAGACCGACGATCTGCGCCGGCCGCTCGCTCATCACCCTGGCGATATCGCGCCAGGTCAATAATCCCGGTTTCACCATGGTCTCAACAACCACGGACAGCGCGGTCTGCAGCCCGAGCATACCGGGGCGGGCCGCGGCGAACTCACAGCATTTCTCGTGATCGGCATGTGGCGCGTGATCGGTTGCCACACAGTCGATCACGCCATCGGCGAGCGCCCGGCGCAATGCTTCGGCGTCGGCGGACTCCCGCAACGGCGGGTTCACGCGGTACACACCGTCGTAGGAGGCGAGTCGGCTGTCATCGAGCAGCAGGTGATGCGGAGTCACCTCGGCGGTGATGGAGATTCCTTGTCCCTTCGCCCATTTGAGCAACTCCACGGTGCCCGCGGTGGATGCGTGACAGATGTGCACCGGAGCACCGGTATCGCGGGACAAAATCGCATCCCGCGCGACGATGGATTCCTCGGCGGCGCGGGGCCATCCGGTCAGGCCCAGTTTGGCCGCGTGAGCGCCTTCGTGCGCCACGGAGCCGACGGTCAGCCGCGGTTCCTCGGCATGCTGGGCGATGAGCACACCCAGCCCCTTGGCGTACTCCAGCGCACGTCGCATCACCAGCGGATCGTGCACACACTTGCCGTCGTCGGAGAACATCCGCACCCGGCCCGCGCCGCGCGCCATCATCGCCATCTCGGTGAGTTGCTTGCCCTCTAATCCGACGGTGACGGCACCAACCGGATGCACGTCGACAAGTCCCACCTGCTGGCCACGCTGCCACACGTGATCTGTCACCACGGGGCTATCCGCCACGGGGTTGGTGTTGGCCATCGCGAAGACGGCGGTGTAGCCACCCAAAGCTGCTGCTGCCGAGCCGGAGTCGATGGTCTCAGTGTCTTCGCGGCCTGGCTCGCGCAGGTGCGTGTGCAAGTCGACGAATCCGGGCAGCAGCACCTGACCGGGCGCTTCGATGGCCGTGTCGACCTCCGTCTCGATGCCCGGCCCAAGACCGGCCTCGATGCGGGTGATCTGGCCGTCCTCGACGAGGACGTCAACCTGCTCGCCCTCCCCGTACAGCAGTACGCCCTTGATCAAGACACTCATGCGGGCACCGCCTCATCGGAACCGACCAGTAGGTGGAACAGCACGGCCATGCGGATATGCACTCCATTCGATACCTGTTGCAGAACAGCGGATTGCGAAGAATCGGCCACCGACGACGCGATTTCCATACCGCGCAGCATCGGACCGGGATGCAGCACCACCGCGTGTTCGGGAAGAAGCCGCTGCCGGGCCTCGGACAAGCCGTACAGCACCGAGTACTCGCGCGCCGACGGGAAGAAGCCGCCGGTCATGCGTTCGGCCTGTACCCGTAGCATCAGCACCGCGTCGGCGCCGGGCAGCTCGGCATCCAGATCGTGGGTGACCGTCACCGGCCAGGCCTCAATACCCACGGGCAGCAGAGTGGGTGGTGCCACGAGCACCACTTCTGCGCCGAATGTACTGAGCAGCAAAGCATTCGACCGGGCAACTCGGCTGTGCAGAATGTCCCCGACGATGACGATGCGGCGGCCCTCGAGGCCGCCCAGCCGCTGGCGGATCGTAAGCGCGTCGAGCAGCGCCTGGGTGGGATGCTCGTGGGTACCGTCGCCGGCGTTGATAACGGCCGGGCCGCCCTCTCCTTCGGCAGTCCATTGAGCCAGCTGGGCGGCGACACCCGACGCTGGGTGGCGGACGATCAACGCATCGGCACCGATCGCACGCAGGGTCAAAGCGGTATCGCGCAATGACTCGCCCTTGGCCACGGAGGAACCCGATGCGCTGACGTTGATGACGTCGGCGCTCATCCACTTACCCGCGACCTCAAAGGAAACTCTTGTTCGCGTGGAGTTCTCGTAGAACATCGTGATGATGGTGCGCCCGCGCAGGGTCGGCAGCTTCTTGACCTCGCGCCCAGCCAGGGCCTGGAGGAACCGGTCGGCGTCATCGAGGATGGCGGTGGCCTCGTCGCGGGTCAGGTCGGCCGCCGACAGCAGGTGTTTCACGAGGCCGCTCCCTGCCCGCTGTTGATCACCACGGAGTCGCGACCGTCATGTTCGGTCAGCAGCACTTTGACGTCTTCGGAGCGTGCGGTCGGCACGTTCTTGCCCACGTAGTCGGCACGCAGCGGCAGCTCACGGTGCCCGCGATCAACCAGCACCGCCAGCTGCACCGCGCGAGGCCGGCCCAGGTCGCGCAGCGCGTCGAGGGCCGAGCGCACCGTACGGCCGGAGAACAACACGTCGTCAACCAGGACCACCAGGGCGCCATCCACTCCGCCCTCGGGAATGGAGGTGCGTTCGAGTGGGCGGTGGGGTTTGTTGCGCAGATCGTCGCGGTAGAGCGTGATATCCAGGAATCCGGCCGGCACCTCGACACCGGAGAACTCGGTGATGTGGGCGGCCAATCGCTTCGCGAGGGTGGCACCGCGGGTGGGGATCCCGACCAATACGACGCGAGGTGCGTCACCGGAATCGGAAAGTGCGGTCTTTTCGATGATCTGATGCGCGATACGCGAGATGGTCCTGCCGACATCTGCGGCGGACAACAGTTCGCGTCCCTCTGGTAATACGCCCACGCTTACGCGAGACCTCCTTCTCCGCCTCACTGGACGGATCGTTAAAGGATGTCACTTATCGCCAGGGATCTTAGCATCCGGGCACCCGACGGCCACGACTGACAGGATGGAGTCATGCCTGAGTCCGACGACACGTTTGATGCAGCTCTTGCTCCGATTCGCGCCGCGGTCAATGACCGCATACTCGCCGGAGCGGTAACGCTGGTGTGGCAGGGCGGGCAGCTCAAGCACCTGGGCGCCGTTGGCTATCGCGACGTCGCCGCCGGTCTGCAGATGGCCGACAACACCATTTTTCGCATCGCTTCCATGACAAAGCCGGTGATCAGTGCGGCCGCCATGTCTCTTGTCGACGACGGCACGATCCGCCTGAACGACCCGATCACCACCTGGCTGCCGGAGTTCGCCCAGATGCGGGTGCTCGCAGATCCAGACGGCCCGCTGGATGACACATTCCGGGCACCGCGCACCATCACTGTCGAGGACCTGTTGACCCACCGCAGCGGGCTGACCTACGACTTCATCGCTACCGGACCAATAGCTAAGGCCTACCAGCCGCTGCACACCGCGGCGTTCAGTGAGCCCGACGAGTGGCTCGGGGCCATCGCCGCGCTGCCGCTGGTCTACCCGCCCGGTGAACGCTTCCACTACAGCCATTCCACCGATGTGCTCGGTCTACTCATCGCACGCGCGACCGGGCTGCCGCTGAACGAGCTGCTACGTCAACGAATCCTGGATCCGTTGGGCATGTCCGATACCGATTTCTTCGTTCCCGAGCGCAAGGCCAGCCGATTGGCACGCCTGTACGGCCTCGGCGATGACGACCAGATCGTGGCGGCCGACCGCAGCTATCTCACCTCGATGCCGACGTCAGCACCGGCGCTGTGTCGCGGCGGCGGCGCTCTGGCCAGCACCGCGCACGACTACCTCACCTTCGCGCGGGCGCTCCTCGCCGGTGGCGAGGCCGACGGAGTGCGCATCCTCTCCCCCGAGTCGACCGCCGCGCTGCGCACCAACCGGCTCACCCCGGCCCAGCGAAAGCTGCCGTCCTTCGGCCTGCCGTACTGGACCGGACGCGGTTTCGGCCTGGGATTGTCGGTCGTGCTCGATCCGAACGAGGCCGCACTGTTCGGTCCGGGCGGTGCCGGAACCTTCGGCTGGCCGGGAGCATTCGGCACCTGGTGGCACGCGGACCCGAAGGCCGACGCGATCCTGATGTTCCTGCCGCAGTGGCGCATGCCGGAACTGGACCCCAAGGCCGCCCTGGGGCGCACATCCACGCTGCGACTACAGCTGTTACATGTTCAGTTCGCGCAGGCGGTGTACGCCGCGCTCTAGCGGCGAGCTCTGTAGGCATTCTTGAGCCCCTGACAACACCATGGAACGCAACGCTGTTCTGCAGTCCACGCCAACCGATACCGAGGTGCGAAGATGACGATCCTGGCTCCCGAGACCAGCAGCGAGCCCAGCGAATCGCTCGATCCGCGTGATCCGTTGTTGCGGTTGGGCATGTTTTTCGATGACGGCACTGTCGAGTTGCTGCATGAGCGTGACCGCTCGGGTGTGTTGGCTGCCGCTGGCACGGTCAACGGAGTCAGGACCATCGCCTTTTGCACCGATGGCACCGTGATGGGCGGCGCCATGGGTATCGAGGGCTGCCGGCACATCGTGAACGCCTACGACACCGCCATCGAAGAACAAAGCCCCATCGTGGGCATCTGGCACTCCGGCGGCGCCCGCCTGGCCGAAGGAGTCTCGGCCCTGCACGCCGTCGGGCTGGTCTTCGAGGCCATGATCCGCGCCTCCGGATACATCCCGCAAATCTCGATCGTCGTCGGATTCGCCGCCGGCGGCGCCGCCTACGGCCCCGCCCTCACCGACGTCATCATCATGGCCCCCGAAAGCCGCGTGTTCGTCACCGGCCCGGACGTGGTGCGCTCGGTAACCGGCGAAGACGTCGACATGGCCACCCTCGGCGGCCCCGAAGCCCACCACAAAAAATCCGGGGTGTGCCACATCGTGGCCGACGACGAGCTCGACTCCTACGCCCGCGGCCGCAAGCTGGTCGGGTTCTTCTGCCAGCAAGGCGTTTTCGATCGCGGCCGCGCCGAATCCGATCACACCGACCTACGCGCACTGCTGCCCGCCTCAGCCAAACGCGCCTACGACGTACACCCCATCGTCAACGCACTCCTGGACGCCGACGACCCATTCGAAGAATTCCAGGGCAAATGGGCACCCTCCATGGTCATCGGCCTGGGCCGCCTGGCCGGACGCAGCGTCGGAGTACTGGCCAACAACCCCCTGCGCCTGGGCGGCTGCCTGAACTCCGAAAGCGCAGAAAAAGCAGCACGTTTCGTACGCCTATGCAACGCCTTCGGCATCCCCCTGATCGTTCTCGTGGACGTACCCGGCTACCTGCCCGGCGTCGGCCAGGAATGGGGCGGGGTCGTGCGCCGCGGCGCCAAACTCCTACACGCCTTCGGCGAAGCCACCGTCCCCCGCGTCACCCTGGTCACCCGCAAAATCTACGGCGGCGCCTACATCGCCATGAACTCACGCTCCCTAGGAGCCACCAAAGTCTTCGCCTGGCCCGACGCCGAAGTCGCCGTCATGGGCGCCAAAGCCGCCGTCGGCATCCTGCACAAAAAACAACTCGCCGCCGCCCCCGCCGACGAACGCGAAGCCCTCCACGAAGAACTCGCCCTCGAACACGAACGCATCGCCGGCGGCGTCGACCGCGCCATCGAAATCGGCGTCGTCGACGAAGAAATCGAACCCTCCCAAACCCGCGCAGTCCTGACCCGCGCACTCGCCGAAGCCCCCACACGACGCGGCCGCCACAAAAACATCCCACTGTGAGTTGCCGTTCCTGACGGCCGCCGGTCATCAGACCGTCGGCATACTCAGTTGCGCGAGAAGCAATTTAAGCTTCCCACGCTCCTCGTCCGTCAGGGCGACCGTTACTCGATGCTCCGCGCACGTGACTTCTTGGCGGGCCATGTCAAGACGCTGCAACCCTTGCCGGGTAAGGGAAGCGGGCAGTGTCCGGCCCTGTTCCGCGGATAGTGGCCGCGTGACAAGCCCCTCGTCCTGAAGCTGCTTCAGCACATCGCACATCGCCTGCCTGCTCACGCGCGCCGTACGGGCGAGCTGAGAGTTGGACGATCCGGGGGCCGCGTGCAGAATCTGCATACAGATGAAGGCCGACAGGGATAAGCCAAGAGGTTCCAACCCGGCGGCCGCCTGTCGCTGCAATAGCGCTGCGGTGCGGGTGAGTAGATAACCGAGGGGCGCCTCCGGTTCACCGTTATCCACCGACGCCATCGGAGGATCTACTCATCACGACGCCAGGCGAGGCCCGATGGATCCAGACACGTTCTCCCGCTGGGTAAGAGCTTCCCGAACCAACGCGATGCTTTCCGGCGCCGATACTTGAATTGCTTGTGGCACTGGGTTTTCCCGGCGAGTCAGCCCGCTGAGCGCCCCCTTGCCCAATTCGATGCGAACATCCGCGCGGTACTGGCGAAGCGACTGAGCGCAAAGATCCCACCGCACCTGGCGAGTCAGCTGCTGGACCAGCCGGTGTTTGAGATCCAACGGTCCGGTGACGAGTGCCCCGTCAGCGTTCGACAGCAACGGGTGCGGGGCTGTCACCACAGCGGCGCTGTCCAATGCCGCACCGAATTCCGCCTCGGCAGCCGCCATGTATGGAGAGTGGAAGGCTCCAGCCACCTGCAGCAATTTGACCTGGGTGTCGGCCGGCGGGTTGGCCCGCAAGTGATCCAGCTCCTCGAGCCGACCGGCGGCCACCACTTGTCCTGGACCGTTCACATTCGCCACGAACAGGCCCAGCTCCTCCACCGCGCGGGTTACGTCGCATAAGCCGCCACCGACCACTGCCGCCATACCCGTGGGTTCGTGGTCACAGGCACGGCGCATTGCCAGACCACGAAGCCTGGCTAGCCGGACGGCATCGCGCGGGGCGATGGCACCGGCGGCCGCTGCGGCAGCCAACTCCCCCACTGAATGACCGGCGAAAATCATCCGGTCCGGCAGCCTCAGTTCGTCGCGAAGGCGCCCGAAAACCAGCAGCGAAGTAGCAACGATGAGCGGCTGAGCTATCGCGGTGTCGGTGATCTCGTCGTTCTCGGCGGCCGAACCATAGTGGCGCAGGTCAAGATCGGCGGCTTCCGAGAATTCGTCGACCCGGGCCGACCCGGCAGCATCCAGCCAGGGCGTCATCATGCCTTTGCGTTGAGCACCTTGTCCCGGCATCACCATTGCAAACATGTTCATCCTCCTATATCCGCTAGACCGAAGTGACGACATCGTCATAGGTGAGGCGAGGGAGCCTCGGGTGCCAGGCATCGGGCCCGGGCTTGCCGATATTCACCACGACCAGGGATCGGTGGACCCCGTCGGGAAAAAACTCTTGGTCAACGGAATCCGCATCGAATCCCGTCATCGGTCCCGCTGCCAGACCGGCTGCCCGGATACCCACAATGATGTAGCCGACCTGGAGCAACGCATTGGTTCGCGCCGACGCGGCACGCGCATCGGCATCCGCGAAGTAGTCCTTGGCTTCGGGAAAATGCGGAAACTGGGTGGGCAGCTCATCGTGAAAATTCAAGTCGGCAGCCAGAATCGCCACGAGCGGGGCCGCAAGGGCCTTGGCCTGGTTAGCGCCAATCAAGTGCTTGGCCAGCCGTGATCGTGCTTCGCCGGAACGCACCAGGACTATGCGAAGCGGCTGCTGATTCATCGATGTCGGACCAAATTTGATCAGCTCGTAGATGGCCTGCATCTGCTCGTCGGAGACCGGCTCGTCGGTGAAGGTATTGGCGGTGCGGGCCTCACGGAACAGCAGGTCCTGCGCGGCGGCAGGCAATGCCAGACTTTCCTGAGCCGCCAGCTCCGCTTCAGGTGCTGTTTTCCCTTGCAGCAGTGGGGAATCACTGTCATATCTCACGTGCCGCGACCTTGTCTGTAGCTCGCCTTCGACGCGCACAAGCACATCGTGAACGACACAGCTCGGGTTGGCCTCGGCGGGCTTACCCGGCCTGGTCTTAATCACCAGGCAGTAAACGGTTGAGCGAATCTCGTCGGTATCGATGTATTCGAGATCGATCATGGAGAAGTAGTGCCGCTTCTGTACCGGATCGTGCTTACCCATCTCACGAAAGTCGTACAGATCGTTGATGATTCCGGCTCTCGTGACGCTGGCGGGCAGCGCGGTGGTGTGGTCGAAAATCGCATCCTCGGTAAAGGTGGCCGCATAGCCTTCGATGTCCTGCCCGTCGAGTCGCTGCATCTGTCTGGAGTAGAACTGCTGCACCTCGATGTAGAGGCTTGTGCTGATGTCAACGGTCGTCACGGTCGGCTCCTTATGTCTTATCCGCCTGGCCTGGCACCTTCGGTGTCGCCAGTTTCCCTAGCGAGGCTCGAATATTGGTCAAGGGCACTACACTCGGGCTTGACCGGAGCTATAGCGGTGCCGTGCATAGTCACCTTCATGACTTCGACAACGACTCGTAAAGTTGCTCTCATCACCGGCGCGACCAGCGGCATGGGTTTGACGATCGCGCAGCATTTGGCGAAACAGGATTTCGCGGTGTTCCTCTGTGCCCGTAGCGAGGAGTCACTCAGCCAAACCATCAAACAACTACAGGCCGACGGCTATGAGGCCGACGGCGTGACCTGCGATGTCACCTCGCCCGAGCAGATACGCGCTTATGTCACCGCTGCTGTGGATCGCTATGGGCCAGTGGACATATTGGTCAACAATGCCGGCCGCAACGGCGGCGGAATCACCAAAGACATCACCGACGAACTGTGGTTCGACGTCATCAACACCAATCTCAACAGCGTTTTCCTAATGACCAAGGCGGCACTCACCACCGGCGGGATGCTCGATCAGGGCTGGGGCCGAATCATCAACATCGCCTCAACCGGCGGCAAGCAGGGTGTGCTGCACGGCGCACCGTACTCGGCGTCCAAGCACGGGATGGTCGGATTCACCAAGGCATTGGGCCTCGAATTGGCGAAGACCGGTGTGACGGTCAACGCCGTGTGCCCAGGATTCGTGGAGACGCCGATGGCCGAACGGGTTCGTGAGACCTACGCGACCTTGTGGGGTGTTGATGCCGAGGAAGCCGGCAAGCGGGTCGCCGCTCGCGTACCCATCGGCCGATACGTGGATACCGAAGAGGTAGCGGCCATGGTCGACTACTTGATCAGCCCCGGCGCCAATGCGGTGACCGCTCAGGCCCTCAATGTCTGCGGCGGCCTGGGTAACTACTAAACCCGCCGCCAGGCAAGGATGCGCCGCTGCTGCTTGCCGCCCTGCTGGAGTGCACCGATCAGCGTCAGCGTATCGCCATCGAAGTCGTACTGGCGTGTCTGCACGGTGCCGGCCCAGGCGGGGTTGGAGCACACCACAATCTGATGCAACACTAGCGGCCCGTCAACGTGCCAGTGCCCGGCGTATCCCATGAACGGGACTGCGCCGGGCACTTGTTCGCCGCGCATCATGCTGACCGACAACGCACCTTCGGCCCCGTAATAGAGCAGACCGATCGGCGATTCACCGAGCGGTCCCTCGCTAGTGCCGCCGCCCTCGTCGAGATCGTAATAGGAGTCCAGCCGCCACTGCCCCACGAAGTGATCGGGCCGGACGGGCTTCCCCTCACTGCAGTGCATGAGTGGATCCGCTGCGAGCGTGCGCCGTGACCAAGTCGTCAAGCACCGCAGCCAGTTCGTCAGGCTTGGTGATCATGGCGTCATGGCCTGTGTCCAGTTCGCGCACTGGTTCCCCGGCTGGCGGATATGAGCGTGGCATCAGCTGCTTACGCAGGGACGTCCACGCCTCACCGCCGCCGGAGCAGTGGATGTGCGCCCGCGGGACACTCTGCAACTGTGCCGGATTGCCCAGCCGCAGCACATCGGTGAAAGTACGTAAGGACTGCGGGCTCTGCATCGACCGCAGCCAGCTCAGATCGGGCTCGGCGGTCACCCCGTAGCAGCCTTCCACCCCGGGAGGCATGCCGGCCACCGGCACCCGCCAGCCGTCACCTTCGGCCTGCGCCGCATCCGCGAAGGCCTGCACGTTGACCGGAAGAATATCGGCAACAGCCTCGCCGTCATGCGCGACGAACGTATCCAGGTACACCAGTAGGCCTATCCGGGCGGGAATCTGGTCCGCTACGGCCGTGACGACAATGCCCGCGTAGCTGTGCCCCACCAACACCACATCGGTCAGGTCCTCGTCCACGATCAGCCCGGCGACATCACTCACGTGAGCGTCCAGACCCACATCCGGCCCCAGCTCGGCGGCCCTGTCGCCCAGTCCGGTCAGCGAGGGCGCATAGACCTGGTGCCCGCAGGCCTCCAGAACCGGGGTCAGTCGTTCCCAGCACCACCCTCCATGAAACGCGCCGTGTACCAATACATATGTCGTCATATCTATGCCTCCATGGATTCTGACTGCGCCCCTACCAGCGGTGGGGGTACGGGCTCGGGCCGCAGGCCTTGGCCTATGACCCGCGCGATAAGCCTGGGAAGCATGGGAAATGTGCGGATTAGCCGTATCAGGAGCGGGCGCTCGGCGGGCGCACGGCCAGCCATCGGATAGAGGTCGGCCAGCAGATGCAACTGGGCCCACTGCACTATCCGCACCGGATACTCACGCCGGCGTTGCACGCGCGCCAGCTGCGCCACCGACGGCTTGGCGCCGGAAGCCAATACCGGGCCCAGCAGGCGAGCCGCGGCGATGGCATCCTGCACTGCCAGATTGATACCAACGCCGCCGGCCGGCGACATCGCATGTGCCGCATCACCGATCGCCAGCAGCCCCGGCCGATACCACCTCCGCAATCGGTCCACGCGCACATCGAGCAGATGAAAGCTGCTCCAATCGCGCAGCTCCTCAGCTAGCCTCTCGGCAAATACCGGATAGATCCGTGCGATCGCGGCCCGCAGCGCTTCGATGCCCTCACGCCGCGTCTGGTCATAGCCCCCTTTGGGGATCATGTACGCGACTTGCCAATAGTGCTCACGATTGAGGCAGACAATGAAGTAGCCCTTGCCACTGCGCACCGCCGGAATCACGTCGCCGGCTTCGCGACTCACACGGAACCACAACACATCCATGGGTGCAGTGGAGGTGGCAAGGTCAAGTGATCCGGTGGTCCGCACGAGTGAACGCCGCCCGTCTGCTGCGATGACCAGTGTGGCCCGGATCTGCAGTGCGCCGTCCGGGCCGCTGGCTCGCACACCCACCACGTCCTCACCGTCGTGGATCAGTTCGATGGCCTCAACTCGTGGTAAAAGTTGAAATCCCGGGTATCGGCGAGCGGCGGAGGCGATGAAGTTCAGCACGTCCCATTGCGGCATGAACGCGAGATAGCGGTACTTGCCGGGCAGCGCCCGAAAGTCGGCGAAGAGCAGTTGACCGGAATCGGTTGCTATTGGGAGTGTTTCAGCCTTGGCGTGGGGCAGGTCGAGGAACTGGTTGATCAGCCCCAGCTCATCCATCGCCTGCAGAGTCGACGGGTGAACGGTATCGCCGCGGAAGTCGCGGAGAAAGTCCGCATGCTTCTCCAGAACAGTGACATCCAGACCGAACCGGGCCAGCAGTAGACCAGCCATCAGCCCCGCCGGACCTCCGCCGATCACGCAGACATCGACGGCTACGCCAGGCATTCGGGCACCTGCCCATCGTTGTAGCTGACCATGTCATCGAACGCCGCGATCACGTCAAGGGGTGCCCCGAGCTCACTATCCCGTAGTGCCGCGCCCTGTTCGACATAGGCCCGGTACAGGTTGCCCACCAGCCGTTCTGAGTCGATCAGCCCCGCGAACTCGCCCAGCTCGGCACGGCGTGCGACCTCGAGCGGTCCAACACCGTCGGCAGACCCCTCGGCGGCCAGATGCTGGATCCAGGTCAGATAAGCAATGGTCTGCGCGAACACCTCGGGCCCCGTCAGCGGGCCATGACCGCACACCACGGTTTCGGCACCCAGTTGAGCCAGCTCACCGATGACGCGCAACGCACCCTCGACCGAGCCCATCAGATTAAAAGGGGTCGCACCCGAGAGCACGATATCCCCGGCGAACAGGATCTTGTCCTGCGGAAGCCACACCACCGCGTCGTTCGTGGTGTGCGCCGGACCGAGATGAATCAACTCGGCTGCTCGGTCGCCGATGTGTAGGTGGAGCCGATCGCTGAAGGTGACCGACGGCAAAGTGACTCTGACATCACCCCATTCGACCTCGGGCCACAGTTGGGTGAGCGCCAGGCCTGCCTCGTCCATCTCTATCCGAGCACGCTCGTGGGCGATAATTGTCGCCTGCGGGCCAAACAGGTGGTTACCGAAGTGATGGTCGCCGTGAAAGTGGGTGTTGACCACGGTGCGGCGCGAGCCCGGAGCCAATCCGTCGACCGCCGCCACCAGCCGCCGGTTACGGCTCTCCGTGGCCAGGGTGTCGATGACGACCGCGCCGTCCGGGCTCACCACGATTCCCGAGTTACTGAGGCACCAGCCCCCGGGTAGCTGCAGATACGCGTAGACGCCGTCCGCGATCTCGGTGATCCGGTCGGTGCCCCGTGCCGCCAGCCCGGAGGTCAACTGAGGTTTTCCGCGAGAGACTCTGCCCAGTAGCCGGCGTGGGCGAGGGTCGCTTTACTATTGGCAACCAGCGCATTTCGCAAGTACTGCTGTGCGTCGCCGATGCCCTGGCCAGCACCCAGCACCGGCGCTATTGCCGCCGGGTTGATGGCGACCATATGCCGCGAGGTGGCAACGGCGCCGTCTGGACCATCGGTGAACTCCCACACCCCGCTGTGCCCCAGCAGCAGCGCAGGCGGCAGTTGTTGCTTGTACACAATCTTGTTCGGGCTGAAGCACAGCCGCACCGACCGGGTGGTGTGGCTACTGCCGTCGCTGGTGACGGTATCCATCTCCATCTCCTGCACACCGTCTACGGTCTCCACCAGGTCGACCCGACCAACGTGTGGCAACCGCTTCGGCCACAGGTCACTGCGTTCCACGAATGTGTAGATATCGGCGGCGTGTCCGGGCAGCTGCACGATGTCTTCGAATAACTGGATGATTTCCCCAGGCAGGTAACCACATTCGGCCACCAACCCCAAGGCAGCCAGTTCCTTTTCGCTGTTGTTGTTGACAGCTGTGATGATGGATGCCTGCGCAGCATCGTCCCCGGCGACCGTGAAGTGATGGTCCAGCACCACTGTGGTGCGCCCGCCGGGCAGGCCGGTGAACTTCCAACTGCCGCCCATCGAGGTAATGGGCGCGGCGCTGCGCTCCTGGGCGAACTCGACGAGCATGGCCTGCGGGTCAAAGTTCCTCCGCGAGACCCAATCCCGCACTGCACCATTGACTGTCGCCCAAATGTGGAACCGCTCACTGGTGTCACTGTGCTCGAGCAGGTCCACGTATACAGTCGGGCCGAAAATGACCGGCCACCGGGTCACGTCCGCCACCAGCGAGTAAACCACCTCCGCGGGGGCCGCGATTTCTCGCGAGTGCGTCAAGGTATGTGTCACCTGATGTGTCATGCCACACCGGCCAGCTGAGAATTGATGACATCCAGCATCTGCTGCGGCGTGGTCAGGTCAGCCAGGTCCTCTTCGGCGATATGCACCCCGTACTCCCGCTGTAACCGGGCCGCGGTTTCCATCAGGGCCAACGAGTCGTAACCGAGCTCTTCGAACTCAATCGTCGCGCTCTCGGGACTGATCTCGGTGTCGTCATCGCCACCGGCGCAAGCCACCAGGATCTTATGCAGCTGAGCAAGCGTAACTTCGGCCATTTCTCTTCTCCTTCTGTAATTTTCGTGTTCAACGACGCACGACGACGGCGGAGTTGAATCCCCACCGGCCCCGCGCGAGAATCAAGGCGGCCGACAGTGACGCCTCACGTGGTTGACCCTGCACAAGATCGAGCTGATAGCGCTCGGGAACGTCGGTGGTACCGACAGTCGGCGGGACGACGCCGTCCCGCAGGGACAGCAGGGCCGTCGCCACATCCAGCGGACCACCGGCCGCATAGAGCCTGCCGGTCATCGACTTTGGCGCCGTCACGGGCACGCCCCGAGGCGAGAAGACCGCCGCGATGGCCTCGGCTTCCGCGGCGTCGGCGCC
This sequence comes from Mycobacterium sp. D16R24, assembly GCF_002013385.1. Taxonomy (NCBI): domain Bacteria; kingdom Bacillati; phylum Actinomycetota; class Actinomycetes; order Mycobacteriales; family Mycobacteriaceae; genus Mycobacterium; species Mycobacterium sp. D16R24. The sequence continues at coordinate 110,773 of NZ_MAEV01000018.1, read as the reverse complement.
GGTCACACCGGCCGCGTCGGCGAAGACCACATCGATATCGGCCGGTGTCAACCCAGCGTCGGCAATCGCCATCTGTGCAGCACGGGCCAGACCGCCGGGTAGGCCCGACCCCGGGGCCGGGTCGAATGTCGAGGCATATCCGGCGATTTCCCCGTGGATGTTGGGGGCATTGCGAGCCGCTGCGGAATCTGCGTCTTCGCAGATGAGAATGCAGCCCCCTTCGCCGGGCACATATCCGTTCGCCCGCTGGTCGAACGGCAGGTAGCCCTGTGCAGGATCGGTTGCCCTCGTGACATCGCCGGTCGAGATGTGCGAGGTCCAGCCCCACGGGTCAAGAGCAGAATCCGCTCCTCCGGAGACGACCAGCGTGGTGCCACGCCGCACCGTACGGCGCGCATGCCCCAGCGCATCGAGCCCGCCCGCCTGTTCGGCAACCAAAGCACTACTGGGACCGCGCATTCCGTGTCGAATCGAGATTTGGCCGGTATTGACGGCATAGAACCAGGCAAACGATTCATACACACTGACGTGCTCGGAGCCCTGGGACCATAATTTCTGGAACTCCCGGTGGGTGAACTCGAAGCCGCCCGAAGCGGTCGAGGTGACCACACCCATCTCATAGTCGGTGAATTCCTCCGGGTCTACTTTGGCATCGCCCAGTGCCCACTCCGCGGCCACGAGGGCCAGCCGGGTAGAGATGTCGGTCTGCGGCAGCAGCCGTCCCGGCAGCAACTCCTTGGCGTTGAAATTGGTGAGCTGCCCCGCCAATGTGCTCGTGTACCCGGAGACGTCGAATCTGTCGAGCGTCGAGATACCGGTGTGTCCTGATACTGTTGCTTCCCAATAATTTTCGGTGCCCAGGCCATTTGGGGCCAGGATTCCGATGCCGGTGACCAGTACGCGTGTCATGCCGATGCCCCCAACATCTCGGTCGGGCGACTCAGCACCATCGCGGTCTGGAATCCGCCGAAGCCACTGCCCACGGTGAGCACGTGTTCGGTGTGGTGATCGCGTGCCGTGATCGGGACGTAGTCGAGGTCGCACTCCGGGTCGGCCTCGTGCAGATTCGCAGTCGGTGGGACTACCTGGTTCTTGATCGCCAACAGAGACGCCGCGATCTCGACGGACCCAATGGCGCCCAGCGAATGTCCGACCATGGATTTGATCGAACTCACCGGCGTGCGATAGGCGTGCTCACCCAAACTGCGCTTGAACGCCGCTGTTTCGTGGCGGTCGTTCTGGCGGGTACCCGATCCGTGGGCATTGATGTAGTCGATCTTGGTCGGGTCGAGCCGTGCTTCGTCCAGGGCGATCGTGATGGCTTCGGCCATCTCCCGCCCGTCGATCTTCAGACCGGTCATGTGGTAGGCGTTGCAACGGGTGGCGTATCCCGATACCTCCGCGTATATCTGGGCACCGCGGGCGCGCGCATGTTCAAACTCCTCCAGCACGAACATCGCTGCGCCCTCAGCGAGCACAAATCCATTGCGAGAGCCGTCGAAGGGGCGAGAGCCCGTCTCCGGGGTGTCATTACGCGTGCTCGTTGCCTTGATCGCATCAAAGCAGGCCACGACAATCGGCGTGATCGGGGTATCTGCGGCACCGCTGAGCATCACGTCGGCGCTGCCCTCACGAATCAACGCCACGGCATGCCCGACCGAGTCCAGCCCCGAAGTGCATCCGTTGGACACCATCGTCACCGGGCCCTGTGCCCCCACTGTCCAGGCCACCTCGGCCGGCATCACGCTGGGAATCATGTAATCGAACATGTGCGGCGACAAGGCCTTCTGGTCGGAAAGCCAGTTTCGCCCCGAATCCGACAGCACTAGATACTCCTGCTCCAAGCTGGTGGCCGCGGCCACTGCGCTGCCCAGGCTTACCCCTAGTCGATAGGGGTCGAGGGTGTTCACATCCAGGCCGCTATCGGCTACCGCCTCGCGGGTGCAGACCACCGCGAACTGAGTGGCCCGGTCCATGCGGCGAATCTCCTTGTGTGACAGGCCCTCCTGTTCGGCGTCGAAGTCGGCCTCACCGGCGATCCGGGACCGGTAGGGCGAAGCATCGAAGTAGGAGATGCCCCGGGTTGCGGTCCGTCCGGCGGCCAACAGTTTCCAGAACTCGTCGGCGCCGCGACCGCCCGGTGCGCGGACACCGATGCCGGTGATGACTACTCTTCGCTCCATCTCCCACCTCTCATGTGTATCGGTATTGCTGTCCGATACATTGTGAGGAACGGCTACTCAAAGACCGCTCAAGCAGTTGCATTCGCGATGAAACGGCCGACTCAGCGTAAAAAAATCCACCAGCATTGCTGGTGGATTTGGCCGTGCTAATTACTTATCAGGAAACCTGCGATGTCAGCCCGGTGACAGTGTGCGGAATTAGGCCCGTAAGGAACCTGCCGTGCTCGGTTCTCATTCTTTCAGCCACCGTATCATCGGACGAGGCCAAGATATCGCCATGCAATCTCTGCAATTTCACACAGGGCTCCAACCCGAGCCCTGCCGCAAGTGTTTTTCTCGCCAGCTGGAATACCCCGAGCGCCTTGTCACGCCACCCCGCGAGACAAAGCGCGTACATATAGTATGCGTACAGCCGCTCGTGATACGGAAAGCGGGACACCCATAGGGCAAGGTCGATCGCGGCTTCGCGATATCGTTCTAGACGCAATTGAGCCTCAATACGCAATTCCAGATTGGCCAGGAATATGCATTCGACCTGATCCTTCTCGGATGCGAGAAGGCGCCCCACCTCGATATCCACAAACGCGGGACCGGTCCATGTTTTCTCGGCATTGACAAACAACAGAACTGCCTGATGATCGTTTCCGGACTCTTTAGCGCACCGTGCGGATTCGATGAGACTTTGGTATCTACGCAGGTCAAGATTGATATCCTGTGGACTGAACAGGTAGCCCATGTTCTTGGTCTGCAACATAGACGACGCAACCTGAGCGACGCTCATATCAAACTCTTTAGCAATTGTCTTACGAATGCTGAGGATGTATGTCTGCACAACAGTTGTTGCACTCTTTGGTGGCTCGTCATCCCATAGTTCGTCGATGAGCACGGCGGCCGGCACAAAACGCCCAGTCCTTGCCAGAAGCATGGCAAGAACTTGACGTTGTTTCTTCGCCGATGGTGTTGCATCCCGCTCACCAGATGGCGAAGAAGTGGTCAGTGACAACGGACCGAGGATATTAGCCTCTGCGCGTACAACCATTCTGCATTACCTCCGCGTGGTACCATTCAGGGGCACGCCAATGTGCTGCTTGTCTATATTTATTGATGGTCTCTCAGTATCTTCCCAGCTTAACTGGTCGCATACACATCCGCTTAGTACGAGAGTTACTGTACGATTAACATCACATGATCTCGGTGATAATATGTGACAGACTTCGTTACATATGACATATTATCGCCCTACCTGTTGCTAAGTTCCGACCCGCCGTCCGCCGTAATAATCTGGCCTGTCATATAACTGACTTTCTCGCTAGCCAGAAATACCAGCATCTCCGCTATTTCCAATGGTGTACCTATTCGGCCAAGCAACGATGATTCGGCCTCCGTGCGACTCAACGGACTCAGGCCGGCGATCAAGTCGGTTTCGACGAGTCCCGGTGCCAGGCCATTGACTAAGATTTCCGGCGCCAGCTCCTTCGCGAGCGCCACGGTAAAGCTATTCAGTGCGGCCTTCGACGCCGAGTACGCCATGCCCCGTGCGGTGGCCATGGGCAAGTTGCCCCGCATGGAGGAGACATTCACGATCCTCCCACTGCCATCGCGGGGCATGTGCGGCGCCACTGTTTGACAAAAGTTAAACACGCCAATCAGATTCGCAGTCAAGTGCCGATCCCAGTCCTGCCTCGTCAACTCGGCGAACGCCCGCGGCGCCGCGACCCCGGCACAGTTCACCAGGGAATCGATACGGCCATGAGCACGAACGACTTCCTGAACCGCGCTGCGGACATCGTCATGATCGCCGACATCAGCGACGACGTGCAGGGCATCCATCTCTGCTGCCCTCTCACCGAGTGCGGCAGAAGCGGTACGTCCGTGCAGAACTACCTCGGCGCCGGCAGCCTTGGCAAGGCGCGCCGTCGCCAACCCGATCCCTCGCGAGGAGCCGGTGATGAGAACAACCCGACCCCGCATAACACCCCGTCCTTGAGCTTCCCTATTTCCTCCGCAGTTCGTCGCATCCAATGTCCCTTCGATAACTCAAGAACCGCTCAAGCACGTCCATCCGCCGACGGAGGTGTGTGAGGACCATTGACATACGGTTAGCGTGTCTGCCGGGACAATGCCCCCGCGAACTCGATAAGCCTGTTCATCTGTGCCACACCCTGGTTCGAATACTTTGAGAAACGGAAGTCCTCGACGCTGTGGCGATGCTCTTCCAACGATGTCTTCACACTCCGGTACGTCGTAGACGTGTAGATCGTCACGTGGACCGCGGTGAGGACCCGCGATCCATCCGCCTCCACGTCATATTCGGTAACCAGCGACTGATCGCTGATTTCCGAGAGCGGAAAGGTGCGCATCGTCACCGACAGTGTCGGGTGCGGAGCGCGCCCCCCATGCCCCGCACAGTGGCCGTCCTTACCGAACCACAGGATCATGCGGCCACCTTCGATCAATGCGACTTCGCACCAATGCATCTCGCCCCAGTTGTGCGTCTCGGTACCTCGGCTCAGCACGAACGCAGACACCCGCTCGAAGTCGACGACACCACGCAGCTGGTCGATCACCAGGTCTGCGTTCGGGGTAAACACCTCAACGGCGCTCTCCAGCCGCGGCACGGTCGCCCAATCTGCACCGGGATCAAACATGCTGAGCCACCGCCCGTCCGAATTGCAGGAGCCGTTCCATCTGTGCGAGCCCACCGTCGACGATCGACTTGGCGAAGTAGAAATCGTCGACCACCCATTCCGTCTCCGAGATTGAGACGGCACGTGTCTTGTCCGGTATCGCCGTGGATAACCAGAGTTCGACGGCCAACAACGAGCGCACGCCGTCAATATCCTGGTACGTGGTGCGCAACTCTTGCCCCGTGATGGCGGACAACGGCACCGTGCGAACCGTCGAGGTGAATTCCACGGTGTCGTACCGTCGGGACTTGTCCTCGCCGTGCCACATGATGAGACGACGACCGTCGACAAGCGCCACCTCCTGCCACAGCCCTCGGGAATCTTCGGTGGGTTCACGATCCAGGGTGAAGACCCGAACATCCGACAGGTTGACGACGGCAGTCAACTCATCAACGGCCACATCGGGATCGCGAAGCGCGATGGCGGCTGCCTCGACCAGCCCCGGGTAGGGGGCCCAATCGTGATAGTCCGGTGTGCCGATTCCACGCAGAGTGGCATCGACAGCACCGACGATGGCACGCCACTGGCTCGCATCGCCGTCCTCCCAAAGGTCCGCTAGTTCACTGCCGGTGCCGGTCACTCGCGCGATCGCCGCACTCGCCAGCAGTCCGAGGGCATGCGCTTGGGTTTGCTTGACGCGGATGTTGGCAACCTCTTCCGACCAGGGCACCACTGCCGGATCCACCGCGTCTGAACATAAAAGAGCAACTACCGCAGCGGCAGCCACGGCGGATGCGCCCTCGGGCGCCTCGACATACTCTCCGGTCGCCAGTCGTAGATATCGAGCCAGTTCCAGCTCGATATCACCGCTCTCTCTTAGGTCACTCAAAAAGTCTGCGGCATCGTCGTTATCAAACGGCCCTTCACCCCACGTACCCATGCAGCTAATCGTGGCAGAACACCTCGCATCATGCATTCCGGGGCGGGATCCCTACCCTGATCGGGCAATCTTTCGGTTGCTCACCTCGTGATCCACAACAGGCCGTTAGGCTCGACCCGTCACCGAGAGAATCGAGACCGCGATGACCGAAGCATCGGGCACCGAGCAGTCATTCAACGAGGCCAACATCGCCGAGTTCCGCGCCAACGGGGGCAAGGTCGGCGGCCAGTTTGAGGGGTTTCCGCTCCTGCTGCTGACCAGCACGGGCGCAAAATCGGGCGCACAACGCGTGAATCCGTTGGCCTACTTCGATATCGACGGTACGGCCTACATCGTGGGTTCCTCGGCGGGCAGGCCGAAGAATCCCGCCTGGGTGGCGAATCTGCGCGCCAACCCCAGCGTCGAGGTGGAGATCGGCGCGAACCCGAAGTCCAACGCCACGGCCGTCGAACTCCCCCGCGCCCAGCGAGATCGGGTATTCGAGATCGTGAAGCAGCGCGCTCCCGGATTCGCCGAGTACGAGACGTTGACCGACCGGGTAATTCCGGTGTTCGAGATCCAGCTCGGCTGAACTACTGCGCCGCTCTCGTGTACTGATACACGAGAGTTTCCACATACAGACCGAAAGCCTCTGTCGCCAGCGCACAATGTCGACGTGAGGGAGATCGCGCGGGGGTCCGTACGCCGTGGTGCAAAGCTGGCCAGCTTGCCGTTGGGGGCAGCGGGGCGAGCTGTCGTCGGATGGGGCCGCCGCGTCACCGGAGGTGATCCGGAAGCAATCGCTGCACAGTGGTCGGCGCACAATGCCGAGCAGCTCTTCGCGGTGCTCGGCGGGCTCAAGGGTGGCGCGATGAAGTTCGGCCAGATGATGAGCATCTTCGAGGCCGCAATACCCGACCAGTACGCCGAGCCATACCGGGCGGCACTGACGGGTCTGCAGGCCTCGGCGCCCCCGATCCCGGCTAAACAGGTGCACCGCGTGCTAGCTGAGCAGCTCGGCCAACGCTGGGGCGACCGATTCGCCGAGTTCGACAACGAGCCGATCGCCGCGGCCAGCATCGGCCAGGTATATCGCGCAACATGGCACGACGGCCGGGCCGTAGCGGTGAAGGTTCAGTACCCGGGAGTCGATACCGCCTTGCGGTCGGACCTGCGGCGAGTCGGCCAGATGAGTCGCCTCATAGATCCTCTGTTCCCGGGGATAGCCGTGCAGCCGATGCTCGCCGAGGTGCGTAAACGGATGGCCGAAGAGCTCGATTACCGTCGTGAGGCAGACAATCAGCGTGCTTTCGCCTCCGCGTTCACTGGCGGCCCGGCGTTTTTGATACCCAAAGTGGTGGCCTCCGCACCCAAGGTCCTCGTCAGCGAATGGGTAACCGGCCGCTCAATGGCCGACATCATCCGGCAAGGCGATCAAGAATCCAGAAACACCGCGGCCCGGCTACTCTTCGAATTCTGTGGCGCGTCGATGGCGAACCTTGGGCTGCTGCACGCAGATCCGCATCCAGGGAACTACCAGCTCACCGCCGATGGTCGACTCGCGGTGCTCGACTTCGGCGCCGTCACCGCAGTACATCGCAGTGCAGTGGGGTACCTCGACGCCCTTCGACAGGCCGAGCTCGCCGGGCAGATACAGCTGGACGAGCTGTCCGACGACCTGAGAACACTGGTTCTCGACGACGTGAATACCGCAATGGGTGAAGCAGGCTTCAGCCAGGCAGGTGCACAGGTGCAGCCCGAGGACCTACTGGCCTACTTCGGGCCGTTCGCCGAGCCGCTACGCATGCCTCGTTTTCGGTTCGACCGCCAGTGGCTGCAGCAAAACGCAGCGCGGATACCCGGGCTCGCGCGTGGCCAGGACTTCCTTGGCGGCGCAGTGCTCGAAATCCCTACCGAGCACGTGATGATGTTTCGCACCATCGCCGGCTTCGTCGGAGTGGCCTGCCAGTTGGAGGCCGAGATTGCCTTGCGGGACATCGTGATCCGCTGGTATCCAGAATTCGCGGAGCCTAAAATTCCACCCCGGCTCGCAAGCGCTCTGGGTATCGACAGTTAGTTACGCCCTACTCCGCAGAACCGGAGGCCGAACCGCCCCGAATATGCGGGGTCACCAGCATGAGCTGCCCCAAAACGCCGTTCACGAAGGCCGGCGAGTCATCGGTGGAGAGCTGTTTGGCAAGCTCGACCGCCTCGTCGACGGCGACCACCTCGGGTACGTCCTCGGCATGCAGCAGCTCCCACACCGCGACCCGCATGATCGCGCGATCCACTGCGGGCAGTCGGGCCAATGTCCAACCCTGCAGGTGCGAAGCGATCAGCTCGTCGATATGGACGGCATGCTCGGTGACTCCATGCGCGACAGTCACCGTGTAGGGATTCAGTGGTTCCACGTCCGACTTCGACTCCGCCAAGGCACGACGCTCGTCGGCCACCGCTGCGGCCGTCATATCCCGCGCCTCGGCCTCGAACAGCAGATCCACTGCCCTCTTGCGCGCCTTGCGACGGCCTCCCTTGGCAGCGGGCCGGCCGGTCGAGCCGGTTTCAGCCATTCACACGGCCGAGGTAGCTGGCGTCACGCGAATCGACCTTGAGGCGGTCACCGGTGTTGATGAACAGCGGAACCTGAATCTCGGCGCCGGTTTCCATGGTGGCCGGCTTGGTGCCCGCGCTGGAGCGGTCGCCCTGCAGGCCCGGCTCGGTGTGGGTGACCACGAGCTCGACGGTCACCGGAAGCTCGATGTACAGCGCGGCGCCCTCGTTGAAGGCGACCTGCACGGTCATGCCCTCCAGCAGGAAGCGCGAGGCGCCGCCGACCAGCTCTGGGGAAAGGTGGTGCTGCTCGAAATCCTGGCTGTCCATGAACACGAACGAGTCGCCGTCGCGGTACAGGTAAGTGGTGTCGCGGCGGTCCACGGTCGCGGTCTCGACCTTGACGCCCGCGTTGAAGGTCTTGTCGACGACCTTGCCCGACAGCACGTTCTTGAGCTTGGTGCGCACGAACGCCGGTCCCTTACCGGGCTTCACATGCTGGAACTCGGTGATCTGCCACAGCTGACCATCGATGTTGAGCACCAGGCCGTTCTTGAAATCGGCGGTTGAAGCCACAGTCGTCTGTCTCCTTGCGTAACTGTTCAGTACTACTCAATTAATGACGGTGAGTTCCTTGGGGAACCGGGTCAACAGCTCCGGCCCGTCGGGCCGCACCACGAGCGTGTCCTCGATCCGGACTCCGCCCCGGTCGGGCAGGTAGACCCCTGGCTCGACTGTCACCGCCGAGCCAGCAAGCAGTGTACCGGTGGCGCCGGCACCGATACCCGGTGCTTCGTGGATCTGCAACCCCACCCCGTGCCCGAGGCCGTGGCCAAAGTTCTGTCCATATCCCGCAGCGGCGATGACATCGCGGGCCGCGGCGTCGACGCCCTGCAGCGATGCCCCGGGCGCCAGCGCCGCCCGACCTGCCGCCTGCGCGGCCAGCACCAGTTCATAGATCTCCTGCTGCCAGGGTGACACCGAGCCCAGCACCAGAGTCCTGGTCATGTCGGAGTGATACCCGGCAACCAGCGCTCCGAAGTCGATCTTCACGAAGTCGCCATCAGTCAGCACCGCGTCGGTGGGCCGATGATGCGGTATCGCCGAGTGTGGCCCGGCGGCGACGATCGTCTCAAATGACGTGCCGTCCGCCCCGTGCCCGCACATGAGGTTCTCCAGGTCACGCGCCACCTCACGCTCGGTGCGCCCGGGCCGGATTCCGCCGGTCGCGATCAATGCGGACAATGCGGTGTCGGCTGCGGCACAAGCCCTTTCGAGTAAGAGCACCTCGGACTCGTCTTTCACCTCACGCAGTTTCTCCACCCGATTCGGCGCCCGGACAAGCTCGATATCCGCGGCTGCCGCCGTCAGCTTGTCGTATCCGTCGACGGTCACCACATGGCTTTCGAAACCCGCGCGCCCGGTCCCGGCCAGCGCCACCAGCGCCGCGCCGTACCCGCGGTCGATCAGGGCGCGCAGGTCAGGGACCTGTGCGGCAGCCTGTGTGCGGTAGCGGCCGTCGGTGCACAGCACGGTTGCCTGCTCATCCGGCCCGTCCCCAGCGGCCACCCACAGCGCCGCCGCCGACCCGGTGAAACCGGTCAGATAGCGAATGTTGACCAGATCGGTCACCAAAAACGCATCGAGCCCGTCCGCACGCAGCCCCTCGCGGAGCCGTTCCCTGCGGTCGGTATGGCTGAGGACGGTCGTCATAGGTGTCGACGCTACCGCGATACGCTGGGCCCATGCCCGACGGTGGAACACGTTCTATGACGACTCAATGGCTCACCCGTGGCGCCGTCTTCGCCATCCTCATGGTGCTGATCCGTGTGGTGCAGGGATTGGCCATCAGCGTATGGGAGACCCACGGCACCGTGATCAACATCGCGCTGGTCCTGGTGTTCGTCGCGGCGGTGACGGCCTGGGCGATCACCGACGGCCGCGGCGACGCCCAGCGCAATCCAGATCCAGATCGCCGTGAGGACCTAGCCATGTGGTGGCTGCTGGGCGGCATTTTCGCCGGGGCCGTCAGTGGCCTGGTGGTCTGGTTGATCAGCCTGTTCAACGACGGGATCTATGCGGCGAGCATCCTCGCCGAGCTCACCACCACCGCGGCGTTCGTGGCCCTGCTGGTGTTCGCGCCGGCCATGGTGGGCGTATTTGTCGGCCGACTGCTCGTGGACCGCAAGGAAAGGGAGCACGCGGCGCTACAGCAGTCCGATACCGACGTGTTCCAGGCAGTTCAGGAAGAAGTGGACGTCACGAAGTAGCGCAGCGCCAGCAGATATCCCTGGACGCCAAGCCCGACGATCACGCCGGTGGCGAGCGCACTCAGGTATGAGTGATGCCGAAACTCTTCGCGCGCATGCACATTCGAGATATGCACCTCGATGAGTCCGGCGGTCAGTTCGGCGCACGCGTCCCGTAGTGCCACCGAGGTATGGGTGAACGCACCGGCGTTAAGAATCACCGGATCCTTGGCGTCGGCGGCGGCGTGAACCCAGCCGAGAAGTTCGGCTTCGCTATCGGTCTGCCGCACCTGAACGTCCACACCCAATGCGCCGGCCTCAGCCTCAATGAGAGACACCAGCTCGGCATAGGTCACACTGCCGTAGACGGCGGCCTCTCGTTTACCGAGACGGCCCAGATTCGGGCCGTTGAGAATCTGGATCGTCACAGCATCACTCCCTCGCCAGAGCTTGGACTGGCCACCACCGAGTACGCGGCGGCCAGCAGTGACGGATCGGGACCTTCCAATCGTCCCGGCTTGGCCAACCCGTCGAGCACCACGAAACGCAGTATGCCCGAGCGGGTCTTCTTATCGCCCTGCATGGATTCGACGAGTTGTCCCAGCGCGTCGGCGTCGTAACGTATTGGCAGCCCGAGGGCCGAGAGCACCCGCGCATGGCGATCAGCGGTCTCGTCATCCAGACGACCGGCCAATCGCCCCAGTTCCGCGGCGAACACCAAACCGACCGATACCGCCGCACCGTGGCGCCACCGGTACCGCTCACGCCGCTCGATGGCGTGCCCGAGGGTATGGCCGTAGTTGAGGATCTCGCGCAGCTCGGCCTCCTTCTCGTCGGCCGCCACCACCTTCGCCTTGACCGCGATGGAGCGTTCGATGAGCTCGCGCAGCACCGGCTTGGACGGGTCGATCGCGGCCTGCGGGTCGGCCTCGATGAGATCAAGGATCACCTGGTCGGCGATGAAACCTGCCTTCACCACTTCGGCCATCCCGGCGACGATCTCGTTACGCGGCAACGAATCGAGGGTTGCCAGGTCCACCAGCACCGCCCCCGGCTGGTGGAACGCGCCGACAAGGTTCTTGCCCGCATCGGTGTTGATACCTGTCTTTCCACCAACCGCGGCGTCGACCATGGCGAGCAGTGTGGTAGGTACGTGCACCACCTTCACCCCGCGCAGCCAAGTGGCCGCGGCGAAGCCGGCCGTATCGGTGGCAGCTCCTCCCCCAAGGCTGACGACAGCGTCCTTGCGTCCAATCCCGATCCGGCCCAGCACCTCCCAGATGTAGCCGAGCACGGCCAGGTCCTTACCGGCCTCAGCATCGGGAATCTCGACCCGGTGCGCATCGATTCCGGTGTCGGCCAGAGTCTTCCGAATTTCTTCGGCCGTGACGGCAAGAGTGGGCTGATGCAGGATCGCCACCTTGTCGGAACCCTTGAGCGCGCCCACCAGCTCACCCAGCAGACCCGTCCCCACGATTACCGGGTAGGGCGGATTCACCTCGACGGTGATCGTTGTCGGCTCCGCGCTAGTCATTGTCGGCTCACTCCTTGGTTTCGCTTCCGGAAGGGTCGGTACGCGCGGGGGCGATGACGCCCGACGCACGCCGTCGTGAACGCGGACGCCGACGGGGACGTCGCCGCCGCGAGGAGACGGATCCTGTGCTGCCCTCGGGGTTCTCCAACCGGGAGACGATCATCCGCACCACGGCGCCGGGGTTTCGCCGGTCGGTGTTGACCTTGATGGTGGCGACCTCGCGGTACAGCGGCACCCGCTGCGACATCAGGGCGTGATACTTCTCGGCACGATCCGGTCCGGCGAGCAGCGGACGCACCACACTTCCCCCGGTGCGCCGAATCCCCTCCGCGGCACTGATTTCGAGATACACCACAGTGTGCCCGGCGAGCGCTTCCCGAACTCCTGGAGTGAGCACGGCCCCGCCGCCGAGCGAAACCACTCCATCTTGCTGATCAAGCGCCTGCCGAATCACCGATTCCTCGATACGCCGGAATTCCGGTTCGCCGTCGGCGGCGAAGATGTCGGCGATGGTGCGACCGGCCGCTGTCTCGATGCCATTGTCGGTGTCATAGATGTTGACGTCCAACGCTTTTGCCAGCCGACGGCCAATGGTGGACTTACCCGATCCGGGCAGCCCGACAAGAACGGCTTTGGGGCTCATCCCGCTGTGTTAGCCGCTCTTCGCGCAAGCTGCTCATCGGACGATTCCCGGCGCGGTTCCCGCTGCGCCACCGCATCCAGGTACGCACCGACATTGGTCTTCGTCTCGGACAGCGAGTCGCCACCGAATTTCTCCAGTGCGGCACGGGCCACCACCAGCGCGACCATCGCCTCGGCGACCACCCCAGCGGCCGGCACCGCGCACACGTCGGAACGCTGGTGGATTGCGACAGCTTCGTCCCCGGTGGACATGTCGACGGTGGCCAACGCCCGCGGCACAGTGGAGATGGGCTTCATGGCCGCCCGCACCCGCAGCGGCTGGCCGTTCGTCATGCCACCTTCAAGTCCTCCGGCACGATTGGTGGAGCGCAGGATGCCGTCGGGGCCCGGGTAGATCTCGTCGTGCGCGGCGCTGCCACGCCGGCGAGCGGTGGTGAAACCGTCGCCGATCTCAACGCCCTTGATGGCCTGGATCCCCATGATGGCCGCGGCCAGCTGGCTGTCCAGCCGGTCGTTACCACTGATGAAGGAGCCAAGTCCGACAGGCAGGCCCGCGACCACGACTTCCACCACCCCACCGAGGGTGTCGCCGTCCTTCTTGGCGGCTTCAATCTCGCCGATCATCGAAGCCTCGGCCTGTGCGTCGAACGCCCGCACCGGGCTGGCGTCGATGACGGCGAGATCCGCGGCGCCCGGAACCGGCCCGTCGTACGGCTCGGAGTCGCCGATGGAGATGACATGCGAGATGACATCCACGCCCAGGGCCTGCTTGAGGAAGGCCTTGGCAATGGTGCCCACCGCCACCCGGGCCGCGGTCTCGCGCGCACTGGCCCGCTCGAGCACCGGGCGGGCATCGTCGAATCCGTACTTGAGCATGCCGGCGTAGTCCGCGTGTCCGGGACGCGGCCGTGTCAGTGGCGCGTTGCGCGCGATGTTCTCCAGTTCGGCGGGGTCCACGGGGTCCGCAGACATCACGGTCTCCCACTTGGGCCATTCGGTGTTGCCGATCTCGATGGCCACCGGTCCGCCCAAGGTCAGACCGTGTCGCACGCCGCCGACCATGGTGACCTGATCGGCCTCAAAGGCCATGCGCGCGCCTCGGCCGTAGCCCAGGCGGCGACGCGCCAGCTGCCTGCCAATGTCCTCCGATGTCAGTTCGACACCAGCGACCATGCCTTCCAGGACCGCGATCAACGCGCGTCCATGCGATTCACCTGCCGTGATCCAGCGCAACACGTGAGCCATTGTCCCATGCGGGCACATCGGTCTTCCAAATCGATCGGGACAGTGGGTGATTCTTTGTCAGATGCCGGGTGCCAGGGTGAACAACCCGACGGCCAACGCGGTCGCCAGACACATCGACGGTCCGTGTGGAACCGACACTCCCCGACGTCCGCAGGCGAGGAGCAGCACGCCGACCAGGCCGGTGAAGAGCGGCGCACCGATCGCCGCCACAAACCACGCGTCCAATCCACATGCCCCCGCCAGGCCGCCGGTGCCGAAGGCGAGCTTCACGTCCCCGGCCCCCATCGCACGCGGCGACAGCAGGTGCGCCACCAGATACACGCCGGTCAGCGCCGCCGCACCCACCACCATCGGCAGACTGCGGTCGAGTACCGCCACCGCGACAACCACCGCGGCCGCGGGCAGCGTGAGCCAGTTCGGCAGCCTGCGGTACCTGATGTCGAAATACGACAGCGCCACCATCCAGCACAGCACCGCCACCCCCGCCCCGAAAATCATGTGGGGAATGTAACGCCGCGCGGCTAGATTTGGAGTAGTGACGAGGACATCGAGGACATCGAGGACACAGTGGAGCGCGCAGGAATACAGCCGATTTGGTGACGAACGCAGTCGCCCGTTCTACGAACTTCTTTCTCGGGTGCCGGCCTCGGATCCGCGTACCGTCGTTGACTTGGGTTGCGCCAGTGGAATCTTGACCGTCGACTTGGCCCGCCGATGGCCCGACGCTTCGGTGCTGGGACTGGACTCCTCCGCCGAACTGCTGGCCACCGCACCGGCCGACCTACCCGCCAATCTGCGTCTCGAACGAGGCGATATCGCGGACTTCCGGGCAGACGGAGTAGACGTGCTGTTCACCAATGCGGCGTTGCAATGGCTTCCGCAGCACCGCGAGCTCATCACCGGGTGGGCACAGCAGCTCAATCCGGGCGGCTGGCTGGCCTTTCAGGTTCCGGGCAACTTCGGCGCGCCCTCGCATGCGCTGATGCGCCAGGTGGCCGAATCGCCGCGCTGGGCATCGCGATTGGGTGGGGTGCTGCGTGGAACCGAGAGCACTGACGGGGCCGAAGGTTATGCGCGCCTGACGCTTTCCGCCAGCCTGGTCCCGGATGCCTGGGAAACGACATATGTGCACCTGCTCGCGGGCGAGGATCCGGTGTTGCGATGGGTGCACGGCACCGGACTGAGGCCTGTCGTGTCGGCGCTCTCGGTCGTCGAATTCGCCGAGTTCGAGGCGGAATACGCCGGACTGCTGCGCCAGGCATATCCGCCTTCCGGCGACGTCACACCGTTCGGATTCCGCCGGATCTTCTGTGTGGCATCCAAGCCGGAAGTGGGTCGATAGAATCGGGCGGTGCCGGATACCAATGCCAAGGAACGCTCGCTCACCGGGCATGAGGCACGTTGGGAGCGGCATAACTCCGCCCGACAGACCCGCATCGTGGAATCTGCCGTCGCACTGCTCGACGAAACGCCACCCGGCACCGAGATTCCCGTGCAGTCAATCGCCAAGCGGGCAGAACTGGCCAAGTCCGTGGTGTACCGGCAGTTTGAGGGCCGCGAGGACCTCGATCGACGTATTCGCTCGTATCTGATGGAGGACTTCGATACGACAATCTCGTCACAGCTCGACGTCACCCGAGGTTCCATCAACGACATCGCCACCAGAACCATTCGGGCGGTGCTGGATTGGATGACCGACTACTCGCATCGCTACGAGTTCATGGGATCGGGTACCACGGACGAGGATCCCGCCGTCGATGCGGTCAGTACGGTCAAGGTGCGCATGGAGCAGCGTGTCCGCGGAGTCTTGGTCCCGATCACCGAGCTACTCGGAATCGACTACAGCCCCTTCGAATCGGTCACTTATGCGGTCGTGACGATGGTCGAAGGAACCCTCTCCCGATGGTTACGGGAAACCGACCCCGTGCGCAGTCGCACCGAGATCGTCGACGACCTCGCCAACTACGTCTGGTATGTGCTGGACGGGGCTGGGCGCTCGATGGGCGTGTCCTTGGATCCGCAGACCGAATTGATGGCCGCGATCGCCGAACTGTCAGGCGCCAACCGCTAGCGGCGCGCCCATGTGTGAACGGTCGGGCTCGCTGCGGTAGCGCGACGGACGGCCATCGATGTGCATCAGCTTCCACAGCGGGCGCACCCACCACGGCCGCATTCCGATGTCCTCGGTGAGCTTGCGCATGTCCCCGAAGTACTCGGAAAGGGTGTGACGCGCATGCGCGCTACGCCAGAAGGCCTGCCTGAAAACCTCACGCGGGATGCCGAACTCGGCGGCGAAGGACCGCGGCGGAATCATGATCTCGTTCGCCAGTAACTTCATGACAACTGGGAACAAGAGGGTGCAGAGCGCGCGCTTGCGCGCGCTCATCAACGGCATGTGTACGCGCAGGAATTCACCCGCGAAGGAGATATGCCGCGCCTCTTCGGCGACGTGGATTTCCATCGTGCGCCGAACAGCACGCGGTAGATCGACGTCCTTGCGGATCAACGACTTCTGATAATGGTCGATGGGCTCCTCGCCGCCGAGGATTCCGATGAAGAGCACCACATGGGCCCAGCCACCCGCCACGCCGATGATCGGTGACAACCTGCGGAACCACTTACGCATACCGGGGACGTCGTCACCGATGCGGTTGACCAGCTCCTGGAACATCTGGATGTGGTTGCACTCTTCGGTCATCTCGTGGAGGCAGTAGCGGAACTCCGGCGAGCCGTTCGGCAGCTTCATGAGGTACTGCATCATGCCGCGGATCAGAATGCTCTCGAAGGCAAGCCCCACCTTGACGCTATTGGCCAGTCGCCAGCGGCCGATCTCGATCTGGCGGTCGAGCGGCAGATCCCGGTACCACTGCGTGGCGCCGAGGGTGTCCAGCTCCGGGTTCAGCACCCAGCGCGGATCGTTGCGATCGATTTGGTAATCGGGCGCATCCCAGTCGATGTCTGTGAAGGGATCGAAGTGCAGACGCACCGAGCCTTCGGACAGCGTGTGCAGGGTCTGCAGGTACTCCGCGTCAAAATCGCTCGGCCCGGGGACGGTGTATAGCGGCATTGCTTCCTCCTCGAATTACCATCCAATTTACTGGGACACGGCATCCCATGCAAGACCTGATGGGACCAAAAGTCCCATGAATTTGATTCCCGCAGGTCTTACCGCCATTCGCGAGTCTGAATCTCGCGACGGCCACTGGTCGGCACAGCCGAATTTCTGACCGTTCAGCGCAGGGCGGCGGTCATCGCCGCCCGCGGCGCGGGCTGCCCGGTAAACAGCTCCACCTGGGTAAACGCCTGGTTCAGGAGCATCTCCAAACCGCCGACCACCACTGCTCCGCGGCGGTGCGCCGCCGCTGCCAGTTCGGTGGGCCACGGGTGGTAGATAACGTCGAGAATCGCGGGAGCCGCCGCCAGGGACTCCGCATAGGCGGTGGCGGCTTCTGCGGGCACGGTGCTCACCAGCACGCCCGATGACGCGCACACCGACGACAGGGCCGCATCATCGAATCTGGTCACCGATGCCGGCACACCGACCCGTTCCGCCAATTCGAGAGCACCCTGCGCCCGGGCGGCATCACGGGCCACCACTGTCAGGGACCGCACACCCATCGCCGCGAGCGCGACGATCGCCGGCCGCGCGGTGCCGCCGGCACCGACGATCACCGCTGCGTGCCCGGAGGGATCGATCCCGGCGGCACGCAGCGCCCCGGATACGCCGTCGACGTCCGTATTGTCGGCATGCCAACCATCACGCGCGCGAACCAGCGTATTGGCGGCGCCGATCAATCGCGCACGCTCGGTGCAGCTCGAGGCGGATTCCAGGGCGGCGAACTTGCCGGGCATGGTCACCGAGAAACCCACCCATTCGGGCCCGGCACCGCCCACCACATCCGGCAACTGCTCGGCCGTGCATTCGATGCGTTCGTAGGTCCAATCGGTCAGGCCTAGCGCGCGATAGGCCGCCAGATGCAGATCGGGCGAGCGGGAATGCCCGATCGGTGATCCGAGGACCGCGGCACGGCGAACGTCAGCCGTGCTCATGCTCTTCACCCGAGAGGCTCATCGCGCACTGTCCAGGATGCCGTTTTTCTTGGCCAGCTCGATATTGGCCAGGTGTTCGTTGTAATCGGCGGTGAACAACGTGGTGCCCTCTGCATCGATCGTGACGAAGTACAGCCAATCCCCCGGCTCCGGATGCTCGGCCGCCTGTAGCGCTTCCGGGCTCGGCGAAGAGATCGGGGTGGCCGGAAGACCCTGCGACACATAGGTATTCCAGAGCGTCTTGTTTTCCCGGTCGTGGTCGGTGGTCGCGATTTCTTGGCGGTCCAACGGATAGTTCACCGTGGAGTCGAATTCCAGCTTCTGATGCTTGGCCAGCCGGTTGTAGACCACCCGCGCCACCTTGGCGAAATCGCGAGGCTTGGCCTCTCGCTGCAGCAGTGAGGCCACTACCAGCACCTCGTAGGGCGACAATCCGGCCGCGTCGGCCTGCAACAGCCCCAGCCGCTGGTACTGCGCCGTACTCTCCCGGATCAGGGAGGACAGAATCTGCTCCGGCTCAGCCATCGGGTCGAAGTCCCACCGCCCCGCGGCGATCAACCCCTCGATGCGGCGATGGTCGTCGCGTACGGCGTTGACCCCGTTGGACGCCCACTCCGGGACCGCAAGCTCGGCCTGCGACGCCGTCGTGGCGGCCTGTCGCAGGTCCGATGCGGCCACACAGTGCTTGTTGCCGTCCAGATCCACACAAGAGGCACGCGCGATGAGGGTGAAGATGCCCTCGGTGATCGCGCCATTGGCCACCGCGGAGACATCGTCGACCTGACGCCCCTCGGGAATGACAAGCAGACCGACTCGGTTGTCTTGCTCGGCCAGACGTGCGACGGCTTCCTTACCCGGAATCTTGGTGCGCAGCTTGTAGAAGCCGGGCTGAATCGCGGCGATGGCCTGATTGCCTTGCGCGGCATCGGTGAACGCACTGGGGGTGGCCACCACGCCCTCATCCTTCAGGCGCTGCCCAATGACCTTGGTGGTGTCGCCGGGATGTACCTCGAATACAAAGTCCTTGACTCCGGACCCCGAATAGTCGGTCACGGGGGCATCGGCACCGAACAGGCTGTCCCACAATGTGGCTCCGCCGACGACGGCCGCGACCGTGATGATGATGACCAACGCAAGGCCTGCGAGTCCGGCGTTGCGCCGACGCCGGGCCGCTGCCCTGCGCCGCGCCCGTTCACGACGAGTCTCCCGAGGGCGAGGACCGACCGCGACCGGTACGGCCCGGCGGCCGCCTCCCCAGTCGTCGTCGGGCTCCTGGCGATCGTCCCAGTCGCGCCAGTCGCTCAACGCGTGCCCCCTTCACTGCCGCACCGGCGCCGCTGCTCAAGCCAATCCTGCAGAATGGCCACCGCTGCCGCCTGGTCGATGATGCCGCGCTGCTGACGAGACCGTACTCCTGCCTCACGCAGGGAACGCTGGGCGGTAGTAGTAGTGAAACGCTCGTCCACTAAGCGCACCGGTACCGGGGCGATTCGCACGCCCAGCTCACGGGCGAACCCCGCCGCGTCGCGCGCGGACGCCCCCGTTCCCTCACGCAGGTTGCGCGGCAAGCCGACAACGACCTCGACCACGCTCATCTCCTCGACCAACTCCACAATACGGCGAAAATCGCTGTCTTCCTTTGTATCCCGCGGAACCGTCTCCACTGGAGTGGCAAGAATTCCGTCGGGGTCGCTCGATGCGATGCCGATTCTGACGGTACCCACATCTACTCCGAGACGACGTCCTCGGCCCGGGTCGTCAGGCCCGGGCCGATCCGGGGTGGGAGCTTCGCTGTCGGGCACTCGATTCAGGCCTGGCGGATCTGTTCACGCAGCGCCTGCAGCGCCGCGTCAATGCCGGACGGATCCTTACCGGATCCCTGCGCCGTGTCGGACTTACCGCCGCCTCGACCGTCCACGGCCGATCCGATGGCGCCCACGAGGTCGTTGGCACGCAGCCCCGCATCTTGAGCGGCCTTATTGACCGACACCACGAAGGGCACCGAGCCGTCTCCGGCCGCGATCAGGGCCACCACCGCCGGGTCACTGCCGAGTCGGCCCCGGATGTCGCCGATCAGGCTGCGCAGGTCACCCGCGCCGGTGCCATCGGGTAGCCGGTGCGCTACCACGGTGACGGTGCCGACCGAAGTGCCCAGGCGTTCGGCGTTGTTCACCAATGTCGCGATGGAGGCCTTCACCGAGGCCAAACGTGTTTGCTCCAATTCCTTTTCGGCCACCTTGAGCCGATCCACCAGGGTGGCGACCCGGCCCGGAACCTCATCGGAGGGCACCTTCAGCGTCGAGGACAGCGCCGCCATCAGGGCACGCTCCTTGGAGAGGTACCGGAACGCGTCGAGCCCGACATAGGCCTCCACGCGGCGGACCCCGGAGCCCACCGAGGACTCCCCCAGCAGCGTCACGGGTCCGATTTGGGAGGAGCTCGCCACGTGCGTCCCTCCGCACAGCTCCAGCGAGAACGGTCCGCCGATATCGACCACACGCACTCGGTCGCCGTAGTTCTCGCCGAAGAGCGCCATCGCGCCCATCGACTTGGCCTGGTCCAGGTTGGTGACGAAGGTGTTGACGGGGTAGTTGGCCTCAACCGCCTTGTTGGCAACGTCCTCCACCTCTTGCCGCTGTGCCTCTGAGAGCGCTCCCTGCCAGCTGAAGTCGAAACGCAGATATCCGGGCCGGTTCAGCGAGCCTGCCTGAACGGCATTGGGACCCAGCACTTGCCGCAACGCGGCGTGCACCATGTGCGTGCCCGAATGCCCCTGAGTGGCGCCGTGGCGCCACTGCGGATCCACCGAGGCCACCACCTGATCACCCTCTACGAACTCACCGGATTCCACCGTGACCTTGTGTACGAACAGGGTTTTGGCGATCTTCTGCACATCGGAGACCTTCGCCTGCGATGTCACGTTGGTCCCGTCTCCGCGAATGGATCCGATGTCGGCGATCTGGCCACCCGATTCGGCGTAGAGCGGGGTGCGGTCCAGCACAATTTCCGCTTTGGTGCCCGCTGAGGCAACCGGCACCCGGGCACCGTCGACAAAGATGCCCAGAATCGTGGCCTGCGAATCCAATTCGTCGAACCCGGTGAATTCCGTGGGCCCCGCGTCAACAAGTTCGCGGTATGCCGTCAGGTCCGCATGGGCGTGCTTGCGCGCAGCAGCGTCGGCCTTGGCGCGCTGCCGCTGCTCGTTCATCAGATCCCGGAAGCCGCTCTCGTCCACAGAAAGCCCGGCCTCGGCCGCCATCTCGAGGGTGAGCTCGATGGGGAATCCATAGGTGTCGTGCAGGGTGAACGCATCGCTACCCGAAAGCGTGCTTCTTCCGGCCGTTTTCGTCTTGTCCGCGGCGTCCTCGAACAGCTTCGAACCGGAAGCCAGGGTGCGGTTGAAAGCGGTCTCCTCGGCAACGGCGATTCGGCTGATGCGTTCGAAGTCGGTCACCAACTCGGGGTACGACGGTCCCATCTCGTCACGGACCACAGCCATCAGCTCGCCCATCATGGGCCTTTCGACGCCAAGCAACTTGGTGGAGCGGATGATCCGGCGCAGCAGGCGGCGCAGCACATAGCCGCGGCCTTCATTGCCGGGGCTGACCCCGTCACCGATGATGATCGCCGCCGTTCGCGCGTGATCGCCGATGACGCGGTAGCGCACGTCATCCTCGTGGCTGCCTTGCCCGTACCCGCGCGGGGCGACTGCTGCCACGCAGTCGATGACAGGCCGCACCAGGTCGGTTTCGTAGACGTTGTCGACACCCTGCAGCAGACACGCGATGCGCTCGACACCCATACCGGTGTCGATGTTCTGGCGCGGCAGCGGCCCGAGGATCTCGAAGTCCGTCTTGGAGGTGCCCTCGCCACGCTCGTTCTGCATGAACACGAGATTCCAGATCTCGATGTAGCGGTCCTCGTTGGCCTCCGGGCCACCCTCGATGCCGTAGTCGGGGCCACGGTCGTAGTAGATCTCTGAACACGGGCCGCACGGGCCAGGAATACCCATGGACCAGTAGTTATCGGCCATACCGCGGCGCTGAATCCGATCCAGCGGCAACCCGGCGATTTCCTGCCACAGCCCGATGGCCTCATCGTCATCGAGATAGACGGTGGCCCAGAGCTTCTCCGGCTCGAAACCGTACCCACCCTCGGAGACCGGATTCGTCAACAGCGTCCAGGCCAGCTCAATCGCCTCGCGCTTGAAGTAGTCGCCGAAGGAGAAGTTGCCGGCCATCTGGAAGAACGTGTTGTGCCGGGTGGTGATGCCCACCTCGTCGATGTCCGGCGTGCGAATGCACTTCTGGACGCTGGTGGCTGTGTTGTACGGCGGCGTGCGCTGCCCCAGGAAGAACGGCACGAACTGGACCATGCCGGCATTGACGAACAGCAGGTTGGGGTCGTCGAGAATCACCGAGGCGCTCGGTACCTCGGTGTGACCGGCCTTCACGAAGTGGTCCAGGAATCGCTTCCGGATCTCGTGTGTCTGCATGTCGTCCTTGCGTGTAGCTGGGGGAATCTGACCGGACCACCCTACCGGTGCGCCTACCTACCGCCGGTATACGCCAAGGTCAGGAGGTACCGCCACCGAGTATCTGCTCCGTCACAATTCACCGAGCTAACCGGAAAGAGACACTCAACACACATGAATGGGCACTGACTCCGATCGCAGCAAGCGCGGCCCGTGGCCAGCTAAGGCGCGTCGCGAATCGAGCTGTCGACGGCACCACCGATGGGCGCGGTCGCCAGACCGGTGAAGGGCCCCAGGAAGGGGCTCAGCAGGATGCCGGCTCCGGCCTCCGCGGCATTACCGGCGGCGCCCGCTCCGACGTCGCGGCCGTACTGCTCCACCCACGGGTCAACCGGCGCGGGTGGCGGCGGCCCTGGATCTTCGAGGACGGGCTCAGGTCCCGGTTCGGGTTCCGGATCTGCCCACGCCACGGCGGGCGCTGCCATCACCGCGAGCGATGCCAGCAATCCCCCCGCGACCACACGCATACGTAACACCATGTCATCCAGTATGCCGAGTGTGCGATTTGTGTCGTTTTTCTGGCCAGAACCGACAAAATCCGCACACTCGATCACAACTCAGCGCTTCAGCCCACGCCGAATGATGGCGCGCAGTTTGTCCAGTCGCGACCCGATGTCACGTTCATTGCCGTGATCGGTGGGCTGGTAGTAATCAGCACCTACCAGCTCATCGGGCGGATACTGCTGCGCCACCACACCGTCGCGGTCGTTGTGCGGGTACACGTATCCGACAGCGTTGCCCAGTTTTGCGGCGCCGCTGTAGTGGCCGTCGCGCAGATGCGGCGGCACCAGCCCGGCCTTCCCCGCCCGGATGTCACCCATCGCCGCCCCTAGTGCTGCGGGAACCGCTCCTGACTTGGGCGCGGTCGCGAGGTGGATGGTGGCGTGGGTCAGGGTCAGCTGCGCCTCCGGCATCCCGATCAGTTGCACCGTCTGGGCGGCCGCCACGGCCAACGGCAACGCGGTGGGGTCCGCCATGCCGACATCCTCACTGGCCAGGATCATCAGCCGCCGGGCGATGAAGCGCGGGTCCTCCCCAGCGATCAGCATGCGCGCCAGATAGTGCAGCGCGGCGTCCACATCGGAGCCCCGGATCGACTTGATGAAGGCGCTCACCACGTCGTAATGCTGGTCACCGTCGCGGTCGTAGCGCACCGCGGCGCGATCCACCGACTGCTCGACCACTTCGACGGATATGACCGAGCCCGCGCCTTCAGCTGTTTCGGCGGCGACTTCCAGCGCGGTCAGTGCGCGCCGCGCATCGCCCGCGGCCAGCTGCGCCAGCAGGCTCAGCGCCTCGGGGTCCACGGTCACCGCACCACCGAGCCCGCGCTCATCGGCAATCGCCCGCTCGAGCACCTCGCGAATATCGTTGTCGCCCAACGGCTGCAGCTGAAGAATCAGCGAGCGTGAGAGCAAAGGCGCCACCACCGAAAAGGAGGGATTCTCCGTGGTGGCGGCCACCAGCAGCACCACCCGGTTCTCGACCGCCGCAAGCAGCGCATCCTGCTGTGTCTTGGAGAACCGGTGCACCTCGTCGATGAAGAGCACTGTCTGGCGGCCATGGACGGCGGCACGGCGCGCATCGTCGATGACCGCTCGCACCTCTTTCACGCCCGCGGACAGCGCCGACAACGCTTCGAACCTGCGCCCGGTGGCCCCCGAAATCAGGGATGCAAGAGTTGTCTTCCCTGTGCCCGGCGGTCCGTACAAGATGACCGAGGCCGCTCCGGAGCCGTCGACGAGGCGACGCAATGGCGAGCCCTGCTTGAGCAGGTGCCCCTGCCCCACCACTTCATCGAGAGTCGCGGGGCGCATTCGGACAGCGAGGGGCGCGTTCGACGCCACCCCCGCATCCACAGGGGCCACGTCGAATCCGCCCCCGGGCACGTCGAACAGGCTGTCTGACACGTCTCAGGCTTACCACGTGGGTCCGACGGGTTCAGTGCAGCCCGTCACTGGTCAGGCAGCGTGACGAAATCGATCAGTTCCTCGACACGGCCGATCAGGGCGGGCTCCAGGTCTGTCCAGGTGCGCACCTTGCCGCGGATCCGGCGCCAGGCCTCGGCAATCTCGGTCTGACTGCCATGCGGCCAGCCCAGTGCCTGGCAGATGCCGTGCTTCCATTCGATGTCCCGCGGCACGGTGGGCCAGGAATGCAGTCCGATCCGCTCGGGCTTGACCGCCTGCCAGATGTCGACGAACGGATGCCCCACCACGAGGGTGTGCTCGCCGTAGGGGCCCTTCTGCACCGTTTCGGCAATGCGTGATTCCTTCGACCCCTTCACCAGGTGGTCAACCAGCACCCCGAGCCGACGCCCCGGACCGGGCTGGAATTCCTTCACGATGGCCGCGAGGTCGTCCACCCCGCCCAGGTACTCGACGACCACACCTTCGACGCGCAGGTCGTGACCCCACACCTGCTCGACGAGCTCCGCGTCGTGACGGCCCTCGACGTAGATTCGGCTGGCCAACGCCGTGCGTGCCTTAAGACCTTGTACCGCAACCGATCCTGATGCACTCCTGGACGGCTTGGTGGGTGTGTGCCGCAGCGGCTCCTTGAGGATCACCGGCTTGCCGTCGATGAGATATCCCGGCCCCACCGGGAATCCGCGGACGCGTCCGTGCCGGTCCTCCAGATCCATCCGGCCGTACTCGATCCGCACGACCGCACCCACGAAGCCCGTCTGGGCATCCTCGACCACCAGGCCCTTTATCGCCGCGACCTCGGTCGATTGAGGACGCCGCGGAGCATGCGGGTTGCTGGACAGGATGTCGGTGCCATAGCGATCAGCCACCCGGCGATGGTAGGAACGCGTCAGCGCCGCGTCCGGCTACGACGCGCCCCTGTGACTAGACCGTGATCGGAACGGCGTGCGCGTGGCTGCGGGTGGCCACCACCGAATCGGCGAGTGCCCCCTGAACATAGAGGTCACGGGTGCGAGAACGCTGCACCTTTCCCGAGGAGGTTTTGGGCAGCTGACCCGGCTGCAACAACACGACATCGGCCAGCGCCAGCCGCGTGCGATCGGACACCGAACGCCTGATCTTCGTGACCTGCGCGGCATTGTCGTCGTCTTCGGCCTTACCGGACCGTTCGGCGGCGATCACCACCCGTTCGGTGACGTCTCCCGGGACGGAGAAGGCCACGACATTGCCCTTCCGAATTCCGGGCACGTCCTCTACCGCCCATTCCACTTGTTGCGGGTCATAGTTGCGCCCGTTGACGACGAGGATGTCCTTCTTACGCCCGGTGACGTACAGGTTGCCGTCCACGATGAACCCGCGATCGCCGGTGCTCAGCCACCCGTCGACACTGAAGGCATTGCGGGTTGCCTCCTCGTTCTCGAAGTATCCGGCCGCGACCGATGGTCCGTGAAACTGAACATCGCCGACACGTCCCTGCTCCAGCTCTCGCCCGGCGTCGTCGACGATCCGCACGCGGTGCCGGTCGTCGAGAACCTTCCCACAGCTGACGAAGGTGAGGACGTCATCGCCCACGGCGGCGGGGACCACGAGACCCTCATTCCGGTATGCCGCACCGGATATGGGCAGACGCTCGAAGCGGCTGGCGAGGCTGTCGAAGGTGATCGCGAGGGTGGCCTCGGCCATGCCGTAGGCAGGCATCACGGCCTCTTGTGTGAGTCCGTGCGGCGCGTACGCCTCGATGAAGGCATCTAGCACTTCGGCGTTGATCGGTTCGGCACCGCAACCGAAGACCCGCATGCTGGAAAAGTCCCACGCGGTCTCCCCCGTCGCGGGCGGCGCGGCCTTCTTGATCGTCAAGGCGAACGCGAAATTCGGTGCGAAAGAAACAGTTCCGCGATGGCGGGATACCGTGTCGAGCCAGATGCCCGGGTCACGCAGGAAGGCCAGGGTGGGCAGATACGTTGCCTGCAGCCCGAATAGCACCACACTCAGGAAATGTCCGATCAGTCCCATGTCGTGGTACAGCGGAAGCCAGCTCACCAGGCGCTCGGTGGGATACTTCTGCGCCTCCAGGCAGTGCAGATTGGTCAGGAATGAGTGCGCGTTGGCCCACAGCGAGGCGTCGGTCACCCGGACGGCCTTCGGTTTTCCGGTACTGCCACTGGTGAACTGCAGGAAGGTGACCTGATCTGTGGCACGCGGGGCGGCATCCACGTAATCGCCACCGGCAGTGATCGTCTCGGTATGCACGACGGCGGCCACCTGGGCACCGAATCTGGCCGACAGGTTCAGCACCTCATCGACCCACTGCGGTGCGATGAGTCCACGAGATCCGCTGGAGGACAACACTGATTCGAGAAACTCCAGGTACGCGTCCTGCTTACCCAGACTCGTCGGCGGGTACAACGGCACGGGTATGGCACCCAGCCACACGATCGCGAGGAACCCGGTGACGAATTCACGGGTGTCCGGCACCACCAGCGCCACCCGATCACCCGGCGCGATGCCCTGCGCCGCCAATGCGCCGGCACCGCGGGCCACATCACCCAGCAGCTCAGCGAAGGGCACCAACACCTCGCCGCGGTCGTCGCCGATGAATGTCAATCCGCGGGTGGTTGACGCGGCATTGGCCTGAAGCGCCGTGACCAATGACCGCGGGTTATCGATATCGAACATCGTCACGCTCCGTTCAGGTGCTGGGTTGCGGGGTTGACAAGGTTCGCAAGGATTTTCACGGTGCGATCGATCTGCTCGAAACTGTGGCTGGCCGTGACGAAGAAGCGCAGTCGTGTCTGATCGTTGGGCACGGCGGGGTACAGGATCGGATCGACATTGATGCCGGCTTCACGCAGCCGCGCGGCCAGCAGAAGCGATCTGCGCGAATCGCCCACCACGAACGGGATGATCGGTGTTCCGCTGCTGTCGCCGAAGGAGAGACCGGCGCCCGCGAATGCCGCACGCATGTAGTCGGCGTTGGCATGCAGCGCGGCAACGCGTTCCGGCTCTGCCTGCAGAATCTCGATCGAGGCGAGCGAAGCCCCGGCCGAAGCCGGTGGCAGCCCGCAGCTGTAGATGAAGCCGGGCAGGCTGTATTTGAGGTAATCGATCAGCTCGCGCGATCCGCCGAGGTAGCCGCCGCAGCTGGACAGCGATTTCGACAGGGTGCCCATCCAGATGTCGACCTGAGAACGGTCCACGTCGAAGTGTTCGCCGATGCCGCCGCCGCCCGCACCGAGAACCCCGATGGAGTGCGCCTCGTCGACCATGAGCAGTGCGTCATGCCTCTTGGCCACCTCGATGAACGCCGGTAGGTCCGCGATGTCACCGTCCATGCTGTACGCGCCTTCGATCACCACCAAAGCTCGGCGGTATCGGTCGCGAACGGTACCGAGCAACTGGTCGAGATGGGCGGCGTCGTTGTGTTTGAACGGCCGACGCGTCGCACCGGACAAACGGCAGCCCTGCATGATGCTGTCGTGCGCCAGCGCGTCATGCAGCACGATGTCCTGCTCACCGATAATGTGGCCGATGGCAGTGACATTCGTGGAATGACCGCCGACGAGGGTGACGACGTCCTCGACCTTCAGCAGCCGCGCGATGGCCGCCTCCAGTTCGCGGTGCACCGGCTTCTCCCCCGAAAGTAGCCGACTCGCGGAAACCGATGTGCCGTAACGACTTAACGCCTCTTGCGCGCGGGCGGTGACCCGCTCATCTCCCGACAGTCCGAGGTAGTTGTAGCTCGAGAAGTTGATCAGCACACGATCGCCCACGCGAGTGGTGTCGTTGACGACCTGCTGGTGCACCGTGAAGTACGGGTTCTCGGTGCCCTCGCTGTCGAGGTCTTTCAGCCGTTTGTCCAGCGCCTGCCACTCCGGGAAATCGGTGATCGTGCACTCACGCGTGACCCGCTCGGCAAGCACCTCAGCGGAGGGCTCGGGTTTCGCGACAACAACTGCGGTTTCGCCCGCTGCCAGCGCCACGACATTGCCCACCGTGAGTTCCTTGGCACTGAAGTCCTGCAGCGCCAAGTCGGGGTTGCCCTTTTGCAGGGTCTTGAACAGTTCCGTCAGCATCAGCGAGTCGAAACCCAGATCACCGACGAGGAGGTGTCCGGCGGTGAGCGCCGCCGCGTCATACGATCCAATGCGGGCGATCTCGTTGAGCGCATTGCTGTTTCGATTCACGGGGCTGTTTTGATTCGCGGGTTTACGCTGCGGGTTCGCCGCCGTGGGAGGTGCCGACGCGGCGGGTATCGCAGGCACGGCCTGAGCAACCGGCGGCAGTTCGATGGTTTGGTTGCCCAACACCGTGGTGAGTAGCGCGGTCTGTTCGCGCCACAGCGAGATGATGTCCTGCACGAGGGGTGATTCCTTCCCGATAGGCGCGGATTGTGTCCGCTTCGCCGGAGAGCTGTCCTGAGGGATCGCCGCGAGGGTGCGCCGCGATTCACGTTTCTTCACCGGCCAGAGTGACTTGGCGGGAACCGGCCGCGTGGTCAGCAGTGCGCCCGGGTGATCGGACGTGCCGTCCAGACCGGCGGGCACGCCGACCGACCGTAATTGGGCCAGTATTCGATTGAGCAGACGTGCATGCTCGTCGGTGTCCACCGACACCAGATGATCCATGGGAGCGCCCGCGGACCGTGCGAGGTTCAACAGGGCACGTCCCGCACCGATCTGAAGAAAGACGGTGTCCGCGTCCCCCAGGGCACCGAGGGCCTCGGAGAAACGCACCGATGCGAGCGCGTGCTCACGCCACCGTGCGCGGATCCCCTCCGCATCGGTATACGAGGACGCCGAGATGCACGATATGAATCGTATTTCCGGGTTCCGGATAGGCAATTCTGCAATCAGCCCCTCGATGTCGCGGTTCGCCGGTTCCAGCAGCGGACTGTGGAACGCATGCGAGACGTTCAGCACCTTGTATGGAACATCGGCGCCAGTGAGTAGCGCACTGGCGCTCGCTAATCCGTCGGTGGTTCCGGCGAGGACGATCTGATCCGCAGCATTGTGGTTGGCCACCCACACCGACCGGACACCCTCGACGAGGGCGCGCAGCGTGGCCTCGTCACTTCGGCACACGATCATCCCACCGGCTGGAATGTCGGCATGGGCAATCGCCTCTCCCCGCCGTGCGGCGAAACGCACCGCCTGCTCGTCGGAGAGCACTCCCGCGGTGGCGGCCGCCGCGAATTCACCGACGCTGTGGCCCAGTACCACGTCGGGAACGACTCCGGCGCCGGCCAGATACTGCGCGACGGCCAGCTGTGTGATCAGCAAAGCCGGCTGGCAACGGTCGGTGCTGGCGAGCGCCAGCGCGGCGGCCGGTGTGTGCTCGGCCGGATACATCACGTCGAGCAGCCCGGGGCTGTGTGCCGCGGCGGCAAGACGTTCGATGGTCGCATTCACCTCCGGCACTGCGGCTTTCAACGAGGCGAGCTCGTTGACGGTCTGTGCTCCCTGACCGGCGAACAGGAAGCAGACCCGCGGGATCGCAGCGGCCGGCTTGGCCGACCGATACCAGACGTCATCGCCTATCCGCGTGGGAATTTCACCGCCCGCCTTGAGCACCGCGAGCGCGGCACGCAAGTGTTCGTGGAGCTCCAGGATGGAGCCGGTCACGATGAGCAACTCCACTCCGCGGTCCTCCCGGCGCGTGAGCGTCCGGGCCACCTGCCCGAGGTCCAGGTCGGGGGTGGCGTCGATATCGTCCAGCAGATACTGGCAACGCACCTCGATATCGCGCGCGTTCTCACCGCGAATCGGTATCACCCAGGAGTCCCGTGGTGTGCCTGCGCGCGCGACGTCACGTGGCTGACCCGCCTCCAGGAGCACGTGCACATTGGTTCCGCCGAATCCGAACGCGCTGACACCCGCCACGTGCGGCCGTACCGGCACGGCGGGCAGCGTGGTCGCCGTTTCGGCGATGCGCCAACCGCGTTCCTCCAGGTTCAGCGCCTCTCGCTTCTCGCGAATGTTCGGCTGCGGCGGAATGATCCCGGTACGCAACACCAGCGCCGTTTTGATCAGACCGATCAGCCCGGCCGCGGACATGGCATGCCCCACATTGGCTTTCGCACTGCCGAGATACCGCGGTAGATCCCCGCGGTGCGCCAGGCAAGAGCTCAACGATTCGACCTCCACCGCATCACCGACCGGGGTGGCAGTACCGTGCGCCTCGACATAGTCGATCTGACCGGGATCCAATCCCGCGTCCGCAAGTGCGAATTCGATCGCGGCGCGCTGCCCCGCGGCTTGCGGCTCCATCGGCCCGGCTCCGGCACCGTCGTTGTTGCATCCGACGCCACGCAACCAGGCATGTACCTCGCCCCGCGCGGGCAGGGTGTCCTCGCGGGTCAGCACGATGACGCCCACTCCCTC
The DNA here is from genome assembly GCF_002013385.1 of Mycobacterium sp. D16R24. Classification (NCBI taxonomy): domain Bacteria; kingdom Bacillati; phylum Actinomycetota; class Actinomycetes; order Mycobacteriales; family Mycobacteriaceae; genus Mycobacterium; species Mycobacterium sp. D16R24. Next base: position 79,932 of record NZ_MAEV01000018.1, on the reverse strand, counting down.
ACCCAGCACGAATCCGTCTGCGCTCGCGTCGAAGGGGGCGCAGACACCGGACTTTGAGACGGCACCGATCTTCGAGAACATCACCAACGAATCGGGCACCAGATTGAGGTGCACTCCGGCAACGATCGCCACCTCGCATTGCCGTGACCGCAGCGCGAGCACAGCGTTGTTCAGCGCCACCAGTGATGACGCGCAGGCGGCGTCGACGGCCATCGACGGACCACGCAGATTGAATGCCCTGCTGATCATCGCGGCCGACATATTGAGCAGCGAGCCCGGCATCGTGAACGGTCGCACCACCGGAACGTCGGCGGTCAGCGCCCGCGAATCGATGTCGGAAAGATTCGAGGAATCCCCGAATTCACCGGCGCCCAGCTGCACTCCACGCAGCGGCGCACTCACCACCACCTCACGGAAATCGGATGTCGAGATACCGACGTACACGCCGACGCTGCGGCCCGCGAAGCTCTCCTGATCGAAGCCGGCGTCCTCCAACGCCTCGCGCGTGGTTGTCAACAGAATGCGGTGCTGCGGATCCATGACTTCGGCCTGCCGCGGCGAAATCCCGAAGGTGAGCGGATCGAACCGGTCGATACCGCTGACCGCGGCCATGACGTCGGTGTAGGTGGTGTTGGGACGCTTACCGTCCGGATCGAAGAACGGCCCATGCTCCCAGCGCTCCCGCGGGATCTGTCCGACAGCAGTCTCGCCTCGCAGCAGCATCTGCCAGAAGGATCGGACATCTCCGGCCCCCGGTACCTGGCAGGCCATCCCCACGATGGCCAGCGGCTCCGACGGACCGTTCCCGCGGTGCGCGTCCATCAGCCGGCGAGCTCAGCGGCCAGATGTGCGCGTACGACTGCGGCCAGGTCGGCGATCGTCTTCACCCTGACCAGCTCACGTGGCGGCAGGCGGACCCCGGTGACCTCTTCGATATGCGTCAGGAACTCGAGGGTCTGCACCGAGCTGTAGCCCAGGTCCGCGATCTCCGATTCTGGGGTGAGCTCGGGGAGCGCCTCTGTGGCCACCGACTGCAGGGCCTCGAAGACGAGGTCAAGCTCCTCGGAGAACACAATGTTGTTCGATGTCACCAGTCACCTCAAATATCTACGCGCGGATGATGTTTCGCAGCGATTGACAACGCTGTCATGGCGAACAGCGTTGAGGCTATGGAGATATGAGGTGCGCTATAAACCCTGCACGTCCTGATGTGTCAAGTCAACGACATGATCGGCCTTGTATGTCAGGTTGGATGACGTACAGGTGTGATGCTCGACACGTTCGGGAATGTATCACCGTTCCGTTCGGCTGAAAGATATTCGCGCACAGCCTGTTCGAGGACCTGTATCGCTGTGGACATTGTCTGCAAGGAGATGCTCTCGTCATAGACCGCCCAACCGTCATCTCCCGGGCCGAAGGTCACCGCGGGTATGCCCGCATGCCGGAATCGGATGGTGTCGTTGAACGCGGGTTTTGTGTAGGTGCGGACAGACTCGCCGGTCACCTGCCGATAGGAGCGACGTATCGCCGTTACGAGCGGATCGTCATCGTCCACGCGATGCGTGCCTGCGACAAAGGTCGGACCGTCGACGTATTCGACTGCGGCGGTGATGCCCTCCGGACTCTCCTCGGCCAGACGCCGGTGGAACGCAGCGAGCAGCTCCCCGGCCGCCACCTGTGGTCCCACGTTCACCGCCGCGATACGCGCCGTCGCACTTAGGGGTGTGAACTGTGCCATTCCCGCTTCCCCCGCACCCAGGCCGACCACCGACACCGGCCAGTCCTGCACTGGACGGGTTCGCAGGCCCGCGAGAAATTCTGCGAGGAACTGCGCCGGGTTGACGCCGGTATCCGGTCGCCAGATGTGGCTCGAATGGCCATGTGCGGTGATGTCCAGCAGTGCGTGCCCGGTTTGGGCTACCGCCAAGGCTATTCCGCTGTCGTCGCCATCGCGCCACGCGGTGGGTTCGACGGTGATGGACGCGTCCGGCCGCAGGCCCTGTTGCTCCAACAGGTACTGGGAGCCCTCGACGCCATTGCGTTCCTCATCCACTGTCAGTGCGACCAACAGCGCGCCATGCAGCGGCGGGTCGTCCACGATGCGCTTGGCGGCCGTCAACAATGCCGCCAGGTTGGCACGGGTGTCCGAGGTGCCTCGCCCGTAGATACGGCCATCTAATTCCACTGCCGTATAGGGACTCTCGGTGCATATCTGCCAGCGGCTGGGCGGCCCAGACGGATAGGTGTCCAAATGATCGTTGAGCATGAGTGTCGGACCATCACCGAACCGTTTATAAGCCAGCACATTCGGTCGATGTGGCGAACGCCCGACCAGCTCCACTGAGAAGCCCCAGCCTTCCAATAGGTCGGCCAGCGGGCGGGCGATACGTTCTTCCTCGGGTGTCCGTGCCGGGCCATCGAGGCTGTTTTCACACCACGGCTGCCCCTTGGCCACCAATTCGGTGGTGAAGCGCGCAAGCTCGCGAACATCGGGTGAGACCAGCACATCGGTCACGGCCGCACCTCCGTTTCGATGAGTGCGCGCAGCCCGTCCTGGTCTCTGCGTTGTGCTACCCCAAGGGTGGTCAACAGTCGCGCCCGATGCGGCGAGACGCCATCGGCGAATTGTGCTCCGTGCGCGGCCAGTCCGGCTCCCCCGCCCGGATAACCGTAGGTCGGGGCGACGCGAGCGTCCACCGCCCGCGTGGTGATCACGACAAGTGTGCCACCGTCGATCAGGTCGCGTGCCGCCGCCGCCTGCCTCGGCGAGAGGTTTCCCGAACCGTTGGCTGCAACCACGATCACGGATCGTCCGTCGCCGGCTGCCCGTAGCAGCGCGCCATCGTCACCGAGCGCCCCGATCACCAGCGGTACCGGCTGCAGTGCGTCTTTCGGATCACCATGGGCAGCAATGCGCTCCGGCCTTCGATGCCATCGGACTATGCCGCTGGCCACCGTCCCGATCGCGCCGCGACCCGGGGCATCGAATGCATCGCGCACCACCCCGGAGACCTTCACGACCTCCCGGCCGGCAAGCACCTTTCCCGCGAAAACCACCACGGGATCGACATCGGCTCCCGATGCGGCTACCGCGAGCGCATCTGCGAGATTGGCGCGCCCGTCGCTGTCCGAGCGGGCGCCGGGAATCATCGAACCGGTCACCACCACTGGCACCGACCAGTTCTCGCGATAGGAGAGCCACGCGGCGACCTCCTCGATGGAGTCGGTTCCGGTGGTCACCACAATCCCGTCGGCACCCCGGGCCACAAGCTCGCGGGCACGCCGCACCAGCCGTTCCAGCAGATCAAAGTCCACCTCAGAGCCGCCCACCAACGCCAGGCTCTCGGCAGCGCTGAAACCCGATACTGCCGTGGTCAATTCGGCGGCATCGGCCACCGGAACCGCTCCGGCGTCAGTCTCGTGCATAGAGATGGTTCCACCAAGTCCCAGTAGCACGACACCGCTCACGAGTGGTTCTCCTGTACGAACGACGGCACAATCACGCTCTGATAATCGGGCAGCTTCTGATCTGCCGGAATCCGCCCGATACCCTGCGCCCACCGCGCACGATCCGCCAGATCAGGTGCCAGCTCCGCACCGATACCGGTCTTGTATTCGAACTCCGCGGTGACTACCCCGATCAGTTTGGCGTCGAGTCCCACCGCCTTGGAGACAGCGGCGAGCGCCTCGGGCCTGCGCTCGGTCAGCGGTCCGTCGGCCCGGGCCACCGCCGCGACGAAGCGGGACACGGCAGACCTCTTGGAATCGACGGCATCTGCGTTGGCGAGAAAGAGGCTGTGCTGGTTGTACTTCTGGGCACCCTGCAGCTCGATGACATCACCGTCGAGCGCGTCGACCGCCTTGCTCAACGCGGGCTGGAATACCGCGATCGCATCAACATCCCGATTGGCTATCGCTGTCACAATCTCGGCAGGTCCGGTGTGCACGAGGTCGGCCTCCACGTGCGCGTCCGACAGGAACTTACTCGCGAAGAAATGGGCGCTGCTGCCCAGCGGAACGGCAATCTTGCGGCCCGCAAGGTCGGCGATCGAATTGATTCCCGCCGATCGCCGCGCCACGAATCGGCCTTCAGGCCAACGGGATCCGTCGGCTATCACTCGGATGCGTGGATTCTTCAACACGGCCGCAGATGTCGGGACGTCGCCGCCGTTCGCGATGTCCACGGCGCCTCCGGCCAGCGCTTCCAGCGCAGCTGCGCCTGTCGGAAAGGGCACGATCTTGACGTTCACGTGCTGCTGCGTGAAGTAACCGAGGTCACGGGCCACCGGCACCTGAGCCCAGGACGGGTCCACCACCCAGCCCAGCGTGAGAGATTCGGCATCGCCGCTCCTGTCCCCCGCACAGCCCACCACGGCGCCCAATACGACCAGAGTCGTTGCTATCAAAGCGGATAGCTTCGTGAAGTTAGGCAAGGCGCTCATGCTGTTTCCTCTCCGATGGATACCGGGTAATCGTCGGTGTGAAGCAGATCGTGCAGCCGCCGGCGTAGCCCGGCGTACGCGTCGAACTCGGCCAGTCGGCTCGCCGGACGCGGTCTGGGCAGCGGGTTGGCCAGGTGAGCGGCGATCCCCCCACTGCGATTCATCACCACAATCGAGGTCGCTATCCGGATCGCCTCGTCCACATCGTGAGTGACAAAGACGATCGTCGTCTCGCTGCGCCCCCATAACGCGATGACCAGGTCCTGCATCTGCTGGCGGGTGAGTGCGTCGAGTGCGCCGAACGGTTCGTCCATCAGGAGCACCCGCGGGCCGTTGGCCAACGCCCGCGCGATACCGACGCGTTGGCGCATACCGCCTGACAGTTCGTGTGGCAGCTTCGAGATCACATCGGTGTCGAGCCCAACGGCACGAATCAACTCGCGCGCCTTGGCGTGCCGTAGGCCACGTCCGAGCTTTCCAGCCCGCAACGCGAATTCGATATTGCTGCCCACGGATGCCCAGGGGAACAACACATCTCGCTGAAACACGACACCCCGCTCGCGACCCGGTCCAGTGACAGCGGTGCCGTCGAAGCGCACAGAACCCTCGGTCGGCCGAACGAATCCCGCGATTGAGTTGAGTACCGTGGACTTTCCGCATCCCGACGGTCCCAGAATCGCGACGAACGCGCCGCCGTCGATGGTCAGATCGAGATCCTCCACGACTGCCGAACCGCCCTCGTAGCGCACCGTCAATCCGGCGATGTCGATGCCGCCTGCCGTCATGCCTGCTCCTGCGCCCAGCGCACGCGCCGCCGGGTGAGCCGGTGGAAGATCTGGTCGGCGAGTGCTCCGACGACCCCCAGCGCCACCAGGCATGCGAACAACCGCTCGGGCTGGCTGAATAGCCGGGCCTGGTCAAGCCGGAATCCCAGACCTTCAGCCACCCCGGATTGTTCCGAGGCCACGATCAGAATCAGTGAGGCGGCGATGCCTTGACGCAGCCCCACCAGGACGAAGGGCAGCGATGCCGGAATCACCACATGGCTGAATGTCTGGTAACGCGACGCACCGACGGATGCGGCGACCCGCAGATAGTCATCCCGAGTCGATGACACGCCTGTGTGGGTGTTCACCCAGACCGGAAAAAAGACGCCCAGGCTGGTGAGAAAGAGTTTGGACTCCTCACCAATCCCGAACCACAGAATGGCCAACGGAACCAACGCGATCACCGGAATTGGCCGCAGCACTTGGATGGTCGGTTCCAGCAGCGCCCGAGCGATCCGGCTCCGACCGGTCAGGGCTCCAACCGTCACGGCAATGACGGATCCGAGGAGGAAACCCTGCAATGCCCGCCGGAAGCTCGCCGATGCGTCGGTGAGCAACGTGCCCTCCAGATACATCTGACGCGCGGCCGCCACCACGGCGCCTGGCGACGGCAACAGTCGAGCCGAGAACAGCTCAAGGCGCACCGCGATATCCCATCCGGCGACCACCAGCGCAAGGCTTATGAATGGCAGAACGAGAACTACCATCCGACGGATCTGATTGTGCGACTGCACTTTACGCGATATCGGTCGCCGTAAAGCGGCGCGTCTGATACGGGCAGAGGGTGCCTCGAGGAGCCCCGGACCGTCCGTCGACGCCGATACCATCTGCCTCCCTACGGACCGCGCTGATTGGGAGCGACGCTAACAGCGGATTCGGTTGCCGTTCAGTAGCTCACGCTGCAGGCACCGGCACGAGGCGTTGTTTACGCCACCGGCGGGAGAGGGTGACCTGCGCGGCGATGACCGGTGATGCGCAATGCGCCACCCCGGCCGCTCTCGGGCATGATTCGATCAGACTGACCGAATGAAGTTCGAGCTCTAGCTCAGTCCTCGGTAAAAGTCTCGCCGCGTAGCGCCGCGATGACGTCTGCCGCATGGGCCGCCACGACAAGGTCACCCACACGCTCGGCGGCCGCATGTAGTTCCATCCAGCGCCCAAGAAGCGCGGGATGGCTGGGCGCGGGGTTTCCCAGGGCCACTGTGTCATCGTCGAGGTCAAGGTCGATGGTGAAGTACTCGTGGGTGGCGAGCCACACCCACATCAATCGCGCATCCAGGACGCGTCGCGCAAGTGTCTCATCATCGGCCAGTGCCGGGGCGATCGACACCACATCGGAGCGCCACGCTTCGGTCATCGCATCGTCGAGCTCGGCGACTTCCCCGCGTTCGGTGGCGCCGAGGAACTCCGGATAGACAGTGAGTGCGTGCGCGATGTCCAGCACGATGTCGCGGAATCCGCCCCACTCGTAATCAAGGATTCGGACACCGTGTTCGGTGACCAGGATGTTGTCGGGCGCAACCTCGGAAGGGCTAAAGGCTCGAACGCCACCCCTCCCGAAGAGTTCTGCTGTTTGCTGTAGGCGCGGAATCAGTGCTGGCGGCACCTCGAGGGAGTACTCGCTCCTCAGGATCTGCTGCAGTGGGGCGATGGTGTCCGCTCCGCCGAGGCGCTGCTGTGTCGGGTCGACATCGGCCTTCTTGACATCGAGGCGCCGGAGCAGCGCAGCAAAGTCACCTTCGCGCCCCACCGTGGCGACATGCATCCGCCCCAAGGCTTGCGCCCACGCCATCAATGCGTGGTTTATCGCAGCACGATTGCGCTCTGCGAGCAGCTCGGACATGGTGGGCGCGGATCCCAGGTCGGTGAGCACGATGAGCCGTTCGGCGATCGAGTAAGCAACCAGCTCCGGGCCGGGCCGATGCTTGGCGGTCAGGGAGTTTGCGAACTGATACGACACGACCTCGCGCAGCACGGCGGCATCCGATCCGCCCTCGGGGACCTGCTTGATCACCATGGACTTCGGCAACGCAAACGGGTTCTGCACCGCACGGACCCGAATGACGATCGCAGGCCCGCTGCCACCGAGATCTTCGGGTTCAGCCAACGTCACGGTCGCCCCCGCGCGCTTGGAGAGCAACTCCTCAGCTGTGGCGATAACCTGCGCGACGGGGTCTGCCAATAATGTCGTCATTACCGCCTCACCTTACCCCGTCTTTATAAGACTGTGGGGCGGCACACACTCATCTCAGAATTCACATTCATGCATTTGCCAGTGTTGGTCGCAGACGTTGCCCTTGCGCGTCCTGACCGATCGGTCTAATTTAAGACCATGCGGTCTGCAGAGACGTTGACGTTCACAGAACGGGCCCGACGGGCACAGATAGTCGCCGGCGCCATCGAGGTGCTCGCCGAAGCTGGGTACCCACAGACATCGCTGGCGAAAATTGCCGAGCACGTCGGAGTGGCCAAGAGCGCGGTGCTGTATCACTTCACGTCGAAAACCGAGGTCATCGAATCCGTGATGCTCGAAGTCTTCACCCGCGCGGCCACCGTCATCGTGCCTGCAGTGCACGCAGAGACCACCGCACTCGCACGTCTCACGGGCTACATCAGAGCCAATATCGAATTCGTGGTGAGTAACCGAGTGGCCGCGATCGCCCTACTGGAGATCATCACCGGTTACCGCAGCCAGGATGGTCTGCGGTTCGACCAGGCAGCGGCCGGCGCAGCACCCCCCGCCGAGTTCGCCGCGATGGATCCAGAGGCGATTTTCACCGATGGTGTCGCGACCGGTGAGTTCGAGTCGGTGTCACCCCGGTTCATGAAGAACGCCTTGCGGGCGGCGCTTGATGGCGCCGTGTGGGAGCTGGGACGCGACCCGGACTACGACGCCATCGGATACGGAGAACAGCTCGTCGACATGTTCACCAAAGCCGTCGGTGCAGCACCATGACAACGATCGTGATCAGCGCATACGGCACCCGCGGGGACGTGGCGCCGCTGACCGGGCTGGGAAAACGGCTGCGCGACAGCCTGTCTGCGCACGTGGCCATTGCCGCGCAAGAACCCTACGCACACCTGGTACGTACGGCCGGTCTGGAATTCCGGCTGTTACCCGGCGATACCGAGGCGGCAACCCGCGACTCCGAGCATGGTCAGGCACTTGTGGACGGCACACGGATGCGCCCCTCGGGGGCAGCTCTCGCCGAGATGCGGGCCGGACTTGCGGGAGTCGGCGAGGCCATGGCCGAAACGGCGCACGATGCCGATGTGCTGCTGGCCGAGGGCCCAGTTGGCACCCTGCTCGGATATCACGTTGCCGAGGCGCTCGACATACCCAGCGCGGGCCTCTGTCTTCAACCGGCCTGTCCCACTGCCGAATTTGCGCCACCGCCCCTGACCGTCCGGTCGTTTGGCACCTGGGGTAACCGGCTGGTGTGGCGCCTTGCCCAGTCCGGGGAACGGATCTACACGCCGCTCATCGATGGTCTGCGCCACCATCTCGGACTGGCCCCCGCATCGCTGCGCCGCTATCACAACATCCGAGCCACGCGCTGGCCCATCGTGCACGGCTACAGCCGTCACGTCGTCCCGCGCCCCCTCGACTGGCGACCACACTGGCATCTGACCGGCTACTGGTGGCCCGATCATGATGAAACTTGGCTACCGCCAGGAGAACTGAGTGAATTTCTCGACAACGGCCCCGCTCCCGTCTTCGTCGGTTTCGGCAGCACCGCCACCGCCAGAGGGCAAGAGCTGTCGGAAACCATCGCCCATGCGATACGTGTGGCCGGGGTGCGGGCGGTGGTGCAACGCGGGTGGGCCGGACTCGCCGGCCTGGGCGATGACGTCATCACCGTCGACGATGTTCCGCACTCGTGGCTGTTTCCACGAATGGCCGCTGCCGCACACCACTGCGGCGCCGGTACGACTGCGGCCGCGCTGCGGGCCGGCATCCCCTGCATACCCGTCCCGGGCATCATAGACCAACCGTTCTGGGCCCACCGATTGTCTGAACTCGGCGCCGCCTGTACACCACTGCCGCGTACGTCGCTTCGCGCCGACGAGCTCTCGGCATCGATCACAGAGGTGATCACCGAGTCACGGTATCGCCAAGAAGCCCAACGTCTCTCACGACTCATTCACGGCGAGGACGGTATCGGGGCGGCGGTGGACATCATCGCCGCAATGTTGGATGCCACGACGATGAAAGGTGCACATCATGGCCACTGAACTCCTCATGGGCAACGCACTACTGGCCGGAGCGATCACGCTAGCCGGCGGTGCGATCGGCGCAGGTATCGGTGACGGCATGGCGGGAGCACAGCTCATCGCCGGGGTAGCCCGCCAGCCGGAATCTCAGAACCGCTTGTTCACACCGTTTTTCATAACCGTCAGCCTGGTAGAGGCCACCTTCTTCATCAATGTCGCGTTCATGGCCCTGTTCGTGTTCGCCACCCCGGGCGGGTAGTCACCCGGCCGCGGCATCTCCCACGGCCATGACGATCTCGTGGATCAGGCGCATCTTCTCCAGCACCGGACCGCGCAGCACGAACGGGTACAGATCGTCGCGCCCCATGGAGCGGTTGACCATGTTCAGCGACCACGCCAAGGGCAGCCACATCTCGATGATGGTGTCGAATCCGCTGGGGCCCAGCACCCTGCGATCGAAGGTGCCGCCCGCGGGCGCCAGCGCGAAGGCAGCGGCGGTGTCCAGCGTGTCCCGGACATGCAGGTAATGCGCGAAGGTCTCCGCCCAGTCCTCGGCGGGATGCATGGTGGCATAGGAGGAAACGAAACTCGCCTGCCAGCCCTCGGGCGCACCCTGCTGATAGTGCCGATCAAGTGCTGCCTGGTAGTCGGCATCCGGATCGCCGAACAGCGCGCGAAACCTCTGCTCATAGTCCGCAGAGGTTTCGACGAGCCGGTAATAGAAGTAGTGCCCGATCTCGTGACGAAAATGCCCGAGCAGTGTGCGATACGGCTCATCCATCGAGATACGAAGCTGCTCACGGTGCACGTCATCGCCCTCGGCGAGATCCAGCGTGATCACCCCGTTGTGGTGTCCCGTCATCACCTGCTCGTCTTCACTGGACAGCAGATCGAAGGCCAGTCCGAACTCGGTGTCGACGTCTCGCCCCGTCACCGGTAATCGCAGCTCGGCGAGCTCGGCAATGAGCCGGCGCTTCGCCTTCTCTGCCTCGGCGAAAGCCGGCAAGGCCGTGCCGTCAGAATCACTGGGCCGAGTGCGCGTCAGCACGCAGGACGCGCACAACGTATCCGTTCCAGTGCCATCCACCAGCCAATTGCATTCGGCTACATGCAGGTTCGCGCACAGGTGATGATTGTCCGAGTCAACGAATCCGGGCCCGTCGTCCTGGGCGATGACCAGCAGAGCCTTGTCCCCGAGCGAGAACCCCACATGGCTGCCACAGGCCAGGCACACCGAGTTCTCGAACGCCAGATGCTGGCCACACTGCGGACAGATGAAGTCACGCACGAGCGGGGCTCTCCTGACACGGTGCCACGTCCACAGAGACCTTGATCGTGCTGCTCTCGGAATCGGTGTAGATGATGCCGCGCAAGGGCGGTACGTCCGCGTAATCACGACCCCACGCGACGGTGACATACCGCGCGTCGGCCATCGTGTCATTCGTCGGGTCGAACGCGACCCATCCATCGGGCGGTACCCACACCGCCGCCCACGCATGGGTGGCGTCGGCGCCGACCAAGCGAGGCTTCCCGGGCGGCGGATTGGTTGCGAGGTAACCGGATACGTAGCGCGCCGCGAGCCCCTGGGTGCGCAGCGCGGTGGCCGCCATGCGGGCGAAATCCTGACAAACGCCCTCCCCCGCGGCCAGTACTTCGCTGACCTTGGTGGAAATGGTGGTGGACCCCGACCGGTATTGGAAGTCGCGATAGATCCGGCCCATCAGGTCCACAACAGCTTCCCCGAGCGGGCGCCCGGCGGTGAAACTCACCGCGGCATAGGCACGTACATCATCGGTAATCTCGGGGGGCACCAAGTCCAGCACGAACTCGGCGGCGAGTGCGCCGGCCCCGGTCGATTCCCCGTATGCCGGGCGGGCCAGCTCCCACGCCTGCTCCCACCCCGCAGCGGGAGGCCGCGGAGTGCTGACATCCACGATCGAGCGGGCGGTCACGCTGAGCTCCCGGTGCGGGGTGGTGACGTGGAAGTACGAGCTGAGGTTTCCGTATACATCCCTGCCGGTGGAACTGTCCGAGGGCTCTGGTTCGACGATCAGTTCGTTCGATTCACAACGCTGCCAATCGGTGTCACGCGGCGTGAGGTAGCCGCGCCCATACGAGCTGGTGACGTCGTCGGAGTACTTGTACAGGGTGCGGTGCGTCACCTGGTACTGGATCACGGATGCGGCGCCCGCCGGGGGACCATCGGTCACGGCAATCTCCGCCTCGGGTCGGGGCCCCACAGTGGCTGCATACCGGTCGGCATCGACAGGTGCGTCTTGGTGACCACGGAAGACAGTTCGCGCAACGCCTGATGGACGTTGTCGAGGGTATCTGCAAGTGTGTCGCGCTGGCCGTCCTCGCCCGCGACCTCCAGATCGGCAGGATCGATCCGCCGCAGCTGTGTCACCAAGTCCTCCACCAACCGCTCCGGGCGTGAGGTTCCCGAGGCACTCGGCAATGACTTGAGGTCGGTGCGTAACGACTCCACTTGATACAGAAGCGATCTCGGATTGACGGCATCGAACAGCAGCAGATCAGCAACAGCCTCGAGACTGATCTTGCCCCGAGTGCGGCGGCGATACATCACCGAGGACTCGCACGCCACCAAGGTGGACTCGGTGACGGACTGCTCGGCCGCACGGCCGCGGACCGTCGTGAGCGTGGAACGCAGCAGGGCCGTCAGGCCGAGACCGCGCTCGATGCGCTTGCCGATATCCATGATCGTCCAGCCGATATCGTGCACCGTCGACTCCGCCGCCAGGCCTGCCAGGGCGAGAAGTCCTGCCAATACCTGAGTCTGGGTGGCGGCGAGCACCGTATCGTCGGCACGGGTGGGGCTACCGCCGGACCGCGTGGAATCGTCGTACTCGACCCCTGCTGTCGCGATGGCCCGGTCCATGCCGCCGAGCACCATCCAGGTGTCATTGGACATCTGATCCCGAACCGCGCGGGCCGCCAGACCAAGCCGTTCCACCGATTGCGCCAGGGACCCGACTCGCTCCTTGTCCACCGTCAATGACCACAACTGGGTGCCCAGATCCTCGGAGCCGGTGTCGGTACCGGTGATGTCGCCAAGTGCCTTCAACAGCACCGGGACGCATTCACTGGCCTCCATGAACTGCCGATACCGGTACTCGTGGAACCGTTCCCGGGTGACGGACAACAGCCGGACCAGATTCTCCGCACGCTCTCCATACCGCCCCAGCCAGAACAGATCGGACAACACGCGCGGTGAGCTGACCGCGTCGGCGCCCGCCAATCGACCGGTGGGTAGATCCAGCGATGCCACCGTCAGTGCCCGCTCGGTCTGATCGCGATCCGGCTGCTGAACCCAAATATCTTTGGCAGCAATACTGTTGAGAGTCGATCCCGAGTATCCGGAAGCGGCGACGTATCCGAGACCGCCGATCATCGGCGCGTAACCGCCGCGCTGTGCCACCGTGAACAGTCGCATACCGATCGGCGCCGCGGTGAGGGCGCCGGAGCGCAGATACGTGGGGGCCACCGACAGCTCGGGAAGTTCCTGACCGACCCAGCGCCAGGGCGCCGCCTCGATGCGCGCCCGCAATGTCTCCAGGGTCTGCACTGACTGCAATGGTCCGGTGTAAACCTCTTCCCCCACTGTTGATTTGACCAGCAGCGAGCCCACGTTCGCGAGCAGATGCGAGCGCTCCGCATCGATGCCGCCCCACCAGATTTGACCTCCGGACAAGGCGAGCGGCTCGTCGAACAGCCGCTGCGACAGCTCCGGCAGGAAACGAGCCAGGCCCGGGTTCTCCAATACCCCGCTGCCCAGCGAGTTGACGACGGTCACCGCGCCCCGGCGAAGTACCTCGACCAAGCCGACGACTCCCAGCCGTGAGTCGGCGCGCAGATCCAGCGGATCGGAATAGGCGGCGTCGACGCGACGAAGTACCACGTCCACCCGGCGCAGGGTGCCCAGTGACCGCATCCACAGCTTGCCGTCACGCACCACCAGATCCGCGGACTCGACCAGCGGAAAACCCAGCACCGATGCGAGGTACGCCTGATCGAAGGATGTCTCCGAGTGGATACCGGGACTGAGCACCACCACCGACGGATCCTCGATCGACTCCGGAGCGACATCGATGAGTGCCAGGCGAAGTGTTTGTGCGAACGATGAGGTCGGCCTCGGCGCCACCTTCTCGTAGAGATCGGGGGCGGCGTGAGCCACCACGCGGCGGTCCGCCATCGCATACCCGGCGCCCGACGGCGCCTGCGTCCAATCGGCATTCACCCGAAACTCGCCGGTGCCGGTGCGGCCGACATCACTGCCGAGCAGAAACAGCTGATGCCTGCCGGGCAAGGCCATGCCGTGAGCCGCGCGCACATATCCGGGATGTGCGAACAGCAGCTGTGGCGGCAACACTCCGGAACTGATCAACTCCTGCGGCCCGTACAGGTCGCTGAGGATGGCGTCCAGCAGCGTGGCCCGCTGCGTCAGACCAACCTCCAGGGCGTCCCAGTCGTCGGAGTCCACAAGCAGCGGGAGCCCATCCAGACGCCACGGCACCGGATGAGTGGGCGCATCGGGCGCCGGCACAGATGTCGAGACGCGCCCGGGATCCATGTAGGTGATGCCGTCGCTGTCGACAAGGGTGCGGACGCGATCGAGCAGGCGGTCCAAACCGGGACGGCCACGTTGCGCGATGGCGTCGGCCAGGTCGGTCCAGGCCGGGCGGACGCTGCCGTCGGGCGCCAGGAACTCGTCGTAACCCGCCTGGCTGCCCCGCCGTCCAACCTCGAACAGTGACCCCTGGGCACGAATACTGCGGTACTGCCCGATCAGCGGGTTATCGGCAAGAGAGAAGTCGGGTCCGACGGGAGCCCCCGAAGCAGGTGCTGCCACCGGTCGTACCTTCCTTCCCGTTACGCTGCCGTTCCTACGCCCAATCGACCGCCTACCTGCGCCCCACCGTTCTCGCACGGCGCAGATCAAGGATGCCGGGCGCCACGGCATCGGTAGACATGCGGGCTTGTTTCTCGCGCAAGTCTGACAAATCGACTCGACCGGTGGTGTAACCGGTGGCATCGAAGCGCCTCCCACGGCGTGCCTCGGCGGCCACCGCATTGACGGGCGGGTCGTCGTAGGACCGGCCACCTGGGTGCGACACGTGGTACGTACAGCCGCCGCGAGACAGCGCGTTGGCCGTGTCGATGAGCTCGAAGCGCAGCGGGTCGTCAACGGTGATGCTCGGATGCAGCGCACTGGGCGGCTGCCAGGCGCGGTACCGGACGCCGGCCACCTGAACGTCCGGGTTGGCGGTCGAGAGCAGCGGGATGGGCTCGCCATTGCACGTGACCACATATCGGGACCGGTCGGCGCCGATCACCCGCACCTGCACACGTTCGATCGAGGAATCCACGTATCGCGCGGCACCTCCGGCGGTCGCCTCTTCCCCCAGCACCCGCCACGGTTCGATGGCCCCGCGCAGTTCGATCTCGATGCCGTCGAACACCGCGGTGCCAATCCGTGGAAACCGGAACTCGGTGAACGGATCGAGCCAGCTGGTTTCGAAGGCGATGCCGTGCGCACGCAGCTCGGCAGCAACCTGAGCAATGTCGTGAATAATGAAGTGCGGCAACAGGTAACGGCCATGCAGGTTTGCGCCATGGCGAATCAACGGTGTGCGCAGCGGCTGCTCCCAGAACCTTGCCACCAGCGCGCGTACCAGCAGCGACTGAACCATTGCCATCTGGAAATGCGGCGGCATCTCGAATCCGCGCAGCTCCAGCAGGCCCAGACGCCCGCGGGCGCTGTCGGGGCTGTACAGCTTGTCGATGCAAAACTCCGCGCGGTGGGTGTTGCCGGTGATATCGGTCAGCAAATGCCGCAGCGCCCGGTCCACGTGCCAAGGAGCGGCCTTTGCGGAAGGATCGCGATCGGGTGCCTTCGTCAATCTATCGATCTCCGCGAAGGCGATCTCCAACTCGTACAGCGCCTCTTCGCGGCCTTCGTCTACGCGAGGGGCCTGCGATGTGGTGCCGACGAACCGTCCCGAGAACAGGTAGGACAACGCGGGGTGATGCTGCCAGTAGGTCAGCAGCGACACCAGCAGATCGGGGCGACGCAGCAACGGTGACGTCGCCGGGGTCCGGCCCCCGAGCGTGATGTGGTTCCCGCCGCCGGTGCCGGTGTGGGTGCCGTCCACGTCGAATGATTCGGTGGTCAGCCGCGCCTTCCGCGCCTCCTCGTACAGCACCTGCAGCTGACGGGACTGTTCTGCGAAACTCCCGGTGGGGGTCACGTTGACCTCGATGACCCCCGGATCGGGCGTGACACTCATGACTTCCAGCCGAGGATCCGGTGGCGGTCCGTACCCTTCGATCACCAGCGGGCAGGTGACTGCGGCCTCGATGCGCGCGATGAGGTCCACGAAGTCATCGAGGCTTTGCACCGGCGGCAGGAACAGATACAGCAGCCCGTCGCGAATCTGGGCGACCAGGGCCGTGGGGGGTGCTCCGTCAGCGGGCACGACGACGGCGTCCGCGCCGGAACGTTGTGCGCCAAGTTCGGCGGTGGCGCTGAGAGGGTCCGCCTCGGTGGGGTGCGGCGCCGGCTGCCAGGAGATGGAGTCCAGTGGGAGCCGCAGACCTGCCGGGGACTCTCCTTGCGTCAAGACAATCCGTCCGCGGCGCAGTGTCCAGTCGGCGCTTTCCCAGCGGCCGCCGTCCTCCCCGCGGTGCAGGGGCAGCACGTACGCGGCCGGCCCGGTCACCTGATCGTCCAGGCGGGCCAGTAATTCTGAACGTCGGTCTTCCGAGTCTTCCTGCGGTACTGGGTCATCGGCCGCCGCGACGGGATCTCCCTCGGGACGCCGAACGGATGCGGCGAGTCGACTCAACGGATCCTCATACGCCGCGCGAACCTGACTCTCGGGCAGCCCGATATCACCCGCCAGAGCGAGCAGGAGCGCGCGGTCGGCGCCCTCCGGGGTAGACCACTGACGGTCCTCGGCCCAGGGGTCGGCGAGGAGCTCGGGGTCAGACCACAGTGGCTGGCCGTCGCGCCTCCACTGCAAACCGATCTGCCACCGCGGCAGGGGTTCGCCGGGGTACCACTTTCCCTGGCTGCGCTGAACCAAACCTGTTGGTGCCCAGAGCGCTTTCAGGCGTGCGGTCAGGTCGGAGGCACGTATCCGCTTCTGGGGTCCGTCGGCCGCCGTCGTCCACTCCTCGGCGACCTGGTCGTCGACCGACACGAATGTCGGCTCGCCGCCCATCGTCAACCCCACTCCGGCGGTATCGAGCCGGGTGTCGATCTCCGCACCCAATGCGGTGACAGCCTCCCAGACCGCTGTCGTGTACGGCAGCGTGACTCGTGGATCTTCGTGCACCCGGGTGACGGTGTTGGAGAAATCGAGGGTGGACTCGCACATATCGGTTGCCCCCGAGATGGCGGCGGACGTCGACGGATGTGGAGTCGCCGAGAGCGGAATATGCCCTTCGCCGGCGAGCAACCCCGACGTGGGATCCAGCCCCACCCATCCGGCACCGGGGATGTACACCTCGGCCCAGGCATGCAGGTCGGTGAAATCCGCGACCGGCCCTGAGGGACCGTCGATTTCGATGATATCCGAGGTCAGTTGCACCAGATATCCGGACACGAAGCGGGCGGCAAGCCCCTTCTGCCGCAGGATTGATACCAGCAACCAGGCGGTGTCACGGCAGGAACCGATACCCACCGCCAGTGTCGTGTCCGGACTCTGGACGCCAGGCTCCAACCTCACCGCGTAACCGACATCCGAGCACAGCGCCTGGTTGAGCGTGACGAGGTAGTCGATGATGCGCGTGTTGGGCGCCATCGTGAAGTTGGACACCCAGGCCTGAACCAGTTCACCGGGACCCGAACCGGGCACGGATTCGTCCACCAGCTTGAGGTAGGGCTCCAGATCCGCCGCCAACGCCGCCGGATAAACAAACCCGACGTGTTCGGCCCACTCCTCGATGAAGAAGTCGAACGGGTTGACCGATTTCAGATCCGCGATGAGTCCGACGGTGATCGATAGCCGCCGGGTCCGCTCCGGAAACACCACGCGGGCAAGGAAATTACCGAAGGCATCCTGCTGCCAGTTGATGAAGTGATCGTCGGGGGCGATGCGCAACGAGTACGCCTCGATGGGAGTTCGGGTATGCGGAGCGGGGCGCAATCGAATCTCGTGCGGATGCACCTGCACGAGTCTGTCGAATACGTAGCTGGTCCGGTGCTCCAGCGCCACCTTGATGCCCATCGGCTGATCCCACCATAACCTGGCCTCACCCGCATGGCCTGCGATTCAGGGCACAATGAACCTGTGGCCACCTGGGATGACGTAACAGGCGCCGCATCGGGGCTTCCCGAGGCGCTCGAGACCTCCCCACGGGTGTGGAAGGTGCGCAAAAAACTGTTCGTCTGGGAACGGCCGTTGCGGAAGAGTGATCTGGCAGCCCTGGGAGATTCGGCCCCCGACGGCGACATACTGGGCGCCCGCGTCGGCGATGAGGGCGTCAAACGCGCACTGATCGCCGAGGAACCGCAGGTGTACTTCACCACGCCACATTTCGACGGTTACCCGATCGTGCTCGCCCGGTTGGATGCCATTCCGCCGCCGGACCTCACCGAACTCATCACCGAGGCCTGGCTGTGCCAGGCGCCGAAGACGCTGGCGCTCAGGTTCCTCGACTAGCCGCGGCGCAACTCGAAGATCGGGATGGCGCGGTCCGTCTTCTCTTGGTAGTCGGCGAACACGGGAACCTGCTCGACAACCTTCGGATACAGCGCATCGCGCTCGCCCAGCGAAAGCTCGTGGGCCACCACCTCGTATCCGTCGGTTCCGATGTCGATATGCGCATGTGGATGTGCGCGCAGGTTGTGCACCCAGGCAGGGTCCTTATCGGCGCCGCCGAACGAGCCGACGATGTAGATCTTCTCGTCGATGTCGAAGTAGGCCAGCGGATTCAGCCGCTGCTGTCCACTCTTGGCGCCGGTATTGGTCAGGAGCAGGATCGGTACACCGGCGAACTGTCCGCCGACCTCTCCGCCGTTGGTGCGGAACTCCTGAGTGATGCCGTCGTTGAATTCGTTGATCACCGCAGCGGGCTGCTGGTTGAAGGGTGTGTCATCGGTCACCACACCAGAGTGCCACTGCTGCGCCGCGTTCTCAGGTTGCGCTGACAGGATGGCTGGATGACGGTGGCCGCCTCTTCGTCCCGACGCTGGTTCGGTTCGACCGAGATCCTGGTGGTGGCACTCATCGCGATGGCCCTGGCGGCGAGCTGGTTACGCGGGATTGTCGATGGCAACGAAAAGCTGGCGACCGCCGGGACGGTGTTCTGCGGGGTGTTCGTTCAAGCCGTCCCGTTCCTTGCACTCGGGGTGATCGTGAGTGGGCTCGTCGCGACATTCGTCACCCCGGAACGGCTGGCGCGGTGGCTGCCGAACCGATCCGTCGCCGCGGTGGCAGTGGCGGGTGTGAGCGGTGCGGCGCTGCCCGGCTGTGAATGCGGTTCGGTTCCGGTAGCGCGCCGACTGTACGGACCGGGATCCGTCGGTGCGGCCGCACTCACCTTCATGTTGTCCGCGCCGGCCATCAATCCGGTGGTGTTGGTCGCTACCGCGGTCGCGTTCCCCGGCCAGCCCAAGATGGTGCTGGCACGCGCGGTGGCCTCCCTGCTCACCGCCATGGTGATGGGCATGGCGTGGTCACGGTGGGGACGGGACAGCTGGGTCACTCGCAAGCTGCCCACCGCGCACGCCGGATCGTCTTCGCGCTGGACGACATTCACCGAGGCTGCGCGGCACGACTTTCTGCAGGCGGCCTCGTACCTGGCAATCGGCGCGGTAGCTGCGGCGGCTTTGCACGTGCTGGTTCCGGCCTGGGTGTTCGAGCATCTCGCGGGCAATCTTGTGGTGGGTGTGGTGACAATGGCGCTGCTGGCCGTGGTGCTGGCGTTGTGCTCGGAAGCCGATGCCTTCGTCGCCGCGAGCATCACGATGATGCCGCTGATTCCGCGGCTGGTGTTCCTCGTGGTGGGGCCGGCCGTCGACGTGAAGCTGATCGCGATGCAGTCCGGCATGTTCGGACGGCCCTTCGCGGCCCGATTCGCGCCGCTGACATTCGTGGTGGCCACCGTGGTCGCGACGGGTGTCGGACTGGCGGTGCTGGGGACCTCATGAGGCGCGACACGGAGAACACACTGCTGATACTGCTGGGGGTCAGCGTGGCAATGATCGCGGTGACCGGAACCTTCACTCGCTACGTCAAGCCCGGGCTGCTGCCGTGGCTCGCCGGTTCAGCGGTCATCGTGATCGGGCTCGGTCTGGCCGCCATCTTCCGCGATGTGCGTCGCGGCCACACCGACCATGACGATGACCACGACGGCCACGGAGGCCACACCCACAAGCACGGCGCCACATGGTTTTTGGTGCTGCCAATAGTTCTGCTGATCTTCATCGTGCCCCCCGCCCTCAGCGCGCGCTCCATCGCGCCGGCCAACATCGGCGCATCAGCCAACACGCCCCGGCGGGCCTTTCCCCCACTGCCACCCGGCGACGCGCCCTCGGTGCCCCTGCCGGAGGTCCTGATGCGCATTGCCGCCGGTTCCTCGGACACGCTGAGCGGTCGCACCATCACCGTCACCGGGTTCACGTTCAAAGAGGGCGAGCACACCGACCTGGCCAAGATCGTCATCGTGTGTTGTGCCGCGGATGCCCAGCTGGCGCGGCTGCATATGACGGGTCCGGCGGCCGCGTCGGCATCGGCGCTTCCGGAGAACACCTGGATCTCGGCGACCGGCATTGTGCCGGGCGGTCAGAGCTACCGCGGCCCGTCGTCGATTCCCGTCATCGACGTCACCGGCATCACCCGCACCGATCCACCGAAGAGCACCTACTGAGCGGAGGCACGTTGCGGTACAAGGCATACCTGTTCGATGTGCAGGGCACGCTGCTGGATTTCTTCGAACCCGTGTCGCGCGCGGTTGCCGAGCACGCTCCCAGTGTCGACGCCGCCGGTTTCACTCGTGCCTGGCGCGCGGACTATTTCGACCGCGTCGCCAACCTGGCCCAGTCTGTGGACGACTGGACGCGGGTACAGGATCTGTACGCGCACGGCTTCGCTGACGTCTGCGAGACGTTCGGGCTGCCGCGCCCGGACGCTGCGACCGCCGAGCTCGTCGCGTCCAGCTGGCAGCGCCTGATTCCGTGGCCGGACGTACCCGCCGGCCTGTCGGGGCTGCGTGCACGGGCCGTCGTCGCGACCCTGTCCAACACCGATATGGCCACCATGGTGAATCTGTTCAAACGCCTGGGCATTTCGTGGGATGCCGTCCTCACCGCAGAGGTATTCGGCAGCTTCAAACCAGACCCGGTGGTGTATCGGCGCGCGCTCGGCTACCTCGGCATCAAGCCCGGTGACGCGGCGATGGTGGCCGCACATCCGTATGACCTGCGCGCCGCACGAGAGATCGGCATGGGGACTGTCTTCGTCTCACGGCCCTACGAGTACGGCGATCCCGCACTGGCTCATGGCGATCCCGACGAGGAGTTCGATCAGCGGGTCAGCGATATCGGCGATATCGCCTAGCGCAGCCCGCGCGGCCGCACCAGCAGCACCAACACCCCGGCCAGGACGATGCCGAAAAGGTTGACCGCGAGCTGCAGCACGGACAGCCCAGCGATTTCCCATTCCCCCACTGTCGCCGCCACCACCGCGAATCCCGCGGCCGGCACGGTGGTCACCGAGATGAAAACGCCCACCAGCGCCGCCGATTTCGCCGACATCAATGAGAGCATGCCGGCCGCGCCCGCCAACAACGCGACCACCAATGAGAACGGCCCCACCTGGAATATGAAGTCGACTTGCTGCAGCTCACGCACACTCTTCAAGGTGACCCAGCCGGCGCCCTCGGCGACCAGCGCCCCGATGGCAGTCACCGCCATCGCCACCGGAAATCCCGCCACCAATGCCAGCAGCGACCGTCGCGCCAGCGACCATTTCCGCCGCACGATCGAAACTGCCAGCGCGGCAAGAGGACCGAACTCGGGTCCAACCACCATGGCGCCGACGATGGTGACCGGCGAATCGGTGACCACGCCGACTGCGGCGATCAGGCAGGCCAGGCACAGGAAGGCCAGGAACGTCAGGTTGAGAGTGGATTCTTCGCGGGTGCGCCCGATCAGCTCATCCCAGATGACGGCATCGGCGGGGTCACCTTCGGCATCGTCCTCGGCCTCATAGGCGGTCTGCGAGATCACCGTATCGAGCACCTCCGCGGTGATTGATCCCCGCTTGTCGATATCGATCGCCTTGAGCCCGTCGAGCACGTCGTTGGCCGTCTCGCGAGCAACGTCGGCGGTGATCACATCACCCGCAGGACTGATCGCCACCCCGGGTACACGCACGATATGCGCGACCCCCGTTGTGGTGGAAAGGAACTCCACCACCTGATCGGAGAGATCGGCAGGTGCGATGACCCGGACGTGCAGCACGTGCGCTACGCGTCCGGCTTACCCGGTTTATCGGCCTTATCGGGTTTTGCGTCGATTCCGGATTCCTTGCGCTGCGCCGCCGTGATCGGTGCCGGGGCATCCGTGAGCGGATCCACACCGCCACCGGACTTCGGGAAGGCGATGACTTCGCGGATGGACGATGTGCCTGCGAGCAACGCGGTCACGCGGTCCCAACCGAAGGCGATGCCCCCATGCGGCGGTGCACCGAAGGCAAAGGCGTCCAACAGGAATCCAAACTTGTCCTGGGCCTCTTCATTGCTGATGCCCATGACCTTGAACACGCGTTCCTGGACATCGCGGCGATGGATGCGGATCGATCCACCACCGATCTCGTGCCCGTTGCACACGATGTCGTAGGCGTAGGCGAGTGCGGACCCCGGATCGGTATCGAAGGTGTTCGCGGACTCCGGCTTCGGTGAGGTGAAGGCGTGATGCACCGCGGTCCAGGCACCGGAACCGACCGCCACATCACCGGCGGCGGTGGCGTCATCGGCGGGCTCGAACATCGGCGCGTCCACCACCCAGGCGAATGCCCAGGCGTCGGGGGCGATCAAGTCGAGCCGTTGGGCAACCTCGCCGCGGACCGAACCCAGCAGCGCCCGTGAGGATTTGACGGCACCAGCGGAGAAGAAGATGCAGTCACCCGGGCTGGCGCCGACATGCGCTGCCAGCCCATCGCGTTCGGCGTCGGTCAGGTTCTTGGCGACGGGGCCGCCGAGGGTGCCGTCCTCCCCCACCAGCACATAGGCCAGACCCTTGTGACCGCGCTGTTTGGCGAACTCCTGCCAGCCATCCAGGGTACGGCGCGGCTGATCGGCGCCGCCGGGCATCACCACCGCACCCACATAGGGCGCCTGGAACACCCGGAAGCTGGTGTCGGAGAAGTACTCTGTGCATTCCACCAGCTCCAGACCGAACCGCAGGTCCGGCTTGTCGCTGCCGTAGCGGCGCATCGCCTCGGCATAGGTGATCCGCGCGATGGGTGTGGGCACGTGATATCCGATCAGATCCCACAGCGCGACCAGAAGCTCCTCGGCCAGCGCGATGACATCGTCCTGGTCCACGAAGCTCATCTCGATATCGAGCTGGGTGAACTCGGGCTGCCGGTCGGCGCGGAAATCCTCGTCGCGGTAGCACCGCGCGATCTGGTAATACCGCTCCATACCCGCGACCATGAGCAGCTGCTTGAACAGCTGCGGGCTCTGCGGCAATGCGTAGAAGCTGCCCGGCTGCAGACGCGCCGGCACCAGGAAGTCGCGCGCACCCTCCGGGGTCGAGCGCGTCAGCGTCGGAGTCTCCACCTCAACGAAATCGTGGCGGGCCAGCACACCGCGCGCCGCGGCGCTCACCTTAGAGCGCAACCTGATTGCGTTGCCCGGACCTTCGCGACGCAGATCCAGGTAGCGGTACTTCAGGCGCGCTTCTTCACCCGCGGTCTCATCCAGCTGGAAGGGCAGCGGCGCGCTCTCGTTGAGCACAATGAGCTCGGCGGCATTGACCTCGATGTGGCCGGTCGGGATCTCGGCGTTGGCGTTGCCCTCGGGCCGGACCTCCACCACACCGGTGACCTCGACGCAGAATTCGGCACGCAGCCGATGAGCCTGCTCGAGCACCGCGTCATCACGGAACACCACCTGGGACACCCCGGAGGCATCACGCAGGTCAATGAAGATGACGCCGCCGTGGTCGCGCCGTCGAGCCACCCAGCCGGCAAGCGTCACGCGCTGTCCGGCGTCCGACTCCCGCAACGTACCCGCGTCGTGAGTGCGCAGCACAAAAGATCCCTTCGACAGTGCTTGTTTTACAAAAGGCCAGTGTTTAGACGTTTGAGCCTAGCGGCCCGCGTTCGCTGCCTTGTCGGGGCGCCGCGTCGAGACTCAGTGCACCTGGGCCCAGGCGGTCCGGCGCACCGAATCCGGGTCCTCGATGGTGACATCGGAGCGAGACCGGATGATCCGCGTACGCCGGCCGTCCGCCCCATAGGTCGGCCAGTCGTTCGGCCCTTCGCCCGTGGCGAAGTCCAGCCAGGCCCGCTGCATGCGGCGCCCGACCGAGGGCATCATCCGCGCACCGAGCGGGCTCAGCAGCATCCCCACAAATGACCCATAACTGTGCTGGACATGCACGATCTCACTGCCGTGGGTGGCGCCCAGGCCGAGGAGCTTAAGCCCCCACGCGGTGTGGTCGAACCGGTACATGTAGGTGTCGACGAAGGCGCTATAGGCGTCGGCGAACGCCCACATGGGTGCGGCGAACATGGCATCTGAGCCCACCGCCACCAGCGCCGAACGGCTCGGGTATCGCGGGTACACGGCGATGATCGCGTCTTGGTACTCCGGACCCACCCGATTGAAGTAGCCGTTGACGGTCGGCTCGGTGGTGGGCAGCATCGGCGGTTTCACGCGCGCGAACATCGAGGCCTCGTGGCTGTTGGACCCGATGATGAGCGGCACCTGGTGCACCTCGCCGCGCCGTGCCGCCTCGATGGGGTGATGCGGCAGCAGCTCGGTACCGTGCGTCAGGCCATATCCGAGGATCGGCGTATCGGTGGCGCTTTCGATCTGCAATTTGGCGGCACCGCGGCGCAGTTCCCGCTGCGGCAAGACCTTGAGCCGGCTGGGATCGGTGACGTCGAGCAGCTCCATGTAACGGTGAGCACGCCGATCACGCAGCGCCTTGTCGGCGATCAGCGGCAGCGCGGGGCTCTGTGCGATGGCACGCCCGAATAGTCCTGCCGCCGCCGGGCTCGCCAGCAGTGCCAGCACCGATGTCGCCCCCGCCGACTCACCGAAGATGGTGACGCGGTCGGGATCGCCGCCGAAGGCCGCGATGTTCTCGCGCACCCATTTCAGCGCCGCGATCTGATCCCGCAGCGCCAGGTTGTCGTCGAAACCCTCTCCCAGGGCGCTGAGCTCCAGTCCGCCCAGGGCACCGATCCGGTAGGTCACGTTGACGACGACGACATTGCCGTTGGCGGCGAGGCGCGCTCCGCTGTACAACTCCAGCTGCCCGGCACCGAAGACAAAAGCCCCACCCGGGATCCAGACCATGACAGGCAGGTTGGCGTGGATGTCCGGCGACCAGACGCTGACGGTCAGGCAGTCTTCGCCACGAATCTTGGGGTCATCGCGGCCTGCCCCCACGAACGATTTACCTTGCGGCGGCAACGGCGCGTGGTCGATGGCGTCGCGCACTCCGTCCCAGGGTTCCAGCGGGACGGGCGCCAGGAATCGAAGCTGTTCGAGCGGCTGTCGCGCATAGGGCACCCCGCGCCAGACCGAAACACCGCCTTCGGTGGTTCCACGCAGGTCCCCCAACGGCGTGCGGACGACGGTCGGCAGGGCGACGTCAACGGCCACGTATCGAATCGTAATGCGGATCAGCGCCACAGAGGCGAAGGCCCCGCCGGAAAGTCCTGGGCCGGACATGAACTCTTCGCCATGTAGCGATACGCCCGTTCGTGGAGTATGCAAAGGTATCGGCAGCCGACAGCAGCCGATAGCTGAGTGGCAGAGACACGACATGGGAGTGACGGACCAATGACCTTCAACGAAGGCATGCAGATCGACACCAGCACCACCTCGGGCGGCGGCATGGGCCGCGGCCCCAAGATGGCCATCGGCGGTGGCGTCGGCGGGTTGCTGATCGCGGTGGTGGTCATGCTGCTCGGCGGCGACCCCAGCCAGGTCCTGCAACAACAACCGAGCCAGCAGGGATCCGGCGTGACCCAGCGGCCGACAGAGGACTTCAGCCACTGCAAGACCGGTGCTGACGCGAATAAGTCACTGGACTGCCGCATCATCGCCACCGGGAACTCGGTGGACGCCGTCTGGACGGAGATCCTCGGACCGAAGTACCCGCGGCCGGGAGTCAAACTGTTCAGTGGTCAGGTGAACACCGGATGCGGCGCCGCCTCCACCGAGGTCGGCCCCTTCTACTGCCCCGCCGACCGGACCGCGTACTTCGATACCAGCTTCTTCCAGGTGCTGGTCGACCAGTTCGGATCCAGCGGTGGCCCCTTGGCGCAGGAGTATGTGGTGGCCCATGAATTCGGCCATCACATACAGAACCTGTTCGGCGTACTTGGCAAGAATCACCGCTGCGCCGAGGGCCAGGCGGGCGGCGGCGTGTGCACCGAACTGCAGGCCGACTGCTATGCCGGCGTCTGGGCAAAGCACGCATCGACCACCGTTCAGGAAGGCACCGGCGTCCCGTTCCTGAAACCGTTGACGGACCAGGACATTCGAGACGCATTGTCGGCCGCGTCCTCGGTGGGCGATGACCGAATCCAGAAGCGGGCCACCGGGCGCGTCAACCCCGAGGCGTGGTCACATGGCTCATCCGAGCAGCGCCAGCGATGGTTCACCCAGGGATACAACACCGGCGACTTCCGCACCTGCGACACCTTCAACGCCGACAGCCTGAACTAGATAGAGGCAGCGGCGAGGGCGGACGCTAGAACAGCGTCATCTCTGGCGTGCGCGCCAATTTTGTTGGCCTCGATGGGGTTTCCTCACGGCGGGAGGCCAGCCCATACTTGCTCACCAGCGGTCCCACTCGTTCTCGCAACCAGGCCCGATACTCGGCGGGCGCGTAGGCGCCCTTGCGATACAGCTCCCGGTATCGACCGACGAGCTCGGGGTGCGACTGGGATACCCAGGACATGAACCAGCCACGTGTCGTCCCGCGCAAATGCAACGGAAAGACCGTCACGCCGGCCGCGCCTGCCTCTGCGATCCGGCCCAATAGGTCATCGAGATGCTCCACCGTGTCGGTCAGGAACGGAAGCACCGGCGCCACCATCACCTGCGGTTCAAAACCGGCCTCGCGTGCCGCGGTGATCAGCGATAGTCGCGCCTGGGGCGAAGGCACCGCCGCTTCAACCTCATGGTGTAGCGCCTCATCCCCTATGGCCAGCGAGATCCCCAAGCTCACCGGCACGTGCTGGGCCGCCTCGGCAAGCAGAGGCAGATCCCTGCGCAGCAGAGTGCCTTTGGTGAGGATCGATATCGGAGTACCAGAATCAGCCAGCGCCGCAATGATTCCCGGCATCAGCTGATAGCGTCCCTCGGCCCGTTGATAGGGGTCGGTATTGGTGCCGAGTGCGACCGTCTCCCGGTTCCACGACTTGCGCCCCAGTTCCTTCCGAAGCACCGGCACCAGATTGGTTTTCACCACGATCTGGTTGTCGAAATCCGCACCGCTGTCGAACTCCAGGTATTCATGCGTCGGGCGCGCGAAACAATAACGGCAGGCATGTGCGCAGCCGCGAAACGCGTTGACCGTAAACCGAAACGGCAACATGGACACCGCCGGAACCTTGTTGAGCGCCGACTTGCACAACACTTCGTGAAAGGTGATGCCCTCAAATTCGGGCGTGCGCACACTGCGCACCAGGCCGATCCGCTCCAAACCCGGAAGCGCGCCATCGTCGGCGTCCAACGTCTGACCGTCCCACCGCATAGGTCTATGCGAACATATGTTCGATCGCGTGTCAATCCCCCTCGTGGGTGTCTGAGCGTGAATCTAGGCTTGGCCCCATGAAGCAGCAGCTGCACTTTGTCACTGTCGCCGCAACGGATCTCGATGCCACTCGGCGTTTCTATGGAGCGCTGGGCTGGGCTCCCCTGCTGGACGTCGAAGGCGAGATCATCTTCTACCAGAGCGCACCGGGACAGCTGCTGGGGTTTTTCCTCGCAGACAAGTTCAACGAGGACCTCGCCGCGCTAGGCGATCATTCGCAGGTTTCCGGCATCACCCTGGCGCACAACGTGGATTCTCCCGAGGATGTGACCGCACTCGCCGGCACCATGTCGGCCGCCGGAGGCGCAGTTCTCAAGCCGCCGCAGCCGGGCCAGTTCGGCGGGGTGTTCCACGCCCACATTCAGGACCCCAACGGACTCATCTGGGAAATCGCCTACAACCCCGGTTGGCGGATCGCCTCCGACGGCACCGTCCACCTCGGCGACTGACACACCGCGCGCCCGTACCGGCCGGCCTGATTGACTTACCGCGTGACGAATACCGCGACCGAGCTCCTGTTCTCCTACGGCACCCTGCAACAGGCCGACGTGCAGCGCGCCACCTTCGGACACGAACTAGATGGTCATACCGACGCCATCGTGGGATTCGATCTGGACTACGTGATCATCACCGACCCGCATGTCATCGCGACCAGTGGCAGCGACCGTCATCCCATCCTGCGCCCGTCGGCCGACACCTCCGCGGAAGTACCCGGCACGGTGTTCTCGATCACGCCCGAACAGCTGGCTGCCGCCGATGAGTACGAAGTGGATGACTACCAACGCATTTCGGTGCCGCTGCGCTCAGGCACAACAGCCTGGGTCTATGTGTTCGCGAGCTAGCGGGTTACCACTTGCGCAGTGAACAGGTGACGGCGGTCTCGCCATCAGCCTGGGTGGCGAGGGCACCGTCCACGTACACCTCGCAGTGGAACACAGGCGCACCGGTGACGGCCTTGGCCGCCGCGCTGGCACTCACGTATGCCCACTGAGTGGGATCGTTCAGCGTGGTCTCGACGACGAATGGAGCATCGGGAGCGATACGGGTCGAGTTGCGCACCAAGTACTTGCTCGACTCCGAGTCGTATGCCGCCGCGCTCGGCGGCTCGTTCTGCAGCACGAGGGTCTGCGAAAGGAAGTCACGGTCGGAGCTGATCACGTACTTCACCTGGTGCGGTGCCGCCTCCGCGACGGGCGTCAGCACCATCGTCAAGGTTGCGGCACTGGCCGTGGCGAGCAGAGCTGCTGTGATACGTCCCATACGTGTCATATCCGCGATGCTAGCCGCGCCGTTACTTCATCGACAATCGAACCAATCGGCACGGGCTGCTGGACGCCATCGGCCAGCGTCTTGAGCTCGATGTTTCCCTCACCGATTTCACGATCCCCGGCGACCAGCGCAATCGAGGCTCCCGAGCGGTCGGCGCCGCGCATCGCACCCTTGAGTCCGCGGTCGCCGTAGGCGATATCGGTGCGAATCCCCGCGATCCGCAGCTGCGCCGCCACCTTCACCAGCACTGATTTAGCGTCCTGCCCAAGGGGCACACAGAACACGTCGCAGCGCCCACTGTCCCCCACCGTGACACCCTCGGCCTGCAGCGCGAGCAGGGTTCTATCCACGCCGAGCCCAAACCCGATACCCGACAACGACTGTCCACCGAGCTGCGCCATCAGTCCGTCATAGCGCCCACCGCCACCAATCCCGGATTGCGCGCCGAGACCGTCATGCACGAACTCGAATGTGGTCTTGGTGTAGTAGTCAAGGCCACGCACCAGCCTGGGGTTCACCACGTACTGCACACCCAGCGCGTCCAGATGGCTCAGCACCTGATCGAAATGCGCCTTGGACTCCGCGGAGAGATGGTCGAGCATGAGCGGCGCATCGGCCGTCATCTCTCGCACCTCGGGCCGCTTGTCATCGAGCACTCGAATCGGATTGATACGAGCCCGTTCTCGCGTCGCCTCATCCAGGTCCAACCCGAAGAGGAATTCCTGCAACAACTCTCGATACTGCGGACGGCAGGAGGCATCGCCCAACGAGCTGATCTCCAACCGGAAGCCGGTCAGGCCCAGGGAGCGGTACCCGGTATCGGCGATCGCGATCACCTCGGCGTCTAGAGCCGGGTCGTCGACGCCGATGGCCTCCACACCCACCTGCTGCAGCTGGCGATAGCGGCCGGCCTGCGGTCGCTCATACCGGAAAAAGGGCCCTGCGTAACGAAGTTTCATCGGCAGCTGGCCACGATCTAAGCCGTGCTCGATAACTGCACGCATCACCGATGCCGTGCCCTCCGGGCGCAACGTCACCGACCGATCGCCGCGGTCGGCGAAGGTGTACATCTCCTTGCTGACCACATCGGTGGACTCGCCCACCCCGCGGGCGAACAGTGCCGTGTCCTCGAACACGGGCAGCTCGATGTAGCCGTATCCGGCCAGCCGCGCCTGCTCCAGTAACCCATCGCGAACGGCCAAAAACTGCGCCGAGTCCGGTGGCACATAATCCGGTATGCCCTTGGGCGCGCTAAAAGTCTTCTCGCTCACTGGATTTCCTCGAGGAATGGGTTGGCGCGTCGCTCATCGCCGATGCTTGTGGCATTGCCGTGACCCGGCAGCACCACCGTCGAATCGTCTCGGGTGAGCAGTTTGGCCGCAATCGAATTAAGCAGCTGTTGGTGGTTACCGCCGGGTAGATCGGTGCGCCCGATCGACATCTGGAAGAGCGTGTCGCCGCTGAACACCACATCGATGGGCCCATTATCGCTGTCGACCTCGATGCCGAACACGACAGAACCTCGGGTATGCCCAGGCGTGTGGTCGACGGTAAGTGTGATTCCGGCGAGCTCCAGCTTGTCGCCGTCACCGATCTCCACGAGCTCCTTGGGCTCGGCGAATTCCATGCCCTGGATGAACTGAGCCAGACCCGGCCCGATCCCGGCAAGCGGATCGGCGAGCATCACGCGGTCATCGGGGTGGATGTACACGGGGATCCCGTATTCATCGGCGAGCGGCTGTGCCGTCCAGGTGTGGTCCAGATGCCCGTGTGTGAGCAGCACCGCCTCAGGGGTGAGGTCGCGTTCGGCGAGGATCTCCTTGACGCCGGCGGTCGCCTCCTGTCCGGGGTCGACGATGACGGCGGGGCCGCCCTCGTGGGGCGCCACGATGTAGCAGTTCGTGGCGAACATGCCCGCGGGAAATCCGGTGATCAGCACCCGACCAGCTTAGGCGGCGGGTCCTGCACCATCTCTCAGGTGTGGCTGGCACACTCTCTGGCGACCTAGATTCTTTGATGGACGCCCTAGGAGGAGAACCCGGTGCCGACCAACGAGCAGCGACGTCAGACGGCCAAGCGCAAGCTGGAGCGACAGCTGGAGAACCGTGCTGAGCGCGCCCGTAAGCAGCGGATCTGGGCGATCAGCGGCGTCGCGGTCGTCGCCGTCGTCGTCGCTGTGGCCATCACCGCGTGGCTGGCCATCAGTAAGAGCGACAAGACCGATGCGGCACTGGACACCTCCACCACCCCGGTCTCCACGGTCGACGCGCCGCCAACGTCCTCGTTGCCGACACCCGATGAGCCGCCCGTTCAGGGCGCTCCGTTGCCACCTTTTGTGGCGCCTGCCGGGCTGGGTCACTGCGCCTACGTCGCTGACGGCGATCCCGCCAAGAAGCTCGCCGACGGGCGTCCACAGCTACCCCGATCCGATACCCCTATCCCCTCCAGTCCTGCCACTGTGACGGCCAGCATGAAGACGAGCCAGGGCAATATCGGCCTCGTTCTGGACAACGCGAAGGCACCGTGCACGGTGAACAGCTTCGCCAATCTGGTGCAAGGAACCTTCTTCGACGGCACCGTCTGTCACCGGATGACCGGAGGCGGCGCCTTGTCGGTGCTGCAGTGCGGTGACCCGACCGCTACCGGTACTGGTGGCCCGGGTTACCGGTTCGCCAACGAGTACCCGTCCGGTCAGTACAAACCGGGTGACCCCGCCGAGCAGCAGCCAGTCGTCTATCCCGCAGGCACGCTCGCCATGGCGCACTCCAAGCTGCCGGATTCCAATGGCAGCCAGTTCTTCATGGTCTACAAGGACTCATTGCTGCCGCCGCAGTACACGGTGTTCGGCAAGGTTGACAAGACAGGCATGGAGACCCTCGCCAAGATCGCTAAGAACGGCGTCGCCGGTGGCGCCACGGACGGCAAGCCGGCGCAGGAAGTCAAAATCCTCGACCTGCAGATGGACTGATGTCCTATTTCC
The DNA here is from genome assembly GCF_002013385.1 of Mycobacterium sp. D16R24. Lineage (NCBI taxonomy): Bacteria > Bacillati > Actinomycetota > Actinomycetes > Mycobacteriales > Mycobacteriaceae > Mycobacterium > Mycobacterium sp. D16R24. The sequence goes on along the minus strand of NZ_MAEV01000018.1, from coordinate 48,165 downwards.
CGGGTCCACTGGACCCGATCACGTCGAACTACCCGCCCAAGGATCACGGTCGAGCAGTCGCGCTCATCGTGGTCGCCTGTGCCGTAGGCGCCGCTGTCCTTGCATTGGCGGTGATCCCCGTCGTCAAGGCTCTGCGAACGCCCAACAATGCCGCTTTGAATATCTCTGTCTCACAATCGATTCAGCGTGAGTCCACCTCTACTACGATCCGCCCGACACCGACCCCAGGCCTGACCGACGGGCTGCCGAAATTCACCGCGCCGGCCAACCTCGGTCACTGCCAGTACAGCCCCAAGGGGGAGCCCGCGAAGAAGCTGACAGCGGGGCGGGCACAGCTGCCACGATCCGATCGCCCAGTTCCCATCCGTCCCGCCAAGGTGAGGGCCAGCATGAAAACCAACCAGGGCGATATCGGCCTTGTTCTGGACAACGGCAAGGCGCCGTGCACAGTGAACAGTTTCGCCAGCCTGGCTCAGGGCGGATACTTCGACGACACCCTCTGTCATCGGATCACCAGCGGCGAGCTGTCGGTACTGCAGTGCGGGGATCCGACGGGCACGGGTACGGGCGGTCCGGGATACGAGTTCGACAACGAGTATCCGACCACCCAGTACCCGGCGGGTGACCCGGCCGCACAGCAGGCCGTGGTCTATCCCGCAGGCACCTTGGCAATGGCCAACGCAGGTCCCGGAACGAATGGCAGCCAGTTCTTCATGGTCTACAAGGACTCATTGCTGCCGCCGCAGTACACGGTGTTCGGCACCATCGACAAGACCGGTATGGAGACCCTCGCCAAGATCGCGACCAACGGAATCAGATCCGGTCAGCGCGGCACGAGCGACGGCGCACCCGCGCAAGAGGTCAAGATTATCGACGTTAGGCTCGACTGACATGATCTCGCGTCGCACAGTGCTCGTCGGTGGATTGTCGGCAGTTGCTCTGGCGGCTGTCGGTTGTTCACGAAGCACCGACAGCCAACCCTCGCCGTCCGAAATCGCCTCCCTGGAAAAGGATTTCGGGGGCCGTATCGGGGTGTACGCCTTGGACACCGGATCGGGTGCCACACTGGGCCACCGGCCAAATGAACGCTTCCTCATGTGCTCCACGGTGAAGACCTTCATCGTCTCGGCCATCCTGCACCGGAGCCTGAGTGAACCGGGGCTGCTGGACAAGCGGATTCACTACACGCAGTCCGACATCATGGAATGGGCTCCGGTTGCGTCCCAGCATCTAGCCGAGGGCATGACCGTCTCGGAGCTGTGCGATGCGACGATCCGCTACAGCGACAACACCGGCGCCAACCTGTTGATCGCGCAGCTCGGCGGTCCTAAACAGACGGAGAAATTCGTTCGAAGCCTGGGCGACAATGTCTCTCGCATGGATCGCACCGAAGAAGAGCTGAACGTCCCCGACGGCGATTTGGACACCTCGTCCCCGCTGCAGCTGGTGACCAATCTGCGCAGGCTGGTCCTCGACGAAGGGCTGGATTCGCAGGGGCGCGATCTGCTCACCGACTGGTTGAAGCGCAACACCACCGGCGACCAGTCGATTCGGGCCGGCGTCCCGGCCGGCTGGACGGTGGCGGACAAGACCGGCAGCGGATTCAAGGGCGAAACCAATGACATTGCGGTGATCTGGCCGCCGGGGCGCGCGCCCATTGTGGTGGCGGTGCTCACCGTCCCCGACGACCCGAAGTCCACCCAGGGCAAGCCGACCATCGCCGCGGCCACCCGCATCGCGCTCAAAGCATTCAACGCGTAGTCGCCCGGCGGAGCGGATCAGGCGGCGCTGGTCACCCGGTAGACGTCGTAGACACCCTCGACGTTGCGCACCACGTTGAGAACGTGTCCCAGATGCTTCGGGTCGCCCATCTCAAAGGTGAAGCGGCTGATGGCCACTCGATCATTCGACGTGGTTACCGAGGCAGACAGGATGTTCACCCGCTCATCGGCGAGGGCGCGAGTCACATCGGAGAGCAGGCGGTGCCGGTCCAGCGCCTCGACCTGGATGGCGACCAGGAAAACCGAGGACGCCGACGGCGCCCAATGCACTTCGATGATCCGTTCCGATTGCTGCTGAAGAGATTCGGCGTTGGTGCAGTCGGTGCGGTGCACGCTCACTCCGCCGCCACGGGTGACAAACCCGAGGATCTGATCACCCGGCACCGGCGTACAACATTTCGCAAGCTTGGTCAGCACGCCCGGCGCTCCCGGTACCGCCACGCCGACATCATCGGAGCGTCGCTGCCGGATGGGCATCGTCGATGGGGTGGAGCGCTCGGCCAGTTCTTCCTCGGCGCTGTCCACACCACCAAGTTGGGCAACCAACCGCTGCACCACGTGCCGTGCCGAGACATGCCCCTCGCCCACCGCGGTGTACAGCTGTGAGGTGTCCTGATAGCGCAGCTCGCGGGCCAGGGAGGCCATACCTTCGCCGTTGACCAACCGCTGCAACGGAAGTCCACCACGGCGCACCTCGCGCGCAATGGCGTCTTTACCGGCTTCGAGCGCCTCCTCGCGGCGCTCCTTGGCGAACCACTGCCGGATCTTCGCCTTCGCGCGCGGAGACACAACAAAGGTCTGCCAGTCACGCGAGGGACCCGCGGTGGCCGCCTTGGAGGTGAAAACCTCGACCACTTCGCCGTTTTCGAGCTTGCGCTCCAGGGCCACCAACCGGCCGTTGACGCGCGCGCCGATACAGCGGTGACCTACCTCGGTGTGCACGGCATACGCGAAGTCGACAGGGGTCGACCCGGCGGGCAACGTGATGACGTCGCCCTTGGGTGTGAAAACGAAGATCTCCTGCACCGCAAGGTCGTAGCGCAGCGCCTCCAGGAACTCTCCGGGGTCTGCGGCCTCCCGCTGCCAGTCGAGCAGCTGGCGCATCCACGCCATATCGTCGATTTCGGCAGCGGCATGGTTGGGCGGAACGCTATTGCGGCCCTTGGCTTCCTTGTACCGCCAGTGCGCGGCAATACCGTACTCGGCGGTGCGGTGCATGTCGCGGGTGCGGATCTGCACCTCCAGCGGCTTGCCCTCGGGGCCGACCACGGTGGTGTGCAAGGACTGATAGACACCGAACCGCGGTTGGGCGATGTAGTCCTTGAACCGGCCGGCCATCGGCTGCCAGAGCGAGTGCACCACGCCCACAGCGGCGTAACAGTCACGAATCTCATCACACAGGATCCGGACGCCCACCAGGTCGTGGATGTCGTCAAAGTCGCGGCCTTTGACGATCATCTTCTGATAGATCGACCAGTAGTGCTTGGGGCGACCCTCTACGGTGGCACCGATACGCGAACCGTTCAGGGTGGCAACAATTTCCGCGCGCACCTTGGCCAAGTAGGTATCTCGTGAGGGCGCCCGGTCGGCGACCAGTCGCACGATCTCCTCGTATTTCTTGGGGTGCAAGATCGCGAAGGACAGGTCTTCGAGCTCCCACTTGACCGTGGCCATACCCAGACGGTGTGCCAGCGGCGCAATCACTTCGAGCGTCTCGCGGGCCTTACGCGCCTGCTTCTCCGGCGGCAGGAAGCGCATGGTGCGCATGTTGTGCAGTCGGTCGGCGACCTTGATCACCAGCACCCGAGGGTCGCGCGCCATAGCGATGATCATCTTGCGGATGGTCTCGCCCTCGGCGGCGTTGCCCAACACCACCTTGTCGAGCTTGGTCACGCCGTCGACCAGGTGGGCCACCTCGGTACCGAATTCGGTGGTCAGCTGCTCCAGGCTGTAGCCGGTGTCCTCGACTGTGTCGTGCAGGATCGCGGCCACCAGAGTGGTGGTGTCCATACCGAGCTCGGCCAGAATGTTCGCCACGGCGATCGGATGGGTGATGTAGGGATCACCCGACTTACGAAACTGCTCGGCATGCCGGCTCTCGGCTACCTCGTATGCGCGCTGCAGCACCACGCGGTCGGCCTTGGGATAGAACTCGCGATGGACGGCCATCAGCGGCTCGAGCACGGGGCTGACGGCGCCGCGCTGGGCGGTCATCCGGCGGGCCAGCCGGGCCCGCACGCGGCGCGACGCACTCATGGTGCCGCTGATCCGCAGGGAGTCCACGCTCGGCGCCGTCTGATCGCTCACGGCAGGCAGGGATTCGACCGCGACCTGATTCTCGCTCGGTACCTGCTCGTCAGCCACGGTTCACCTCCTGCCGCCTAGATTATCCCTCAGATCACACGCAGCGCAGTTAATGGCAGTGGCGCCACGGCCGCACGGCCGCCCAGACCCGACAGTTCAAGAACTACACCGGCGCTGATCACGTCCGCACCCGCGGCGCGCAAGAGTTTGATGGTTGCCGCCAGTGTTCCTCCGGTGGCCAGCACATCGTCGATGACCGCCACCCGATGACCGGTCAGATCCACTCCATCGGCAGGAATCTCCAACGCCGCGGTGCCGTACTCGAGTTGATAGGTCTGAGCATGCACGGGTGGTGGCAGCTTTCCCGCCTTGCGCACGGCCAGCACACCTACGCCGAGACGGATCGCCACAGCGGCCCCCAACAGGAAGCCACGCGCATCGATCCCCGCGATCAGCGTGGCCCCTGCTGCCGCCTCCCCCAACGCATCGGTGACCCGTGACAAGCCCTCGGCGTCCGCGAATAGCGGCGTCAAGTCCTTGAACTGCACCCCGGGCTCGGGAAAGTCGGGGACCTTACGAGTCAGCCTGTCGATGAGCGCTGTGACAGCGTCCGCAGATGTCACGCCGGCAACACCCAACGATCCATATTCCAGCCGGCACCCCACCGGGTAACCGTCGGCGTGGCGGCATACATCGACTTCGGTGCGATCAGCACGCGTGGCTGCCGATACAGCGGCAGCGTCGGCAGGTCGTTCCACAGGATTGCTGACGCGTCGCCGAGCAGCCGGCTCTGGTCCCTAGCGTTGGTGGTCACCGCCAGCGCCGCGATAATCCCGTCGATCTGACCGTTGGCGTAGTTCGCCGGATTCTTGCCTTCACGTGATCGCAGGGCGTACGCATCCATGAGCCACGAACCGGTTGACCCGCTTCCGGGGGCTCCGCCGATCGAGCTGAGGAGCGCATCAATCTGATTGTCCCGCAACGAGTGTGGCCCAACCTCGGGCGAACTGACGTCCTGCACGGTGATCCCGGCGGCTTCGCATGCCTGCGCCATGGCGGACACAATGGCCGCACGGCGCGGGTTGGGCGCCTGATACCCCACCCGGACAGTCAGCGGACGGTTAGCGACTGCGGCACGGGCCGCGACGGGATCCGAACGCATGAACCGTCCCGCCTCAGCGGCGGCCTCCACCGAGGCGAACGAGTCTCCGATGCTGGTATCCAGCCGGGCGTTCATCACCGGCACGCCGGCGATTCCCGCAATGGCATCGCGCGGCGTGCACAGGGCGACGGCACGGCGCACATCGGGAGCCCCAACCGAACCTCCGGCACCGAAGATGAGTTGCTCCACCCCCGAACCGGGTTCCTCGGTGCGTGCGAATCCGTCAGGGGCGGTGAGAGTCCCGGCCGATCCGGCGGCGACATCGACAACCTCCAGATCGCCATCGGACAGCCGTTTTTGCACATCAATCCCGCTGGGCCACACCGTGACCCGCTTGGTCACCGGCGGGCTCCCCCACCACTTGTCATTGGCGACCAGCACGACCGATCCGTCGTCGTTGTACCCGTCGAGCTTGTACGGCCCCGAGGACGGGAACTTCGAGAGATCCAGATCGGAGCCGAGGTTCCACTTGTCGTTCCAAAAATCGGCGATCTTCTGCAGCGCCGGAACGTCGTTGGCGGCGATGGCACCGATCAGGTCGATACCGCCACCGACCTTGTCGGCGACCACATGCCACGGCAACATCGTGGTGGCGGCGAACAACTGGGTCCAGTCGGTGAAGGCGCGATCCGGTGCGAAGGTGACCCGCGCGGTCTTCTGCCCCGACTTGCAATCGATGGTGGAGATATCGGCGTATCCCGCCGTGCTGGCTGCGTCAAAATCGGGCAGCCTGCCGGATTGCGCAAACCAGGCCAGCACCATGTCTTCACAGGTCACCGGCTTGCCGTCGGAGTAGACGGCCTTCTCATTGATGGTGTAGTCGAGCACCAGCGGAATACGGCCGACGACCTCGACGGTGCCGAAGTCGTGGTCCGCGATGACCTGGCCGTCAGGTCCGTGGAAGCCGAACCCAGTGAGCACCCGATTGAATGCCTGCGCCCCGGCCGAGGCGTTCCCCGCGACACTGTTGACGTTGTACGTCGTCAAGCGGCCATCGACGGCATAGTCGAGCGTTTTCGCCGCCGAGGTCCAACACGAGGTCAGCAACCCCGCCGCGAGCAGCATCGTGGTCACGGCGGCGCCGATTCGCGCGATCCGTCTTCCCCCGGTCCATGCTGGGCCTCGTGAAACCATCAGCGCCGCCGAACGTTTCGCTTACCTTGAGGGCGGGCGCCGGGCTTGGGTTTCGCGGGACGTACCCCGGTTGTGGTGGCATCGGATGCTTCCGATGTCGCCGCCTTGACGGCCTTGGCTCCCGAACCGGTGTCTGCCAGGGGTGCGGCGTCGGGCTTGCGGCGACTCAGCACCTTCTTGGTATGGCTCGCCACCAGCTCCGTGCGCTCACGCAATGCCACCAGCAGCGGGGTCGCGAAGAAGATCGACGAGTACGTGCCCACCAGAATGCCGACAAGCTGAACCAGCGCAAGGTCCTTCAGCGTGCCTACACCCAGCAGCCAGATCGCCACCACGATGAGCGAGAGCACCGGGATCACCGAGATGAGGCTGGTGTTGATCGAGCGCATGAAGGTCTGGTTCACGGCCAGGTTGGCATGTTCGGCGAAGGTGCGTCGCGAGGTGTGCTGGAACCCGTGCGTGTTCTCCTCGACCTTGTCGAACACGATTACGGTGTCGTACAAGGAGAATCCGAGGATGGTGAGCAGACCAATCACAGTCGCCGGGGTGACCTCGAAGCCCACCAGTGAGTACACACCCGCGGTAATCACCAGGTCGAAGACCAGCGCGGCCAATGCGGCCAGCGCCATGTACCGCTCATAGCGCACAGCGATGTAGATGCCGGCCAGCACCAGGAACACGATGAGCGCGAGAATCGCCTTGTGGGTGATCTGTCCGCCCCAGGTCTCGGATACGTCCGAGTCGCTGATGGCATTGATAGAGGGCTTGCCGTCAGCCCCCTTGGGTCCAAACCTGTCGAAGAGCGCCTTGTGAAGCTTCGCGGACTGATCGCTGTCGAGCTTCTCGGTACGAATCTGAATCGAGGCCGAGTCGCCGGTTCCGGTGACCACGATCGATTCCGCGTCGTGGCCGAGCGTCTGACTGAAGACGTCCTCGGTCTGCTGAACGGTCGCCTCACCCTTCGGGAACCACACCTTGGTGCCGCCCTCGAAGTCGATACCGAAGACGAATCCCTTGATCGCGATCGAGAGGATCGCGACGACCATGAAGGCGCCACTGATCCCGAACCACAACGTGCGCTTGCCGACGACGTCGACGGCGCCGGTTCCGGTGTACAGGCGATAGAGGAATCCGTGTTCCGGTGCCGCACTGGTGGTCTCGACCGCCGTGGACGTGACTTCCTTCGCGGCGCTCTTGTCGGTGCCGTTGTCGTTGCTCACCGTGTCGTTACTGGTGCTCATGCGTGTGCTGCCGCCTTACGTTCGCGGGCAATCTGCTGAACCGCGCCGAGCCCGTTGTACACGGGCTTGGAGAGGGTGGCGGACTTCGAGGACAGGTAGACAAGCGGCCACGTCACCAAGAACACCACCACGACGTCGAGGACGGTGGTCAGTCCGAGGGTGAACGCGAAGCCCTTCACCTGCCCGATGGCCAGGATGTAGAGCACCACGGCGGCCAGCAGAGTGACCGCGTTGCCGGAAAGGATCGTCTTACGGGCGCGTGCCCAACCGCGCGGCACCGCCGAACGGTACGAACGACCTTCTCGTATCTCATCTTTGATGCGTTCGAAGAACACCACGAAGGAGTCCGCGGTGGTGCCGATACCGATGATCAGACCGGCGATACCCGCCAGGTCCAGCGTGTACGAGATGTATCTGCCCAGCAGCACCAGGATCGCGAAGACCATGGCTCCAGAGGCCACCAGAGACAGCGCGGTGAGCACACCGAGTACGCGGTAGTAGAGCAGCGAGTAGAGCAGCACGATCGCCAAACCGATGGCGCCCGCAATCAAGCCGGCCTTCAAAGATGTCAATCCGAGTGTCGCCGAAACAGTTTGGGCATCCGAGGACTCGAAGGACAGCGGCAGCGAGCCGTACTTGAGCGCCGCCGCGAGCTGCTTGGCCGAGTCGGAGGTGAACTGTCCGCTGATCTCGGTCTTACCGCCGGGAATCGGTTCACGGATGGCCGGTGCACTGATCACCTTGGAGTCCAGTGTGAACGCGGTTTGGGTGCCCTGCTGCCAATGCGCAGAGGTGTATTCCGCCCAGACCTTGGCGCCAGTCGGCTTGAATTCCATGCTGACCACATAGATGCCGCGCTGCTGGTCGAGTCCCGAGCTGGCGTCCTTGATCTCCTCGCCGCTGATGATCGCCTTGTCCAGCAGGTAAGCGGCTTTGCCGCCTTGGCTGTCATCACCACAGGTGACCAACGGCAGGTTCGGGTCGTCGTTACCGGCGAGCGGGTCATCGGCGTCATAGCAGCGGGATGCCTGAACCTGAAGGGCCAGCATCTGAATCCGCGGGTCGTCGCTCTGCCTGATCTGCTTCTCGAAGTCGATCAGCTGCTTACGTTCCTCACCGCTGCCCGGCTTCGGCGGCAGATCGGTGGCAGGAGCGGCAGGCGGCGTCGCGGGCTGCGTCGCCGGAGTAGGTGGTGGTGGCGGCGGTGGCGTGGTGGTTTGCGCCGGATAGGGCCGCGGCTGCGGTTTCGGCGAGGGTGCGGCCGGTGCCGGCTTTCCTGCGCCGGGCTCCGGGGGCGTCGCCTCTTGCCCAGCGCCGGGCTGGCCGCCCTGAGGTGCCCCGGCCTGGGGATTCTCCTTGGGCTGCGCAGGCACCATCTGGACGACGGGCCGGATGTAGAGCTTGGCGGTCTGGCCGAGGTTTCGGGCCTCGCTGCCGTCGTTGCCGGGCACGGTGATGACGAGGTTGTCACCGTCGATGATGACCTCGGATCCGGAGACACCGAGTCCGTTGACGCGAGCGTTGATGATCTCCTGCGCCTGCGTCAACGCTTCCTTCGTCGGCTTGGAACCGTCAGGGGTGCGTGCTGTCAGGGTGACGCGGGTTCCGCCCTGCAGGTCGATACCGAGCTTGGGCTTGGCGTGCTTGTCGCCGGTCAGAAACACCAGCAGATAGGCGCCGATCAGCAACACCAGGAAGGCAGCTAGATAACGCGCGGGATGCACAGGGGCCGATGGCGAGGCCACGTGTCCGGTCTCCTTGCTTGTCGAGGGCGGGTCGGGAGGAGTTCAGGGTTGAGCAAAGGCGAAAGCCGCTACTCCTTGGTCAGCTCGACCCCGGTGCTCTCGACGTCGCGCGACGCCTCCTCAGCGGTGTCATCGGTGTCCTCGGCCTCATCAACGATCTTGTCGCGGACTGCGAGCTTCATCCAGCGAGTCACAACACCCGGCGCGATCTCGAGGTCCACGGTGTCGTCGGTTACTGCGGCGATGGTGGCCTGCAGACCAGAGGTGGTGTGCACCCGGTCGCCGATCGCCAGGGAGTCGTGCAGCTCGATGGTGGCGTCGAGGGCCTTGCGCTGCCGCCGGTTCGCGAAGAAGAGGAACGCACCCATAACGAGGATGAGCGGCAAAAAGACGATGATCGATTCCATGGCGGCTTTCGGGATTCTTTCCGTTGGGTCTTCACGAGTTCAAGCACGGTCTGCGTGAAACGAGCACGCGACAAGTCACCAGTGTGCCATCCGACTCTGTGGAATCGACGCGAACCCCGGACCTGCGCGTCCTGGACTCAAGCGTGCTGTCAGTCGAATAGCCCGCCCTGCCCCAGCACTTGCGGCGGCGGGGTAAGACCCAGATGCGTCCACGCCAGCGATGTCGCCACACGTCCGCGCGGCGTGCGGGCCAGCATCCCGGCGCGCACCAGGAACGGCTCGCATACCTCTTCCACCGTGGTCGATTCCTCCGCGACCGCCACTGCCAGCGTCGACAAGCCCACCGGGCCGCCGCCGAAACTGCGTGTCAGCGCCGTGAGCACCGCCCGGTCCAGGCGATCCAGCCCCAGCTCGTCCACGTCGTAGACGGCCAGGGCGGACTTGGCGACGTCCACGGTGATCACGCCGTCCGCACGTACTTCCGCGTAGTCACGGACCCGGCGCAACAATCGGTTGGCGATGCGCGGGGTGCCGCGCGAGCGCCGGGCGATCTCCGCCCCCGCGTCGACTCCCAGCTCGATACCGAGGATTCCCGCCGATCGGGCCAGCACGAGCTCGAGTTCGTCGGGCTCGTAGAAGTCCATGTGTGCGGTGAACCCGAACCGGTCGCGCAGCGGCCCGGTCAGCGACCCCGAACGGGTGGTCGCGCCGACCAGCGTGAACGGCGCCACTTCCAGAGGGATCGAGGTGGCGCCGGGCCCCTTGCCGACGACGATGTCGACGCGAAAGTCCTCCATCGCCAGATACAGCATTTCCTCGGCGGGCCGGGCGATGCGATGAATCTCATCGATGAAGAGCACATCGTGTTCCACGAGGTTGCTCAGCATCGCCGCCAGGTCACCCGCTCGTTCCAGGGCCGGACCCGAGGTCACCCGCAGTGAGGAGCCCAACTCGGTGGCGATGATCATCGCCAGGGAGGTCTTGCCGAGCCCGGGCGGTCCGGACAACAGGATGTGATCCGGGGTGCTGCCGCGATTCTTCGCGCCGGACAACACGAGCTCCAGCTGCTCACGCACCCGTGGCTGGCCGATGAACTCCCGCAGCGACTTGGGTCTGAGCCCGGCGTCGATGTCGTTTTCGCCGACCGTGAGCGCGCCGGACATCCCGGGGCCGGCATCGAAATCGTCCTCTTCGCCGTCGAACTCGTCGAAGCTGGTCATCGTGTCTTGCCCAGTAGCGTCAGCGCCGACCGCAACACAGTCGAGGTGTCTCCGTCGGAATCATCTTGAGCCAGCACGGTATCTGTGGTCTGTTCGGCTTGCTTCGCGGCAAACCCGAGGCCGATGAGCGCCTCGACGACCTGTGTGCGCACCAGCGACGCGGTGCCGCGACCCAGCTCGGTGGTTCCGCCCTGCACCCCTGCTGCCGCCACCTTTTCGCGCAGTTCCAGCACCAACCGCTCGGCGCCACGCTTACCGATCCCGGGAACCCGGGTCAGCGCGTTGACATCGCCATCTGCCAACGCCTGGCGCAAGGTCGGCGCGTCGTAGACCGCGAGCGTGGCCATCGCGATCTTGGGTCCTACACCGGAGACACCGAGCAGCGTCAGGAACAGATCGCGGGCATCGGTGTCGGTGAAGCCGTACAACGTCATCGAGTCTTCGCGGACGATCATCGCGGTGATCAGCCGCACCTGAGCACCGCGCCGTAGCGTCGACAGTGTGGCCGGGGTGGCGTTGACGCGATATCCGACCCCGGCGGCCTCGATCACCACATGATCGAGCGCGATGTCGATGACCTCGCCATTGACCGAAGCAATCATCGGGCTACCGCTTTCATCCGGGCCGCAAAGGCCTTCCGCTGTTTCTCCGCCGCGGCTTCCGCCTTCGCCATTCTCGCCAGCATGGGCGCACGCCAGCAGTGACAGATTGCCAGGGCCAAGGCATCGGCGGCGTCCGCGGGCTTCGGCGCCGTCTGCAGGTTCAGGATGCGGGTGACCATTGCGGTCACCTGGGATTTATCTGCCCGGCCGTTGCCGGTGACGGCGGCCTTGACCTCCGAGGGGGTGTGGAAATAGACCTCGATCCCCCGTTTTGCCGCCGAGAGGGCGATCACTCCGCCGGCCTGGGCGGTACCCATCACGGTGGACACATTCTGCTGGGCGAAGACGCGCTCTACGGCGACCACATCGGGACGATGGGTGTCCATCCAGTGTTCGACGACCTCGCTGATCGCTAGAAGTCGTTGCGGCAGAGGCTGGTTGGCTGGAGTGCGCACGACATCGACATCCAGGGCCACCACCTTGCGACCCGAGGATGCCTCTACCATGGACAGGCCGCACCGGGTAAGCCCCGGATCGACTCCCATTACTCGCACGTGCCAGCCCCTTGCCGTAGAACAGTTGTTCGATCAGCATATCGAGGGGTCTCGCCCATTGGGCATAGCAACACGCGAGGGCTCTGCAAATGTCAACACCCGTTGGCTTAAGCTCAGCGCATGTCTACCGAACCTCGGCGATCGGACGCCACCCGTGCGGCGATCCTCGAGGCCGCCCAGGAGCACTTCGCCGGTGTCGGGTACGAGAAGGCAACCATACGAGCCATCGCAGCGACCGCAGGCATCGACCCATCCCTGGTCATGCGGTACTACGGCAACAAAGCCAAGCTGTTCACCGCCGCGGCCAACTTCGACATACATTTCCCCGAGGAATTGGCCGAGATTCCGCGGGATCAGCTCGGAGCGACCTTGGTCCAGCACTTCCTCACCCAATGGGAAGCCGACGACACCATGGTCGCGTTGCTGCGGGCTGCCGTGTCCCACGAGTCCGCGCGGGCACGCATGGAGGAGATTTTCAGCTGCCAGATGGTTCCGGTCATCGAATCATTGACCGCGGATCGCGCCATGGAACGCGCGGCACTCATCGGTACCCAAATGATCGGTTTGGCGATGTGCCGTTACGTCATTCGCCTCGGGAACGTTCCCGCGATGGCACACGAACAGATCATCGAGCTGATAGCGCCGACGATCCAGGCCTACCTGGACTGCGACTGTGACTGCGAGGCGCCTTAACGCGCGCCCTCTGGCTGCGTCCACGGACGCAGCCGCGGCACCCACCGAGGCACATGCTGCGAGTACTCGGCGTAGTCGCGGCCGAATCGCTTCAACAAGCCGCGCTCCTCGACCAGCGGAAAGTACACGGCGTTGATGGTCACGAAAACGGCCGCATAGACCAGCAAGGCGACAGAGTTCAGCGCGAATGCCTCACCCAACAGAAGCCCGACGACACCGGTGATCATCGGGTTACGTACATACCGGTACGGGCCGCGCACCACAAGATGAACCGGAGGGTCGAAGGGCGCCAGGGACCCCTTGCCCATCTGGTGAAAGAGCATGACGGTCCGGGTCACGAGGAACAGGCCAGCAGCGACCAGCAAGGTCCCGACCACCGTCGCCGTCATCGACAGCTCATCGGATAACCATGAAGGCACCTGAATGCCCGATCCGTAAAGAATCACCAGCGGAATCAGGACCGTCATGGTGAACGGCAGCGCGAGAACGGCGCGCGCTGTGCGCCACAGGCTTGTCGATTCAGGCGCCGGGACGACTGTTTGTGTGGCCATGACCGGCCTCCCATCACTCGTGGATGTCTTAGATGTACGCCCACTTGACATTGGTGTCAACACTTGTTGACCAACAGTCGTTGACATCACAGTAACGCCGCTCAGTGACGTTTGATTCCCGACATCCAGCACGATTCGGGGTCGACGTCCTCCGCCGATTACTGTCGTCGGCGTGTCTGTCGGAAAACTGCCCAGCGAAAAGACGATTCAGTGGTGGCCGCCCCTCGGCGTCATCGCGATGCTGGTGCTCGGATTCTCCGTCGGTAAGGGTTCAACGCCGTTCGACGCCTGGTTTTTCGACAGGACGCAGCTCGTACTGGGAGTGCAGCCACGCTGGCTGCTGTTCTTCACCGACTGGGTCTTTCTCGTCCCGGTGCTCGTGGTGTGCGTCGGGTTCGAGCTGTATCGGCGCCGTTGGCGGGTCGCAGCGGTGGTGCTCGTCTGCCCCTTCGTGGCGAATTGGACCACCCAGGGCACCAAGATGCTCGTTGGTCGCGAGAAGGGCGGCTACCTCGCCTACCCCAGCGGCCACACCACTTTCGTGGTGGCCGTCATGGGGATGCTGGTGCTGGTCGCCGGTGGAGCCCTATGGGCATACATCGTGGCCGGGATCGTCAGCACGCTCGGGCTGCTAGGCCAAGTCGCCTGTGGATATCACTATCTCACCGACACCATCGGTGCGGTGCTGGTCACCACCGCGGTGGTGACGTTGGCCTTCTGGGCCGCCGGTCAGTCCTCGGCGAGCTCGGCCAGCACCTCATCGGACAGGTCCACATTGGTGTAGACGTTCTGCACGTCGTCACTGTCCTCGAGCGCGTCGACCAGCTTGAACACCTTGCGAGCCGTTTCGACGTCGGCCGGAACGGTCACCGAGGGCTGAAAGCTCGCTTCCGCCGAGTCGTAGTCGATACCGGCGGCCTGCAGCGCCTGACGCACGGCGACCAGGTCGGTGGGCTCGGAGACGACTTCGAAGCTCTCGCCGAGGTCGTTGACCTCCTCGGCACCCGCCTCCAGCACGGCCGTCAGCACGTCGTCCTCCGCCAGGTTCCCCTTCTCGAGGGTGACCATGCCCTTGCGGGAGAACAGGTAGGACACCGAACCCGGGTCGGCCATGTTGCCACCGTTACGGGTCATCGCAACCCGGACCTCACCGGCGGCGCGGTTGCGGTTATCGGTCAAGCATTCGACAAGCACAGCAACACCATTGGGGCCGTAGCCCTCGTACATGATGGTCTGCCAATCGGCACCGCCAGCCTCTTCGCCGGCGCCGCGCTTGCGGGCCCGCTCGATGTTGTCGTTGGGCACCGACGTCTTCTTGGCCTTCTGGATGGCGTCGTAGAGCGTCGGGTTGCCCGCCGGATCTCCGCCACCGGTACGTGCGGCGACCTCGATGTTCTTGATCAGCTTGGCGAACTCTTTGCCACGGCGCGCGTCTTTCACGGCCTTCTGGTGCTTGGTGGTGGCCCACTTGGAATGGCCGCTCATGTACCCCTGTACCGCTTTCTCTTGACGTTCCGTCTTATCTTTGCGCTGCCCGAGTGTACTCGCGCAGCGCAGGTGGCCACTGGATAGCGGGGCCAGTGCCAGGAACATAGGGTGAACCGCATGACTGTCCTGGTAGAAGATCCGATAGTCGATGCGATTCTGGACCGGTACGCGTCGACCATCGGCGACAGCCTCACCGATTACCGCAATCACCTGTATCGAGGCATGAACTACCAGCTGCGTCTTCTCGGCATGACGACGGCACCACCCGAGATCGCGTTGGCGTGGGCGACGCACGATATCGGCATCTGGACGGCCGGCACCTGGGACTACCTCGATCCGTCGGTGGCCCTCGCCGAGCAGCTGGCACCGGAGTTTGGAATCGACGACCCCGGTCGCACCACGACGATGGTGGCCGATCATCACAAGCTCAGGTCAGCGGACGATCTATGGGTCGAGACATTCCGATTGGGTGACCGGATCGACGCCTTCCATGGGCTCTACGCCTGGACCGGCCTGGAACGCGCCGATGTGCGCGAGGTCGTAGAGGCATTGCCGTACGGCGGTTTTCACGGATTCTTGGTGCGAACAGCCGGAAAGTGGACGCTCAAGCACCCGCTGCGGCCGATGCCCATGCTGCGCTGGTGAGCGCCGCGTGCGTCCTCAGGACGCGCGCACCATGTCGACGAACAGCTGATGGACCCGCCGGTCACCGGTGACTTCGGGGTGAAACGACGTCGCCAACGCACTCCCCTGCCGCACCGCGACCGGATGCCCCTGCGCAACGGCCAGCACCTCGACGTCGGCGCCCACCCGTTCCACCCACGGTGCCCTGATGAACACCGCATGCAGTGCACCGTCAAGCCCGGCGAAATCCAGATCACCCTCGAATGAGTCCACCTGGCGCCCGAAAGCATTGCGCCGCACTGTCATATCGATGGCACCGAGCACCACCGCATCAGGACGGGTGTCGAGTATCTCGCCGGCGAGCAGGATCATGCCGGCGCACGAGCCGTAGACCGGCAGCCCGTCCCGCAGGCGTTCGGAGAGTGGATCCAGCAGCTCGAACACGCGCAGCAAGTTGCTCATCGTCGTGGACTCCCCGCCAGGGATGACCAACCCGTCCACCTTGGAGAGTTCCTCGGGACGACGCACACCGAGCGCGTCGGCACCCGAATCTTTCAGGGCGACAATATGTTCCCTGACATCACCCTGCAATGCCAGCACGCCTACCAGCGGGCTCACGCCATGTTCCCCTTGGCGATCGACGCCTCGTCTGGGTTGCGCTCGTACCGGGTCAGACCTTCTTGCACCACCGCCGCGACCATCCGGCCCTCGCGATCGAAGATCCGGCCCTGAGTCAGCGCCCGTCCGTATCCGGCCGACGGCGATGTCTCGTCGTACAGCAGCCATTCATCGGCACGGAATGGCCGCAGGAACCACAGCGCGTGATCCAGGGATGCTGTCTGCAGCACGGCGTCCCGGTGCGGCACCTTGGAAGAACTCAAGAGCGTCAGGTCGCTCATGTAGGCCAGCGCACAGATGTGCAGCACCGGGTCGTCGGGAAGGTGCTTGCGGCAGCGGAACCACACCCGCTGCTGTGCGGCCAGCCGAGGATTCCGATCCATCAACTCGTCGGGAACGATCCGGATGTCCCATTCGGCGAACTGCCGGAACAGATCGTGGCTGAACGACCCCTCCTCGTCCTGCACATCCGGCAGGTCTTCGGGTGCGGGCACCGGTGGCATCAGATCCTGATGTTCGATGCCGGTATCCAGGGTCTGAAATGACGCCGACATGGTGAAGATTGCCTGCCCACCCTGGATCGCGGTCACGCGACGGGTCGCGAACGAGCGGCCGTCACGCACCCGGTCGACGAGAAACACCGTGGGCTCGTTGGGATTTCCGGGTCGCAGGAAGTACCCGTGCAGGGAGTGGACCAGGTAGTGCGGCTCCACGGTGCGTACCGCCGAGACCAACGACTGCCCGGCAACCTGTCCGCCGAAGGTACGGCGCAGGCTGCTGGGGGTCACGTTGCCTCGGAAGATGTCCTTTTCGAGCTGTTCGAGCGTCAGGATCTCTTCGATATCGGCCATCAGATGGTTTTACCAGCCGCGCTCGGCGAGCCGATGCGGCTGCGCGATGTCCTCCACGTTGATGCCGACCATTGCCTCACCCAGACCGCGCGACACCTTGGCGAGCACGTCCGGGTCGTCGTAGAAGGTGGTGGCCTTCACGATCGCCGCGGCCCGCTGCTCGGGGTTGCCCGACTTGAAGATTCCGGAGCCGACGAACACGCCCTCGGCACCCAGTTGCATCATCATCGCGGCGTCGGCCGGAGTGGCGATACCGCCTGCGGTGAACAGCGTGACCGGGAGCTTGCCGGCGCGAGCGACCTCGACTACGAGCTCGTAGGGCGCCTGCAGTTCCTTTGCGGCGACGTACAACTCGTCCTCGGACAGCGACGTGAGCCGACGGATCTCGCCACCAATCTTGCGCATGTGCGTGGTCGCGTTGGACACATCGCCGGTGCCGGCCTCGCCTTTGGAGCGGATCATCGCCGCACCCTCGGTGATGCGGCGCAGCGCCTCGCCCAGGTTGGTAGCACCGCACACGAACGGCACGGTGAACTTCCACTTGTCGATGTGGTTGGCGTAGTCGGCGGGGGTCAGCACCTCCGACTCGTCGATGTAGTCCACGCCGAGGCTCTGCAGGATCTGCGCCTCGACGAAATGTCCGATGCGGGCCTTGGCCATCACGGGAACGCTGACGGCGTTGATGATGCCGTCGATCATGTCCGGATCACTCATGCGGGACACGCCACCCTGGGCACGGATGTCGGCGGGGACGCGCTCCAGCGCCATCACGGCGACGGCGCCGGCATCTTCTGCGATCTTCGCCTGATCGGCGGTGACAACGTCCATGATGACGCCGCCCTTGAGCATCTCGGCCATACCGCGCTTGACGCGAGCGGTACCGGTTCCGGTCTCGGGTGACGTTCCATTGGTCGTGCTAGTCAACTGGGGGCTCCTGAATGTTCGGGTTCTCAGACCAGTCTAATGCCGCCGCACCAGCGATTTTGTGCGGGAGGTTCGTGACCGGGCTCACCCGATCTGGATTGGCTCGCGACGCCCACCGGTAGTAACGGCGTCCGCGGCCGCGGCGGCCTCCCCGAGCAGCTCTCCCAGCTGATTCGGGAACACCTGCTCCCCCGAGGCCGTGAGTGCGGCGATCTCTTCGGCATCGCACCACCGGTGTCCGGTGATGTAGCGCTGCTCCAGATTGGTGCGGCCGTCGGTCGCCGGTTCGAACCTCTTGGTGCGGTGCACGAAGAACAATTCCTCGGAGCGGATGGTGGTGCCGTTGAAGTCGAAGACGGCAACCCGACGCCACAGCGGGCCCACGATCCGCCCAGAGGGAACCGATAATCCGGTCTCCTCGACCAGCTCACGTACCGCGCCGTCGCACAGCTTCTCCCCCGGCAAGGTCTGGCCGCCGACGGTGAACCACCAGTGCACCGCGGGGCTCGGCGCAGCGGGATCGAAGCCGCGCAGCAGCAGTACCCGCCCATCCTCGTCCAGCAGGATGATCCGTGCCGAGGTGCGGAAGTTGGCCAGTGCCGGATCCTCGGTGCCTGCACCCTGGCGGTCGATGATTTCGAAATACGTTGGCATCGGGGCAGTTCCGCCCAGCCGCAGCCAACGCACCGGACGACGCACCCGCAGGGCCAGGGTGTCGCGCACGGCGTCGTTGTGGAAGCGCCGCGCGATCAGCACCCGCGTCTCCGCATCAGCGAGCTCGGCCACCAGCGCGGGGCGCAACCGCTCCGCGTCGACGGTGGACAACGCCGAGGCCAGCTGGTTCTCCGCGTACTCGCGGCGGTCACGATCGGCACGCTCGGCTTTCGCGGCGAGTTTGATGAGTTGATCGTCCTTGAGCGCATCGCCCACCGCCCGCGCGACGACGGCGCGGCGAGCCAGCGCGGCATCAAGGGACTGCCAGGACAGGTCGCTACGCACATGCAGCCGGTCCAACCGGTTAGCCACCAGGTAAGCCCACAGCAGGCCCAGCGCGACCAGCGTGCCGATGAGGGCGATGACGATGACGGTCAACGCCGAGAAGGTCACCAACTGTCGACCTTCACCCGGGCGCCGGAGGCGGTGACGGTCTCGTAGACAAGCATGATCTGCTGCGCGACCACTGACCAGTCGTATCGCTGGACCGCGTCGGTGCCCGCCGCGACCAGCTCTGCCCGGCCCTCATCGTCGCCGAGCACGTCGATGATGGCGGCCGCCAAGGCATCCGAGTCGCCGGTGGGCGTCAACCGGCCCGCCTTGCCATCCAGGAGCACGCGCCGGAAGGCGTCCAGCGAGCTCGCGACCACTGCGGTCCCGGCCGCCATCGCCTCCACCAACACGATGCCGAAGCTCTCGCCGCCGATATTGGGCGCGCAGTAGACGTCGGCGCTGTGCATCGCCGAGGCCTTGGTGGCGTCGTCCACCTGACCGAGGAACCGCAGATGTTTCGCCAATGGTCCTGCCTGCGAACGTAGTTCGGTCTCGTCTCCACGACCGACGATCAGGATCTCCACATCGGAGAAGCTGGCCGCGATCTTCGGTAGGGCGCCCATCAACACGTCCATGCCCTTGCGCGACTCGTCGTAGCGCCCCAGGAACAGCACCGTCTTACCCGCGCGCGGGTAGCCCTCCAGCATGGGTGCCCCGGAAAACGATCGGACGTCGACGCCGTTGGGAATCTCGACTGCATCAGATCCAAGCGCCTCCATCTGCCAGCGCCGGGCCAGCTCGGAGACTGCGATCCGGCCGACGATCTTCTCGTGCCAAGGGCGCAGCACCGCCTGGAAGACGCTCAGCGTCAACGACTTCGTCGTGGAGGTGTGAAAGGTAGCGACGATCGGACCCTCGGCAACCATGAGCGCCAACATGGACAGGCTCGGCGCGTTCGGCTCATGCAGGTGCAGCACATCGAAGTCGCCGTCAACCAGCCAGCGTCTGGTCTTGGCGTAGGTGGCCGGACCGAATCGCAGCCGTGCCACCGAGCCGTTGTACGGAATCGGAACCGCCTTGCCGCCGGAGACCACGAACTCGGGCAGCTCCAGGTCCGAGGAGGACGGCGCGAGCAGACTGACGTGGTGGCCGCGATCTCTCATGACTTCCGCCAACTGCACCACATGGGACTGGACGCCGCCCGGTACATCAAAGGAGTACGGGCAGACCATCCCGATGCGCATTACGCCTGCCCGCCAACGGGGTCCGTCTCCCGGGGGGCTACCCGATCATCAACATCCGCTTCCCGGCCGGCCGCCGGCGTCTCGGCGGCAGCCGATTGTGCCCGCGTCGTCCGCAGCCTGGTACGACGTTCTTCGGACAGGTCGTCAAGCCATAAGGGTTGCAACATATGCCAGTCCGCCGGGCGCGCGGCGATGTTGGTGGCGAATTCATTGGCGAGGGCCTGCGTGGCCACTGCGACATCGCCCGCTGACGTGTCGATGGGCTCCTGGATGCGTACTCCCCATTGACCATGTGGATCGAACCAACAGTGCGCCGGTAGCAGGCGCGCTCCGGTGTCGATCGCCAGGCGCGCTGGCCCAGCCGGCATCCGCGCCTCCGAGCCAAAGAAATCGACGGGTACACCGTTGCGGCTCAGGTCGCGGTCGGCCATCAGGCAGACGACACGATTTTCCCGCAACCGCGCCGCCAGGGTCTCGTAGGGCCCGGTGGAGTCACCGCTGGAGGCAAGCACTTCGAAGCCAAGGGTTTCCCGGTAGTCCAGAAACCGGCGGTACAGCGACTCGGGTTTCAGACGCTCCGCGACGGTGGTGAAGGTGCCGTAGGTCTGGGCCAGCCAGACACCGGCCATGTCCCAGTTACCGCTGTGCGGCAGGGCGATCACTGTGCCCTTGCCCTGCTCCTGGGAAGCGTCGATATTCCGACGTCCGAATGCGCAGCTGTCCAGGCGGCCGGCAAGACGCTCCATGTTCTGAGAGGGCAGACGGAACGCTTCGCGCCAGTACCGGGCGTAGGAACGCATCGAGTCGATCATCAGCCGGTCGGGCACCTCACGGGGATGCACGCCGAGCACCCGGGCGAGGTTCTTGCGCAGTTGCTCGGGCCCGCCGTTGCGAGCACCGACCATGGCACCGACGTCGAATATGGCTCGAGCAAGTAGATCCGGTGTCACCTGCGTCAAGTTCCAGCCGGCGGCATAGCCCCAATCGGCGGCGCGATCGCCCCACACACTCATGACTGATTCTTCTCCGCAGTGTCCTGTCCGGCATCGGAATTGGGCAACAGATCAGCAGCACCCGGAGACGTGCGCACCGCATGTATCCGTTGGGCCACCGTCACCAGGCTCGCGATCGCCAGTACCCACATCGCCGTATTTAGCGGCCACTGCACTCCGAAACCGCCGCTGAAAACCGCTCCGGCGAGCACGATGATGAGCCGTTCGGGGCGTTCGATCAGCCCACCGTCGGCACGCAATCCGGAGGCCTCGGCCCGCGCCTTCACATACGAGATCACCTGTGAGGTGATCATGCAGATCAGGGTGGCGACAACCAAAGATGTTGATCCCCAACCGAACGCGACCCACCAGAGTAATCCTGCGAACACCGCGCCATCGGCCACGCGATCACATGTGGCGTCGAGCACCGCGCCGAATCGGGTGCCACCACCGCGGGCCCGTGCCATCGCCCCGTCGAGCATGTCGAACATTGTGAACAGCGCGACCGCAATGCCGCCCCAGAACAGGTGGCCCGTCGGAAACAAGGTGAGCGCCGCGACAACTGTCGCCGCGGTCCCGAAGATGGTGACCGTGTCGGGGGTGAATCCCGCACGCAACACCGCGTTGGCCAACGGATTGAGGATCTTCGCGAACGTCTCACGGGACAGGATGGCGCTCATCGTGATTGCTCCATGCCGGTCATGGCAGTTGCTCCCAGGCACTGGCGAGTAGTTCGCGGGTGTCCCGCAGCAGCTGCGGTAACACCTTGGAGTCACCGATGATGGTGATGAAGTTGGCGTCGCCACCCCAGCGCGGCACCACATGCTGGTGCAAGTGCTCGGCCAGCGATCCGCCTGCGGCGGTGCCCAGGTTCAGCCCCACGTTGAAACCGTGCGGACGGGATACCTTCTTGATCACCCGAATCGCCTTCTGGGTGAACGCCATCAGCTCGCGGCTCTCATCCTCGGTGAGGTCTTCGAGCTCGGCGACCTGCCGGTAGGGCACCACCATGAGGTGTCCCGGGTTGTACGGGTACAGATTGAGCACCGCGTACACATGATCCCCGCGGGCAACCACCAACCCGTCTTCATCGGCCATTTCGGGGATGTCGGTGAACGGAGCGGACTCCGCCCCAGTTGATTTCACCGCCTCGACGAGATACGTCATCCGGTGCGGCGTCCACAGCCGCTGCAGATGGTCGGGGTCACCCACTCCCCGATCGGTGATGGTCGAGTCCTCGTCAGTCACGGGTTCCCAACTTCATGAGTTCGGCGGTGGGAGAGATGTTCTCGCGTCTGTTCACCCAGTCAATGATGGCGGCGACGGCCTCATCGCGGGGCACTCCGTTGACCTGAGTGCGGTCCCGGAAACGGAAGCTCACGGCGCCCGCCTCCACATCACGGTCACCCGCCAGCAGCAGGAACGGCACCCGCTGGTTGGTGTGGTTGACGATCTTCTTGTTCATCCGGTCATCGCTGGTATCGACCTCCGCCCGAATACCCTGCGATCTGAGCTGCGCGACAATGTCACTCAGGTACGGCGCGTGGGCATCGGCGATCGGGATGCCGACGGCCTGCACCGGGGACAGCCAGACCGGGAAGGCGCCCGCATAGTGCTCGGTGAGCACGCCGAAGAATCGCTCGATGGACCCGAACAGCGCGCGGTGGATGAGTACCGGGCGCTGGCGCGTTCCGTCGGCGGCCGTGTACTCCAGCTCGAAGCGCTCGGGCATGTTGAAGTCGAGCTGAATGGTCGACATCTGCCAGGACCTGCCCAGCGCATCCTTGGCCTGCACCGAGATCTTGGGGCCGTAGAAGGCCGCGCCACCCGGGTCGGGGACGAGCTGCAGGCCGGAATCGCGCGCCACCTGCTCCAAGGTCTTGGTGGACTCGTCCCAGACCTCGTCAGAACCAACGAACTTCGTATCGTCCTTGGTGGACAGTTCCAGGTAGAAGTCGTCGAGCCCGTAGTCGGACAGCAGGTCCAGCACGAACCGCAGCAGGGAGGTCAGCTCCTCGTGCATCTGCTCGCGGGTGGTGTAGATATGCGCGTCGTCCTGCGTCATACCGCGCACGCGGGTCAGGCCATGCACCACGCCGGATTTCTCGTACCGGTACACCGATCCGAATTCGAAGAGCCGCAACGGCAGTTCACGGTATGAACGGCCCCGGGCCCGGTAGATCAGATGGTGCATCGGGCAGTTCATGGGCTTGAGGTAGTAGTTCTGGCCGGGCTTGCGCACGGTGCCGTCGTCGTTGAGCTCGGCGTCGATCTGCATCGGGGGGAACATGCCGTCGGAGTACCAGTCCAGGTGCCCGGAGGTCTGGTACAGGTTCTCCTTGGTGATGTGCGGGGTGTTGACGAATTCATACCCGGCGGCCGAGTGCTTGGCGCGCGAGTAGTCCTCCAGCTCCTTGCGGATGATGCCACCCTTGGGGTGGAAAACCGGAAGGCCGGAACCGATTTCGTCGGGGAAGCTGAACAGGTCGAGCTCCACACCGAGCTTGCGGTGGTCGCGTCGCAGTGCCTCTTCCAGCAGTTCGAGATGTTTGTCGAGGGCTTCCTGGGACTCCCAGGCGGTGCCATAGACGCGCTGCATGCTGGCATTGGCCTGATTGCCACGCCAGTAGGCCGCCGAGCTTCGGGTCAGCCGGAACGCCGGGATGTGCTTGGTGGTGGGAATGTGCGGGCCCCGACACAGGTCGAACCATTCCCGTTCCCCGGTACGAGGATTCAGGTTGTCGTAGGCGGATAGTTCGTCGCCACCGACCTCCATGACTTCGGGGTCGTCGGCACCCGATTTATCGGAGACCAGCTCAAGCTTGAACGGCTCATTGGCCAACTCGGCCTGAGCCTCTTCCACCGAGCCGTAGACCCGGCGTGAAAAGCGTTGCCCCTCCTTGATGATCTGCTTCATCTTCTTCTCGAGGGCAGCCAGATCCTCGGGAGTGAAGGCGTGATCGATCCCGAAGTCGTAGTAGAAGCCATCGGTGATCGGCGGGCCGATACCGAGTTTGGCCTTCGGGAAGAGGTCTTGCACAGCCTGGGCCAATACGTGCGCGGCCGAGTGGCGGATGACGCTGCGACCGTCCTCGGTGTTGGCCGCGACGGGCTCCACGTCGGTATCGGTCTCCGGGGTCCAAGACAAATCCTTCAAGGCACCGTCCACGCGCACGACAACAATGGCCTCGTCGCCCTTGCCCGGCAGACCGGCCTCGCGTACCGCGGTCCCCGCCGTCGTCCCGGCCGGCACCCGGATTGGGGCCACAAGGGAAGACGGGTTGGGCGCAGTCATCAGCAGTTCTCCAATTCAGAGACGGGGGGTTTGCGAACTCATGCTATCGGTCCGCACCAGCGCCTTCCCAGCCTGATGGGCGCCGCGAGCGCTCAGGCCGATCGAGCCCGGAACGTATTCCGGTAAGCGAGCGGTGAGACCCCGGTGAGCCGGCGGAACTGCTCCCGGAAATTCGCAGGTGAACCGAACCCCACCTCGCGCCCGATCCACTCCACCGAGTCCGCGGAACCTTCCAACAACTGCTGGGCATGACGGACCCGCGCACCGGTCAGCCATTGCATGGGCGTCTGCCCGGTTTCGGCACGAAACCGCCGGTTGAGGCTGCGCACGCTGGTGGAAGCCTGGTCCGCGAGGTCCTCCAGGGACAGCTCGCGGTGCGCGTTCTGCTCGATCCACGCCAGGACCTCCCCGAGGCCGGCCTCGGTGCGCTGACGGTTCCTGATCACGTACTGCGCTTGGCCACCGTCGCGGTGCAGCGGGGTAACCGCCACCCGTGCGGCCTCGGCTGCGACCGCTGCCCCATGGTCGCGCGCCACGATGTACAGACACAGGTCCAATCCCGCCGCCGCGCCCGCCGACGTGAGCACCTGTCCCTCGTCGATGTAGAGGACATCGGCGTCCAGGCGCACCGCCGGGAACATCTGCCGGAACAGGTCAGCGGCCATCCAGTGAGTCGTGGCGCGCTTGCCGTCGAGGATCCCGGCGGCAGCGAGGGTGAAGGCGCCCGCACAGATGGAGGCGATGCGCACACCGCGGCTGTGGGCGTCCTGCAGTGCCTCGACGACACCGTCTGGCATGGGAGCCGTCACGTCGTTGCGTGCCGGGACCACGATCGTGTCAGCCTCCGAAAAAGCTTCCAGGCCAATATCTGTCGCGATGCCAAACGGTCCGGCGGAGACGATCGGCGCGGTCCCGCACACCCGCACCCGGTAAGGCCGGGTGCCGTCGGCGAGGTGCACACGCCGGAACACCTCCACCGCGGTGGCCAGGTCGAACCCGATGGTGTCTGGAAGCGCAAGAACGACGACGGAGTGAGGCTTGTCCGAGCGACACGAAGGTGCGGAGTGAGGCTGGCCCGAACGACCCGACGGCACGGAGTGCATGCCGTCAGCCTAACTCTCATTGGCAATATCTCGTCGAATGGTGTCTATCTGGCCACTTCTGCTCCCGGAACGACACCACAACCATGGCAGTCATGCAGATAGCGATCCTGGCGTACCCGGGCATGACGGCACTCGACGCGATAGGTCCGTACGAAATGCTCCGGGGGCTACCCGACGCCGAGCTTCGATTCGTGTGGCACGAGCCTGGCCCGATAGTGACCGACAGCGGTGTACTGGCGCTCGGCGCGACGCATTCCTTCGAGGAAACAGCGGCACCCGACGTCGTCCTGGTCGGGGGTTCGATACCGGCCACCATGAGCACCGCCGCCGACGAGGGCGTACTGAACTGGCTCCGGCGGGCACATCAGACCACGACGTGGACCGCGTCGGTGTGCAGTGGGTCGCTCATTCTCGGCGCCGCCGGAATCCTGCGGGGTAAGGACGCCACCTGCCACTGGGCCGGACAGCGGGTGCTCTCCACCTTCGGTGCGAATCCTCAGCGGGACAAGCGCATCGTCCGCGACGGCAAGGTGATCACCGCCGCGGGAGTATCGGCGGGACTCGATCTTGGGCTATGGCTCGTCGGTGAGATCGCCGGACGGCCACGCGCCGAGGCCACGCAACTGTGCATCGAGTACGACCCGCAGCCGCCCTTCGATACGGGCCACATGAGCAAGGCCTCCGCCCGCAACAAGGCAGACGCGGCACGGATGATGAAGGGCATGATCTCAGCGCGCGATGCCGGCGCGGAGCTCGTGGCGGGCTCAAAAGTGATGTGGGCGAACGTTATCGACCGGGTACGGAGTAGGTCAGCTGCCAAGCCCTAGCGGGCTCTTCAGCCAGGGCGCCTCAATCCCGAGCAGCGCGGCGACCCAGCCGAGCGCGCCCAGTACCCACAGCGTCGCCACCACTAAGGCCGCGGTGAACAGCACCCCGATCCACCGCACCCATTGCGGCTGGGTGGAGAACCAGGCCATGAATCTGTCGTATCGGCCCCGCACTGCGTGGAGAAGTTTTGCGGCCCAAGAGAATTCGGTGGCAAGAATGGCCAGACCGAGGAACACGATCGCCCAGCCGGGTCCTGGATACGGGATGGCGATGATGCCCACACCAAGCACCACTAGACCGATGACGGCGACCACCACGCGGTAGACGATGTCGAGCGCCGGCCGATCCCGCACGGTGTCACGCCACCGGGCCCATCTGCGGGTGGCCCTGTTCACGGCTGGCCGGGATTGAGCTTCACGAAAAGCGCGTCGGCTTCGGCGAGCACATTGTCGCCGTCGAGCAATCTGCTGGTCAGGAACACCTTGCGCCCCTCGACTCGATCCAGAGTGCAGTCGTACTGCAGCTCCTTCTCGATCGGCGTGACCTTGCGGTAGTTGATGTTCAGGTATGCGGTGCGCAACTTACGCAGGTCGGTCAGCAGCATCGTGCCGGTTCCGATAATGGTGTCGAAGAGCAGCCCAAGGCATCCGCCGTGCACGGCACCGTTTCGCCCCAGGTGATAGCGACCGAAAGTAGCTGTGCCCCTAAGCACTCCGCCATCAAAGCTGTCGATCGTCATCGGGACCAGCAGGATGTTTCCGCGCAGCGGGAGATCGGTGCGCCTTCCCGACGGCGAGTCCCATTCCGAAACCTCGTACGGAGCCAGCAGCTCGTTCATCACGTCGAGCTGGTCGGCCAGCGTGGTGACCATCTCATCGGGCGGCAGGGCAGCGCGGGCGCGGTCCTGCAGGGTTCGCAACGCGTCGATGAAACGGCCGTAGTCCGGGCCGCCCTTGAGGGTGGGATCGGGCGGGTTGAATCCGCCTCCCTCGTGCGCGGTTACTGCTTCCTCGGTGGTCATGCTCACCTACGTTATTGGGGTGGATATTGCACAGCTGAGCCAGCTCCCGTTCACCTACCCCGAGATCGGCGCGACGGCCGGTGAGCTGCCCGCCGGATATCACCACGTACGCGAATCACGGCAGCTCGGGACGGGTAGAGCACGGTTCGAGGAGGCTGCCGCGAGCCTGATGCGGTTCGGTATCCAACGCGGGATCGGGCTGCCGGTGCAGACGTCTGCACCACAGGCCGCCGAGGGCGTCAACGTGGCAACACACCTGTGGCCGTTCTGGGCGTTGTGCCGCATCGTGTACGTGGTGGACGAGCCGAATCGGCGCGGTTTCGCTTACGGCACTCTTCGCGGCCACCCCGAAACCGGCGAAGAGGTCTTCATCGTGCGCCTTGATCCGTCCAATGATGTTGTATCCGTGGAGATCACAGCCTTCTCGAAGCCTTCGTACTGGTGGGTCCGGATGGGCAACCTGGTAGTCAAACAGCTACAGCGAGTGGTAACTCAGCGATATCTGCGCGCACTCTGAGCGCCGCGCGGTCAACCGTTCGCGATATAACCCTCCCCCGGTAACCTACGGGTTAGCTGGATAGTTTCAGTAGCTACCCCTTCGCGTGTCGAACCATCCGCGTGTCAACTGGTATTTGCGTGCAATCAAAACTCATTGCGCGGCATCTAGCAAACATTCGGAGCGTTAGAATCGTTATGATAGGTAACCTGTGGTTCAACTCAGATTCATGCTTTGTTAGGAGCTCTGAACCCCATGTTTTCACTGCCCAGTCGCATCGCGTTGTTCGCCGGGGCCCTGGGCGCCTCGGCCGCGATGTACCTCGCCCCGGTGGCGGCCGCGGATCTCCCGGTGTGTGCCTCAGGAGAGACGCCGTACAACCACAGTTGCCGCACCGCCTGCGCCGGCGGCGCACCGCGCGTCGGCGGAGCCTGCACACAGCCCGGTACCAATCTGTATGACCGCGGATTCCACGAGCCCACCCATGAGGGCGCCAACCCGCGCACTCCGCTGGGCACAAACCCACAGGTTCCCTTCGGCACCAACACCACAACTGTTCTGCAGTAATACATTTCGACACGGCGCCCGGTTGACAACGTTGTCGGCCGGGCACCGCCGTCTCAGGACGTATCGCGCCTCCACGCCAGTGCGTCCCGCCATTGCGGGAATGAAACCGGCCGCAACGGCGTAGACATCACACATGGAACTCCACGACACCGCGCGCGCACTCATCGGAGCGGGTGCTGACGCCACGCTCGTCACCATTAACCCCGACGGCACCCCTCAGGTATCCGTCGTCTGGGTTGCCCTGCAATCCACGCCCGAGGGCGATGAGCTGGTGGCGGCCCATCTGTCGGGCAATTACAAGAAGCTGCGCAACATTCGGCGCGATCCCCACGTCGCCCTGACCATCCTGACCCCCAGCCAACCCGGGCAGCAGCGCCAATACCTGTCCGTCACCGGTTCCGCGCGGGTGGTCGAAGGCGGCGCACCGGAGCTCCTCAAGCAGTTGGCCACCGCGCTGCTGGGATCCAACGAGCACTTCCCGCCACCCAACTCACCGGAGGGATTTCTGACCCGCGTCCGCATCGAGTCGGTTGGCGGCCAAGGACCCTGGGCACCACAACCCTGACCTCAGTCCCGAACGACGCCCTTGGTGCGCATCAGGAAGTCGGCGAGGAAGCCGTCGTGCGGAATGTCTGGTGCTGAGTACGAGGTGAGGTGAGCGCCGCTGTACACGTTCGCCACCGTCGGATCGTTGAGCAGATCGTCGATCAGCCCCTCGTCGTCGGTGATCGCGTTGATGACCAGTGAATGCCGCAGCGGGGCAAGGCCGTCAGCACGTGACCACGGAGCGATCCACACGCATGGAAAGGCCAGCTCGATATTGAGCGTGTCGATATCGGCTCGCTCGAGCAGATGCACGGCCGGTCTCAGTGCGGCCGAGCCGTCGCCCAGGTCCGCCACCACCTGAGCGGCACCCAACAGCGGCGTGGCGCCCCCAGATTTCGCCGCCAGATACCCGGCAAGGCGCCTGGCGGCGTCGAGGGGCTGGACCGGCAGCGCGGCACGTTCGTCGGCGATCGGCAGCGGCACGATCGTCGCGAGCTTGGCAGCGATCGCCTCCGCCAACGGGCGCGGATCACCCTCGTAGAGAAGGGCCGTGGCGTTGGTGCAGGCCATGCCGCCCTGCCCGCTGATCGACTCGACGATGACGTCGAGGTAAGCACGCCAGTCCCGTTCGGCCGTGATGAGGATCTTGGTGCGGCCCGGCCCGTTCACCATCACCGTCGGGTCGTGGGCGTACGCGTCGACGACGTCTTGCCCGCCGTAGACGACGGCGAGATCGGCGGCGGTGATGATTTCGGCGGCGCCCGCATGGTCGGTCGGCAGGTACAGCGCGTCTTCGGGCCGAAGTCCGGCCTGGCGCATTGCGTTAACGAGTCGGTGTCCGGTGAAGGGTTCGCGGCGCGACGGACGGATGGCCACCCGATATCCCAATGCCAGGGCTTGCGCCCACGCACCGTGAACACCGGGACTGTTCCCCGATGCGTGCACAGCAAGCACCTCGCCGCGACGTATCCACACCGCGCTCCCCTCCCTGGTGCGCTCGTCACGCCAGTCCAGTGTCGCGCCCACCGGCCGGGCCGGTGCCACCGAGTCGACCGCTCGATGGACCGCTTCGGCGACACCACGGGCGCTGGACCGTGCAATCGCGATCGGCAGCCCCGATACCCGGCTGACCACATCGACGTACCGCCCAAAACCCATCCCGCCGATTTCCGCGGTGCCAAAGATCTTGGCGGCCTCGGTCAGCCCGGCGTGCAAACGATCGGGCTGGAGCGGCCTGACATGGCGCTGCGCCCGGATACTGCGGCTCACGTAGAGCGGGGGCACGATGCTCAACTCGGCGACCGGCGCCCCGGTCACGTCGGTGATCACCTCATGGGCGCGGGTGCGGTACTCGCCGCTGGGGCCGAGTGCATCAAGGGAAATCACGATCAGTAAACGCCCTCGATCACCGGCTCGCCCTCGAAGGTGGCGACGGGCACCACCTCGCTGACGGAATCCCCGATCTGGCCCTCGGCGCCGCGCAATCGGATCGCGCTGTCACGTTCGAGGTTGTTCGGGATGAACATGCCCTTGCTGATGTGGTTCATCACCACCTGACCACGCTCTCCGTAGGGCACGCGCTCCCCGGTTGCGGGATCGATCACCCAGAACACGACGTAGGGCGTCCGTGGGTCGAAGACGAAAGTATCGCCGTCGACTCGAGTCTTGGCCTGGGACAGGATCATTGTGCTGCCGAAGGCCATCGCGATCGTGGCTGCCGGGAAGATCTCGCGGAGAAGATCGAGGGTGTCCAGGTCGACGTGGGCACCGCTGATCAGTATGTAGCGGATCTTCTGGTTGACCAGGTCCACCATGGTCTCGTCGCGGGCGATGGCGCCGAGCAGCGGCGGGCTGGTGTGCAGATTGGCCACGTGCTGGGTCTGCAGGACGAACCGCGCCTGCTCCAGGACGTGCTGCACGTAACCCGATACCTCGGCGGCGGCCTGGCGTGCGGCGAGCTTCTTGACCCACCGCGGATCCAGGTCCACCGGGTAGAACACCGACCCGAGGCGCTCACTGACCGCGCGGGAGAAGTGGCCGACGCCGTGCGGGCCGCTGGGCATGAGGAACAGCAGGCCCTGCCCCGCGACGAATCCACCGGCAGTGAAGTCTTCGATCTGCCACTGGATGACCTGCTCCACCCAGTCGGGCAGCTGCGCTGTGCGTTTGGGTGCGCCGGTGGTACCGCCCGATTCGAAGATCCTGGGCACGGGTGCTGGTGATCCGTAGCCGCGCGGAACGAGGTCTTCGACGGGTGCATGGCGCAGCTCGTTGACCAGGTTCGGGAACAGCCGTAGGTCATCGAAGCTCTTGATGTCCGCGAGCGGCTGAAAGTCCAGGGTCTGCACGGTGCGCAACCAGAATGGCGAGCCGGTGTCCTCGCCAAAATGCCAGGCGATCGCGGCACGCAGATAGCCCTCGGGATCGACCACCGGCGTGATTCTTGGTACGTCCAACAGCGAGAAATCGACCTCGACCATGCCGCAATCCAAGCCCTACAGACTGTGAGAAAGAGCTGCTCGACTCGCTAGTTCATATGTGTTGCAGTGGAATTAATCGTGCGGCCACGACGTGTTCGTACGCAAGTCACTCGCTCGAACCTTACGTGGCGTGACTCCCGGCACTGCGATGATCGATCTCGCGGCGCAGTTCTGAGCCCGACCACTCCTTCGCACCCGGCGAGGTGGCTTCGCGGATGAGGCTGACGAGTGCGGCGTTGACGGGCGCCTTCATACCGAGCTTCGTGGCAAGTTCGACGACTTCGCCATTGATGTAATCGATTTCGGTCGGCCTGCCCCGGGTGATGTCGTCCAGCATGGACGAACGCGCCTGCGGGTCGATTTCGACCATCTGTCGCGCCAACAGGGTAAACAGTGAGTTGGGCATCCTGAGCACCCAGGGCATGAGCGCCAGCGGCGCCGCAAGAGGGGTGACCACCGGCTGGTTGTTCCGGCGCAGCAGGCTCAGGGCCTCGCGCTGGGCCGCGGCCAGCACGAGGCGGTAGTCCCGCTCTCCCAGTTCGGATTTCAGCGGCAGGCCCGATAGTGCATTGACCGCATTGTTGAGGTTCACCACGAGCTTTCCCCACTGCACCGCTGGCATGTCGTCACGCTCGGCCGTGGGCAACCCGCTGTCCGTGAGTGCCTCCGCGAGGGATCCCGCCCCAGCGGAGATCGAGAGCTTTCCCTGCGTGCCCTGATGAAAGTGTGCTGGGCCCACCTGCGCGACGTTGAAGCCGACCATGCCGGTAATCACGTTGTGCTGCTTTATGTAACGAGATATCTGGGCCGGGTTGCCTATCCCATTCTGCAGACTCACCACCACGGCACCGGGGCGGAGCCTGCCGACCAGTGATTCCGCCATTTTCGCGGTCGCAGCCGACTTCACCGTCACGAGCACGACGTCGACCGCGCGCACCGCACCGATGTCCTCGGAGAACACGCAATCGCGTCCCGGGATGGTCCCCGACCATCCCTGATAGTCCGACAGGGCAAGACCGTGCTCCGCGATCGACTGACCAAGGGCCGCCCGCCCGACGTACACCAGGTCGTGGCCCGCGATCTGCAGCCGCCCGCCCACATAACAGCCGATGCTCCCGGCGCCGGCGACGGCGATTCTCATTGGGCTCCAACCTGCATGCTCTGCGCGGCCGTAGATGCCCGGTCCCAGTAGTACGGATTGTGCGAGTTGATGATTTCCACGTCGTCGCGCGCACCCAGTTCACGTAGTTGTTGGGCGTTGTACAGCCGTGAAGCAGCATCGGCCTGCACGAGGTTTTGAAACACCTTGAACACCAGTGGGCATCGCGGATCGGCGCGCATCTCGTCGGGGTGCATGAAGGCGTCGCCGGCATGTACGAGCCAGCGCGGGCGACCGATGCCACCGGTGTCGATCACCACGCCGACGTGTCCACGGCTGTGCCCCGGTAACGGGATGATCGCGATCTCCTCGGGGAGACCGTCGAGTTGCCGCGCAGCGCGGAACCCGAACCACTGATCGCCACCGATCGAGTACTCGGCCCAGCGGTCACCCACTCTGCGCCCCATGAGCTCGTGCTGCCCGCTGTACCGCGCCTTG
The DNA here is from genome assembly GCF_002013385.1 of Mycobacterium sp. D16R24. Lineage (NCBI taxonomy): Bacteria > Bacillati > Actinomycetota > Actinomycetes > Mycobacteriales > Mycobacteriaceae > Mycobacterium > Mycobacterium sp. D16R24. The sequence goes on along the minus strand of NZ_MAEV01000018.1, from coordinate 15,110 downwards.
TCGTGAAGAGTGAGCTGTGAGCGTATGGATTCGGCCTCGATCGCGTGTACATGCAGACGTGCGTTCGGAAAGTCGTCGACGCCCCCGACATGATCGTGGTCGTGATGGGTCAGGACGATGTCGGTGACATCGGCGGGGTCGTATCCCAGCGCCTGCACCTGGCGCACCGCTGCCTCCGACTCGGCGAACAACGGGTTCAACAGCAGCTTGAGAGGACGGCCGATTCGTCCCATCGGATCGGCGATGTCACGAAGGCCGAATCCGGTGTCGACAAGGAGCAGCCGCGTACCCGTGTCGACGAGGAGGCAATGGCAGATCAGTCGGCCACGCTGCCAGGGCGCTCCCGCGCCCTCCATGAGCCGCTTTCCGATCGGGGCCATCGTGCCGCAGTTCAGGTGATGAATGCGCATGATCAATCCTCTGTCTCGGACAGTTTCGCGAGCGCGTCTATCTCCACCAACAGTCCCGGCGGGAGTCCACCGAATAGGGTCGTGCGCGCCGGGTAGGGCTTGCTGATGGTGTCCTCGAACGCCTGGTTCAGTTCGGCGAATCCCTCTGGGGCATGAAGGAATACCCGCAGCATCAGCACATCGCCCAGGTCGGCGCCCGCGGCGTGCAGGATCGCCTCAATGTTGCGCAGCGTCTGGATAGTCTGCGCATAGACCGTCTCGCCTGCCAGGGAACGGGTCTCGGCGTTGATCCCCACTTGGCCGGACACCTGCAGGGTGTCGCCAATGCGCACAGCTTGCGAATAGGCGCCGACGGGATTGGGCGCCACGTTGGTTTCTATCTGGACCTTGGCCATCCAAACTCCTTTACTACCGAGTGAATTGGTCGGTTACGGGGTACGTCCGCCCCCGGATGGACCCGGAAGGGTCTGCTTCAGAACGCGCAGGGCATTGCCTCCGAGAATCCCGGTGGCCTCGGAAGCATCGAAGCCTGTGCGCAACAGTGCGTCGATCAACGATGGGAATCCGGTGGGTCCGTCGAAGCCCGGGACATACCTGGGTATGCCGTTCATATCCGTTCCGATGCATAGATGGTCGGGACCGACCAGCCCTGCCAGATGCGAGGCGTGGCGAGCGAACTCATCCAGGTCACGCATGCCCACACCGCGAAACCCCATCGGCCACAATCCGATCAGGCCGCCGGTGGCGGCTATCGCGCGCGCCTCCTCGTCGCTGATGTAGCGCGCAAACTCATGGACCGCTGACGCCCCGGTGTGTGAGCTGACCACCGGAGCGGAAGTCTGATCGCACACGGCCAAGGTGGTCGCCGCGTCGGCGTGTGCAAGATCTATCAGCATTCCCAGCCGGTTTGCCTCTGCGACAACATCTTTGCCGAGAGCGGTCAGACCCGAGGAGTAGCGCCCGGCCCGCACGGCCCTGCTGCCCCTGCTCCCGGACACCGACGTACCGATCGTTCCGAGGGCGTTGTCCGCGTAGTGCACCAGACCCAGCACCCGCACTCCCATGCGATGAAGGTCGATCAGTCGATCCGGTTGCGCACCCACCACATCGGCGCCTTCGACACCGAGCATCACCGTCGCGACATTGCCGCCTTCGATCTGCTCGACGGTGTCCACCACCGCGATACCCGCCGCGGAGGCCTCGGCACGAGCCAGCTCCAGCTGGGCCTTGACGCCGTTCCATGGCGAGCGCAGTCGCCATGCGGTGCCCAGCAATGCATCCCCGACGGCGGTGACGATCGCAAGGTTTACCTTGCCCTTCGGCAGCTCCGACAACGGCTCGGACTGCATGTCTATTGTCTTGGCGCCCAATGCACGCAGCCAACGCGGCACGATACTCAGACCGTGGGTGTGCATGTCGATGGTCAGCGCGGTGTCGTTGAGCTTCCTGGATTGCTCGGCAGTGGTAGTCATCTGCGGTGACCCTCGATTCTGAGTGGCAACGAGATCAACGAAGTGCCTCCGGGGAAGTCCTGAGCACGTCGTCCCACAGCGGCTGGAACTGGAACCATCCGGCGACCGGAGTGCCGATCTGGTTGTAGACCGAGACGGCCGTGTCATGCTCGATTGTTCGGGGCTCTCCGGCAGCCATGGCGAGCAGCTGAGCTTGGCAGGAGCGCTCCATCGTGATGAACCACCAGGCGGCCTCCGCCACCGAGTGGCCCACGGTAAGCAGCCCGTGATTCTGCAGGATCACCGCCTTGGCCGGCCCGAGCGCAGCGCCGATCGCCTTGCCCTCCTCAAGGTCAGTGACCACACCGCGATAGTCGGTATACACCGCATGGTCCTGATAGAAGGCACACGCATCCTGCGTGATGGGCAACAACGGCTGCCCTAGCGAGGAGAACGCCTTGCCATGTATCGAGTGTGCATGCGCTGCGGCGATCACATCGGGCCTGGCCTTGTGAACCTCGGAGTGAATGCAGAACGCCGCCCTGTTCACCGGCCGGCTGCCGGTAATCACATTGCCGTCGTGATCGACCTGGATCAGATCGGACACCGTGATGTGCCGGAAGTTCATGCCGAAGGGGTTCACCCAAAACGTGTCGGGGAACTCCGGATCGCGCACCGTGATGTGCCCGGCCACTCCTTCGGAGAAGCCGAATGCCCCGAAGATCCGGAACGCTGCCGCCAACTCGCGCAGTCGGCGATCACGCTCCTCCTCGACCGTCGCCGCGGGCGCCGGGCTCATCGGATCGACGTCGGCAGAACCGACCATGTACTCAGACAGCTCTTCGCTCGCCACAACGTCTACGGAGGTCATGTATCCACCTTTCAATACATATATGTATCTACAGATCACAAGCTACTCCCGCCATGGAAATCCCGTCAAGAGGAGCCACTTAAGAAGATGCCATAGTGAATAGCGCCTTATTGCAGGTGAATAGGATGACAGTCGGCCTGAACGTTTCCATCAGCGGTTCGGTGATTCACCAGCCATTTTCCTATGACGAACTGTAGGATACGTATTTGTATCGACACTAGATCTCCAGTCCGCACCACCGGAAGGCTGTCCCATGCCGACTGCTTCGACTCGCAGGCGCGAACACACCCGTGCGCGCCTGATGGAGGCCGCGCTCGATGTGTTCGCCGATCGCGGATTCCATGGCGCGAGCATCGAGAACATCTGCGAGAAGGCGGGTTTCACGCGAGGCGCGTTCTACTCGAACTTCGCGGGCAAGGATGAACTCTTCTTTACGCTGTTCGACGCCAGCAGCGACCAACTGATCGCTGCGCTGCGGGCGGCACTGGATGAATGCCGCAAGAGCCCCGATCCCATCAGCACCTTCATCTCCACCATTGACGACAAGGGCCCTGCACAACGCCGCTGGTACCTCATCAGCATGGAGTTCACGCTGTACGCGATTCGCGAGCCAAGCGCCGCGGTGGTGCTGGCCGAGCACGACGCACGACTACGGCGCGAGGCAGCAGGCATCATCAACGAACTGATGACAATCGCGAACCGGGAACTGATCATCGATGTCGAGCTCATCGCCCGGCTGGCCACCGCCCTGCGCGAAGGTGTGGCAGCACAGTTCTACGTCGAGCCCCAGCTGGCCGAGACGCAGATGCTGGAACGACTCGCCTTCCCCGCCATGTTGCGCGCATTTTCACACCCGGTACGCGCGACGGTGGGCGACGCATAGCGGCAACCGCTGCTGCCGTCCCGCTTTACCCGCTGAGGTCCCATGCCTCGAGCCGGTTGCCGCCCTGCCGCTTGGCGGAGTACATAGCGTGATCAGCATCGGCGGCCAATTGCCCAATGACGTTGTCCGGAGCGGTACTCGACGTTGACGGCCGGCTTGTGGCGAGCCCCACGCTGACGGTGACCGTCACCATCGCGTCCAGCGATTCCAAACCTGCCCGGATCTGTTCTGCGACCTCCCGCGCCTGCGCGGCGGGTCCGCGTAACGCGACGCAAAACTCCTCTCCACCAACGCGTCCAACTACGGCCTCGTCGCCCGAGATTGCCTTGATTTGGGAACCCACATCGGCGATCACCTGATCACCAACGCCGTGTCCGAAGCGATCGTTGATCTGTTTGAACCGGTCGATGTCGATCATGATGATGCTCAGCTCGGACCGATCCGTTCGTGCCGCGTGGGCCAGAATCGTCGACTGATCGTCGAATCCTCTGCGGTTGTGCAGGCCGGTGAGCGGGTCAATCGCGGCCGCCCTGGCATCGCTGGTGAGCGCCAATTGCGCAAAGTGGATGAACGGCGGTACCCCAACCAGCAGCGTCGCGGTGACGACTGAATCTGCCACGGCGACGGCCCAACCGTGCTGCAGATCGATGGCAACCGCAAGGAAGGCGAGCGTCGCTAACGATACGAACAGGTATAGGGCGATGAGCCGTGCCCCGTGGAAGGAACATATGTAAATCGCCATCAACGACAAGGCGATGAGGCCGTGCATGCCGGTGCCCCTGTCGCTGTCCGCGAAGCAGGCGATGCACACGGAGGCGACCGCGGACACCGAGAAGACCGCGGATTCCGATTCCTTTGGCAGTGGTCCAAACCACCATCGCAGCATCCAGAAAAATGCGAGCAAGCTGGAGACGATGTCGAGTGAACGCCATACGCCAGTACGCGGCCCCATCGGCGAAAACTCCATTGCCAACGGGATGATGGCCAATGCGCCAGCACTGCCGCCCACGGCCCCACGCAGCGCCAAACGCATGGAGCGCGTTGAAAAGTAGGACATCATCAGGTCATAGCGGGACGGCGAGCTCCACCACCGTGACATGTCACCGAGAGGCAGTGCGCGCGCGACGCCTCCGGCGCCGGAGAACGCAGCCATGTGTCCCCTATCGTGCTTCAGTTTCAACCCGACCGAAGCCAGTATGGCAACACACGATCCCCAGACTGGCAAGACTGCCCTCACGCGAAGACGACCTGGCGTGGTCGCGCAATAGGCCGCAATCCCGCGGGGTGCGCTCCGTCCGGCCCTGCGGCAGGCGCATCCACGTGTCGTGCATCCCACAAACCGTTGTGTATCCGACCGGTCTACTGAAAGCCTTTTCGAGAGCTAATCGATAAGCCGGGCAGTGCCGGCAAGAAGGAGCACACGAACTCACCATGGTCTCGATTCCGGTCTCCGCGAAGAACCTGTTCGCCCTCACTCTTGGCGACGGGGTGCGCCCACCCACACCGACCAGCCATGTTGCACTGTTCGACGAGCCACATCGCCAGTTGCGCCGTTACGGCGCCGAAGATCCGCGTGAGTCCAGCGCCGTCCCAGTCCTCTTGGTTCCGCCTCTGGCGGCGTCGGCGACATGCTACGACCTTGCACCGGGTCAGTCACTGGTGGCGCACCTGCTCGAGGAGGGCCGTACGCCCTACGTCGTCGACTACGGTGAGATCGGCTGGGCAGATAGACATCTGGGTCTGGAGGCCTTTTTCGCCGACATCATTCCGCAGGCTATCGAGCGGGTACTCATCGATTCCGGTAAGACGCAGCTCGACCTGATTGGGTGGAGCCTGGGCGGCACCCTGAGCCTTTTGACCGCCGCGGCTGACCGCGGATTGCCAATCCGCTCGATCACGGCTATCGGTACTCCGCTGGACTACGGACAAATCCCGGGATATCCCGAGGCACGCCGAATCACCAAACGCACCAACGGCTATGCCGTCACCACGGTGTTGCGAGCACTCGGCGGCATTCCTGCACCGGTGGTACAGGCCGCCTACCGCGCCACCTCATGGGACCGAGAAATCAAGCGTCCTTGGTTCCTCCTGAACAACCTGGACAACACCGAAGCTCTGGCCAAGGCTGAAGTTATCGACCGGTTTCAGGACGCTTTCCCGGGTTATCCAGGACGGGCGGTGTCGCAGATGTGGGGCCGATTTATCTACCACGATGAGATCGCCGCGGGCGTGGTCAATGTCGCCGGTTACACCCTCGATTTGACGGCTCTGACGTTGCCGATCCAGCTGTTCGGCAGCCACCGCGATGCCATCGCGCCGTGGCAGTGTGTGCATAACGGCGTCGCAATGCTCAAGTCGGCGGACGTTCGGTTCACCACGGTGGAGGCGAGTCATCTCGGGCTCGTGGCATTGTCGGCCGGTGTCAACGAGACGTGGCCGGCCATCGATGACTTCTTGGCCGAGTTGGACCAGCGCTAGCTACGCGGCAGTCGATGCTCTGGCGCCTCACGTGCAGAGCGTGGCGCTCGGCGTCCTGGGCTCTCTCGAGTCCAAGGTGCCTGTACTTCTTCTGTGGTCCCGGCTGGGTTCGAACCAGCGACCCCTCGCGTGTGAGGCGAGTGCTCTTCCGCTGAGCTACGAGACCGCGCGTTGATCCGTGATGGCTGATCAATCGAGGTGAAAGGCTAGCACGAGAGGCCGGAAACACCCCAGCCCGGCCGCCTACGGGCCGCGCACGCAAGGGATTTGTGAATAAACCTCTCGTTCGACTACTGTTTCACTTCGCACCGGGTGACGATCTCATCCGTTGCGCGCGGATGTAGCGCAGTTGGTAGCGCACAACCTTGCCAAGGTTGGGGTCGCGGGTTCGAATCCCGTCATCCGCTCGAAGGTGGACTGGCATCCCTTGCGGTGGAGTGGCCGAGTGGTGAGGCAACGGCCTGCAAAGCCGTGCACACGGGTTCGATTCCCGTCTCCACCTCCATTTAGACAGGCGCGATTAGCTCAGCGGGAGAGCGCTTCCCTGACACGGAAGAGGTCACTGGTTCAATCCCAGTATCGCGCACCACAGTTTTACTGCAGGTCATGCACGTTTCACCGGCTCCGTGGGGCTAAAACGGGGTTATCCGATACAGAGTCTCACCCGTCGTCGGTTTCGTCGCGATCCTTCACCGCTCAGCGCGGGGAATCGGGCGGTCGGCTGATTGTCAGCTTTGAAACCGACGCCACCACGGCACCAGGCAACGTGACGCTTTTGAGTGCGGCGATCAATTGTGGCCCCGAAACGACTATCAGGGCACGCCCCAGCTCGCGCAGCATGTCCGGCGTCAAGTTGTCCCAATCTTCCGGCCTTAGAGGCCATTCGTGTGTCGACAACTGACTTGCGTCCCCAAGCCGCTCCGGCTCATCGACCCGGAACTCCAACTCGGCAGATAGGTGCAACCTCACGGCGTAGGACGGTGTATTCACGCCCGCTGACGTTATCGAAAAGCTGGTCTCCAACTCACAGTTTGCGGTCTGCGGCTGACTGTTAGGTGTCGGTGCCCGCTTCTACCGTTCCCCTGGTGATCGTCAAACGCGTGACACAGGTGGCGCTGACCCGGACCACCGAGCCCCCCGCAGCGATCACACGTCTCACCCCGGCACCATTTTTGTGGCGCGTGGAATGGACGGAACTGCGGAACGGGAAACCGGCCGGACTGCGGCAGTCCCACTACACCGAGGCAGCGGCTCGCAGGCATGTAGATGGGTTGCTGGCGATGTTGACAGAAGGCGCGAATACCGGCTGCCCGTTAAGGGGCGGCCGGTAACCTTCAACCCGCAAGCGCACGATCAGACGGGAGGCTTGCCGGTGCCTGCTACAACCGTTGTCGCTCCGCCTTGGATCGCCGACCTGCCGAAGGAGGACCGAGGCTTCCACCTCCCGGCTGAGGTCGGCTGGGTAGATGGAAAACCGCAGATCGACCAGAACGACCCTATGCGGTCGTTCTGTCTGATGATCGGAAAGGCCTGTGCCGTATGCGGGCATCCCCTGGAACCGGGCGGACTGGTCTACCGCGTTTGGGGTGACCATGACGCGAAACACATCAGAGACGCCGAGCGTGACCGATCGCACGACGATGCAGGTCCCGTGCACTGGTCATGCATCGTGTACTCGGCCATGGTCTGTCCGCATATGAGTAGCGATAGATCCAGGCTCAGTAAAGGCAACACCATGAACCCCGGTTTCGAGCGTGGACGCGAAGCAGTCATCATCGGCTTTCAACAGACCGGCATCCTCTTCCCAACAAGGCCGACAGCAGGGCCGGGCCCCCAACCCATGGGCATCTTCAACGGACTGGAGAAGTACTGGCCCTACAAGACCGGCCGCGAGTTGGAATACCTTTATGCGAAAGCAGTCGATCACGACACGGGTTTCATAGACGCGTCGCAGCCACGGCTGTTCTGGACGGACTCCGAGGAGGACGTAGCCGATCTCCAGCAGCGATTCGTCGAAGGGCAGCAGCAGCTATCGAAGCGGACACCCGACTACCGAATCAACGTTCAACGCACCGCGCCCGGTTCACCTAACGCGGGTCTGTACTCGGCGTACCTTCTGTAACTCAACCGTCAGCTATTCGCTTGGCAGCAGCTCGTCGTCTGCGGTGAGCACCAGCAGATCATTCAAATCGCCCACCCCATACTCGGGATGCCAGTCAGGCAGTTCCCAGCGGTGGAGCCGATACGCCTGCTCCTGGGCCAGCAGATCACCCGACCCGGCCCGCTTCACCCCGGCCTGCTTTCGGAACGACCGATACGCCTGCCCGGCTGGCGTCAATCCGCACTGCTCCCGACACCGGATCGCCGCATCGAGCAGGAATTGCCGCAGATCCGCCGCCAACCGGGGGATGTGTGGGGCGGGGAGGGGTTACCTCCCCGCCCCTGCGCGCTCGCCTGCGTCTATCTGTTCCGACCTGGTTCTGGTTCTGGATGCGCAGACTGCGAACTCCGTTGGCGCCACCGAAGTTACTGATACGAAGCCTCCCCAGGCGCCTCGACGGCGCATGCCCGGCGCTACGCACCCGCTGATCACCGTTACGGTGACGCACAGCGCCGGGTGCCCCAACCACTTTCATTAGGAGGGCTTACGACCCGTCACCGATCGCCAGCTTGATGATGGTCTGCGGGTGCGGGAAGGCGAATCCGGCTCTCATTTTTGCGCGCACCGCAACGCGGTCGGATGAGAAGAACGCCGACAAGTCCACGGCGAGTTCCGCGTCCGTGCGAACCACTGCGAACGTGGCGCTCGCGATTTGGCGCTTACGCGATTACAGGTTCCTATGTGCGGCTCTTCATGTTTCAGTAGCCCCTTTCGCCCCGATCAATACCGGCGCCGTAGTTGATTCCGGGTATCAGAATTCAACTATTCAGAGAATCTCTAGCTGTCACACCGAGAGCGGCGGGTGGCACCAAGTGTAAAGAGCCGCAGCCTGTTTGGCCGCATACGCCATACTGGGGCCGGAGCCTTGAGACAGAATCGTGTGCGCTTCTTCCAGCACCTCGCGCACGGGTTGCAGCAGCATGAAGTCGACGGTTTCGGATCGCTTTGGAAATGGCGGGTGCCCCGGGCGACTGATTGAGGCCTCGAACGCCGCAACCGTGTTGGGCGCGATCGACCTGCCGTCGAAGTACGCATCGACCATCTCAGCATCCGCACGAGTCTTCGCCGCGAACCGCCGGTACTCGTCGGAATGCCACCGGATCAAGTCAGCGAGCGCTTGAAGGCTCGCGCCGTCCCGCGGTGAAATGCCATATCCGGCAGCGTCATCGAGGAACACGTCGAGTTGCCACGCCGCCATGTCATACAGGCCTGCCGCCAGGTCTAGCCGCGGCGGATCAAGTTGCGGTTGTGGCCTATTCAATGCGCGATGTCATTCGAACTTGACGTCCCAGCCGAGGGACTTGTAGCGCCGAATCTCGGCCTCACGAGCTTTCTTCTCGGCCTCTTCGCTCTCGGTCCAGTCGCCGATCACACCGGGAGAAGCATTGATCGATTCGCCGAACAGCTCGTTGCCATTGTCGACGTTGATCAGATAACTCGGAATCGCCTTCTCGTCATCGTCTTCGCCCTTGCCGCCGCGACCATGCCCACCGGCGCCGCCCATCATCCCCATTGGACCACCACCGCGTACCCCGGCCGCACCCATAGCAGCGGGGTTCACGCCCAGCCCATTGCCGCCGGCTGCCCCGCCGGGTAAGCCCGCACCGCCACGTAATGCACTCAGCCCACCACCGGGACCACCAAGGGCTGAGCCCGCGCCACCCGCACCGGTCCCGGTCGCCGACGAGGGCGAGAACCCGGCAGCAGTCGTACTACCTACCGGCAACCCGGAATCCTTAGAGCCAGAACCCAACCCGGAACCCGCACCGCCACCCGAGCCCGAACCACCGCCCGGAGAACCACTTCCGGAACCGCCGCCTTGCCCGCCGCCCGAGCCCTGTCCGGCACCGCCCTGCTGACCATCACCAGAGGCAAGCTGCGGCTTGGTGTCCTTGCTGGCCGCGCCATCAGAGGGCGCCGGAGTCTGCGTCCCGCCGCCGGAACCACCCGAACCATTGCCGCCGCCGGTGACGTTGCCGCCACCCTGATCGCCGGGCATCGCCCCAAGCTGCTGCACGTCGGGATCGGTGACCTTGGGACGGTCCGTCGACATCGGATTGGTGTACATGCTCTGCGCCTCAGCACGAATCGCGTTGAGTGCCTGCTGCTTTTCGTCCTTAGAGGCGTTCTTGTCCGGAACCGGATAGTTCTGTGGCACCCGGCTAGCCGCGATTAACGTCTCGCCATCCTGGTCGGCGGCCTGACTGAGCTTCCCCGCCTCAGCTGCCAACCCCGTATCCGGGTTCGCGATCTTCTTGTACGTGCGATCCACGGCGTCATATGCCGAATTGGCTGCCTCGCCCGACCATGACTCGGTATCGAGAAGCTTGCTGCGCACCTTCATCGCCGTATCCACCGAATCAGACACGGCCCCATAAACGGAGGTCCAGCGGTCAGCCTCTGCACGCGCCGACTCGACACCCAATCCGGTCAGCTTGGAGACGATCTCCTGATGTGACATTCCCTGCCAGCCATCGTCAGCCATTACTCACACCCCATTTCACTTCGGAAGAGTTGGAGCCACCGCGGTGGCGACCTCAATTGCCTTCGCACACGGATCGGATACGTCCTTAGCGCGCTTCGGGTCGAATACCACGACAACGACGCCAACCGAAGCGCTCTGCACTGGCAGAGACACTGTGCACACGGGCGCCCCAGCGCTGCCACCTTGAAAAATGACCGCGTCGAGCCCGGCAACCTTGATCGATCGCGGGTTGTCGTACAAAGTGGAATCTAAGTAGGAAGAGACTTTGGTGTTGGCCACAGTCAAGCCCACCGACCAACCATCGGCGACCCAACGACACCCCCGAACCTGGCGGTCCTCGACACCCCGGTCCTCAACCTTTGCAGGGTCCGCGCCCCACGACCGGATCTGGTCAGCGGTGTAAGTCAGGCATGGGTCGTAGCTTGTCCCGTCGTTCCAGTGATTCGGCGGGGGGTGCGGTTCAGTCAGTGTGCTCGATACCTGCGGCTGTGAAGTCTCCGATTTCGAGGCCGAAGTCGATGCAGAACCGCTAATGTCCGCTGGCTTGGTGATGCCCGTCGATGTCGAGCAGCCGGCAGCCAACAGTGCCGCCACGCAAGCCAAGCTCTTTCGCATCATCAGTAGTTCACCGTCGCCGTTCCATCCTTGTATGGGTTGATCCGACCGGCATTGCGCTCCTCGGTATTGCGATACAACATCTCCGTGGCAATGAAGTGATCGGCATGGCCTTGATAGTGATCCCTGATCTTGGTCAAGGCGTTGACCGCTTCCTGCCGTTGTGCCTTGTAGTGCTCTGCTGCGGCGTGACCAGAGGGCAAATCGCCGAGCGATAGGTCATAGGAATCGCCGACAGTTCGTAACTGCTTATCGATCATGTCGCGTGCCCGCAGCATGTCCCCTGCAAGCTCGATGCCATAGCCATCCTTGAAACGCAGCGTGGTCCGGGCAGCCTCGGCGGCGTCTTGCCGAGCGTCAGTGGACATCCCGTTGATATCGAACTTGTAGTCGCCCACTGCCCACCTCACGTTTCGTCGTCACAACTGCCATTCATCTAGGTACGACGATGCAGCGAAGCATCTGGTTCCACTCTTTCGGAAGTTTTTCCTGTGAAGTTTCCTTTGGGGATGGTTGCTTGCCAGAGCGTCGCCAGCGTCGTACCGTGACCTGCAGTTCAAGTCTTTGCGAGGGGGTTGAGGTGGGGAAACCGGCACTGCAGGCCGATACCGACAAGCTGCGCTTATTAGCCAGCGAGTTGTCATATCGCTCCAACAACATCAACAACATCGACGCTGCCGCCCCGGTACAGGACGCGAGCTCAGCGATGCCGGGATCGAAATTCGCCGCCGCCATCGCACGACTCGGTGACCCGAACGGGCGGGCATTCAAGGCGATGAGCGGACAAATCACCCGCATGCAACACGCAGCGTGGGACACCTCCCTCGATTACGACACGCAAGAACAGTCCTTCGCCGCTCAGTTGCGCGACTACGGGAACGGGCAGTAACCAACGATGGTGCTGATTTCCCAGCTGAGAGCGATGAAACCTGAGCTGGTTACCGAGACGGCGTACAAGCTCGCCGGTGTCAAAGAATCGTTCAAGGCTCAGCTGGACACCATGAAGTACAACGTGGAGACCGCCACTGCCGAGTGGAAGGGCGAAGCCGCTGCCGCCGCATCGGTCAAGACCCTGGCCGAACACCTAGCCGGGACACATATCGTTGATGCCATTGCCTCCCAAGAGCAGGCCATCAAGGACGGCGTGAACTCGCTGTCGAGCGCCCGCTCCAACGCACTCGGCGTTGCTGACGAGGCGATCAACACCGGGTGCACAGTCAGTGATGACGGGCATGTCAAGGCTCCAGATCTCAAGTACGTGGTGACCGACCCCGCCGCGTATCTGCTGGCACAGAATCAAGCCAACGAGAAGGCCAAAGCGTTTGAGGCACGCCTGATTCCCGCTTTACATCTGTTCGATGAACTCGACACCGCGGCCGAAGCGGCCATCAACGGCGAGATCCAGGAGATGGAATCGCTGATTCGTGACCCCGACGCGACTCCATCATCCTCATTGGCCGATGACATTTTGGCCGGCAAAGCTAGTCCTCCCCAAGACCCGAAAGCCTTTAAAGACTGGTGGAACTCGCTGTCCGAGGGCGAGAAGAACGAGATGTATCTCCACGACCAGTACATCGGTAACAACGACAACATGCCCACCGTCGATCGAGACCGTTTCAACCGCATGAAACTCGATGACGAACTCGGACGTGCCACTACCGCCGCAGCAGCAGTTGATCAATTGAAGGCTCAACACCCGGACTGGGCCGCAGGCAAGAACATTCCCGAAACCATGGTTGGCGGAATCACCAAAGACCGCATGGACTACGAAGCCTGGCAACGACAACTCGATGATGCCAACAAACGCTCCAAGTACCTGCCCGATTTGCAGGCTACCGATAAGTCAGTGCGCGACAACCCCAATCGTTACCTTATGGTCATGGACACCCAAACGGGGCGGCAAGCACACACGGCCGTGTCCAATGGCAACCCCGACACCGCTGATCACGTATCGGTCACTACCCCCGGCATCAACACCACCGTTCGCGAATCCATTGGCCCTATGGCAGACGAAGCATCAGCCCTTCAACACGAGGCCAGGAAGCAACTCATAGCGGCCGGTCGGGGCGACGAGTCCGTAGCGACAATTGCGTGGATTGGGTATGACCCGCCACAAATCAACGACAAACAAGGACTCGGCGACAACCTCACCGGCGTGAATGACGTCATTCACGACGATCAAGCCAAAGACGGAGCACGCAGCCTCGCTCGCTTCTATGACGGGATTCAAGTCACCCACCAAGGTGGACCGGCAGACGTCACCGCCATCGGGCACTCGTATGGCTCGCTCACCACCGGACTCGCACTACAAGAGCCCGGCGATCACGGAATCAACAATGCAATCTTCTACGGTTCCCCAGGCATCGAAGCAACCACGCCAGGAGAGCTGGGCGTCCAGCCCGGCCACGTGTTCACTATGGAAACCCCAGATGACCCGATCCAATGGGTCTACGACGGGCCGCCGATCCTGGAAGGCGCCGGTGCAGCTCTATCGACCCTGCCAGTTGTCGGACCGCTGGTCGCCCCACTTGCCGGACCACTAATCTTCGGACGAGAAGTCCTCGGCTGGGGAGACTTCGGCCCCAACCCCGCGATCAACCCCAACTTCACTCACCTGGAAACTGGCGCCATCACCACTCCCGACGGACGTAGCCTTGAGGCGGCCTCCGGGCATAGTGACTACCCACGTACCGCGAGCAACGGACTCCCCTACACCCCTGGATACAACATCGCCGCAGTTATCTCCGGGCTCGCCGACCGAAACGCGATAGTTGAAACACCGCCCATGCGAGGCGGAGGCGGGAATTTCTAGATACACATGACAAGAAACTGGTTCAGGCACAACATAATCGGATGTCTAGCCGCGATCATTCTCACAACAATCACAGGATGTCACGTGAACAACCCACACGCCCCGACTCCAACGACAGAGGCCACCAAAGCCCTCGAAGAACTTAAGTCCCTGCCCACTCTCGAGGACACGAACGAGAGGCTGACTTCTTCGGTCCAACAACTCGGCGCAAAGATTTCCACGATAATTCCGTCAGCGACGTGGCGGTGGCAGGATGAGCCCCAAAGGATCGGATGCAGCAAGCCGTACGAACAGTCTGACGGCAAGGTAATCCTCATGCCGTTCTATGTCTCTGATGTTGCCATACCCGAATCAAGTTGGAACGAAGTGCTTGCCGCGGTGAAGGAAGTAGCAGCGTCAGTCGATGCACGAAAACTAGATGTCGTCCATGACGCCCCGAACAATCATGACGTTCGATTCTCGAACGAGACTGGCACTGCGATCGGGCTTACCTCGCAAGCAAACACCGTCATATCGGGATACACGGGATGCCGCCTCCCTGCCGCGAAGAAGTAGCGTCAAGATGAATATCGATGCAGGACTTGATGATTTGATGCGAACTGCCGCTCAAGTCAACCATGCCGTCTCCCAGGTCCGCGGCTACGGCGAGTCAGCGAGTGGCCGAGTGAAAATCGAGGTTTCCGGCGACGGGGAGATAAGCAACATGTACCTCGATGATCAGACCCGCGCCATGCCCGCTCATGAACTAGGTGTAACTCCCAGACAGGTTGTGAACGGCGTGGTGAGCGGAAGTAGGTGAGGACCTCCGGTATCGGTGTGGTTACCAAACACGCACATCCGATTACCGAGAGGTCCTCATGGTCCACGCTAATGCTTCGTTGACTCCTCGTGGGCGGTTGCGGCTTGCGCAGGCGGTTGTTGATCAGGGCTGGAGTTTGCGGCCC
>NZ_MAEV01000017.1:0-155409 GCF_002013385.1 Mycobacterium sp. D16R24 | reverse complement strand
ACCTCACGGTAGAACACGTTTCAGTCTGGAAGCAATGAGAACGTGTTCTCACCCCGCGCACCACGTTTTGTCTGCGCTGATCGTGTGCTTCAATGGGGCTAGAGAGTGTCGTAGCTCACTCGGCTCTCACTAGATGCTCTAACCAGATCGTCCCTGAAAGATGCCCCGAAAGGCCATAGGAGTTCAACGTGGTGCACCCCAGCCTTCCCGCCGGATTCGACTTCACCGACCCGGAGATCTACCGCACTCGCCTGCCCATTGAAGAGTTCAAAGAGATGCGGGCTCACGCCCCCGTCTGGTGGAACGAGCAGCCCGACGGCGTCGGCGGCTTCAACGATGGCGGCTACTGGGTTGTCTCCAAGCACAAGGATGTCAAGGAGGTGTCTCTGCGTAGCGATGTCTTCTCCAGCTGGGAGAACACCGCGTTACCGCGTTTCAACGACGACATCGCGCGCGAGGATATCGAGCTGCAGCGCTTCGTCATGTTGAATATGGACGCACCGCACCACACCCGGTTGCGCAAAATTATTTCCCGTGGTTTCACTCCGCGGGCGATTGGCCGCCTGCGTGACGAGCTGAATGAGCGGGCGCAACAGATCGCCAAGACCGCGGTGGCGAGCGGCACCGGTGACTTTGTTGAGCAGGTCTCGTGCGAGCTGCCGCTACAAGCGATTGCTGGGTTGCTCGGCGTTCCGCAGGAGGACCGCGGCAAGCTCTTCAACTGGTCTAACGAGATGACCTCGTACGATGACCCCGAGTACGCGCACATCGACGCTAAGCAGTCGTCGATGGAGATTCTGGCTTACTCGATGGAGATGGCGAAGCACAAGGCCGAGAACCCCGGCGAAGACATCGTGACCACGCTCATCAACGCCGAGGTCGAGGGTGAGGGCAAGCTCTCCGATGACGAGTTCGGCTTCTTCGTGATCATGCTGGCGGTGGCCGGAAACGAGACCACTCGGAACTCGATCACTCAGGGCATGATGGCCTTCACCCAGTTCCCGGAGCAGTGGGAGCTGTACAAGAAGGAGCGTCCGGAGACCGCAGCCGATGAGATCGTGCGCTGGGCGACGCCGGTTACCTCGTTCCAGCGGACTGCGCTGGAGGACACCGAACTGTCCGGTGTGCAGATCAAGAAGGGGCAGCGCGTGGTGATGATGTACCGCAGCGCCAACTTCGACGAAGAGGTCTTCGAGGATCCGTTCAGCTTCGACATCATGCGTAATCCCAACCCGCATATGGGATTTGGTGGCAGCGGTGCGCATTACTGCATTGGTGCAAACCTGGCGCGCATGACCATCAACCTGATGTTCAACGCTATCGCCGATCACATGCCGGACATCGTCTCGGCTGGCGAACCGGAGCGGCTTCGCTCGGGCTGGCTCAACGCGATCAAGCACTGGCAGGTTGATTTCACCGGCGCCAGCGGCTGCCCGGTTCTGCAGTAGCTTTTCAAAAGGAAACGAGCATAATGGATTTCGCTTTCGCGGAGGAGCAGTACGCTGTCTCTGACGTGGTCGAAGCGGTGCTTGCCGACCGTGAGTTCATCGGTGTGGTGCCCGGGATCGGATACGACGAAGACACCTGGCATGCCTTGGCTGTCAATGGGGTACTGAACCTGGCGCTGCCCGAACGGCTGGGCGGTGACGGGCTGGGCCTCGCCGAGGTATCGGTGGCGCTGCGGGTGCTCGGGAAGCATGGCGCCCTGACACCCGTGCTGGCTACGCTCGGATTCGGGGTGGTACCCCTGCTGGAGCTGGCCTCCGAGCAGCAGCAGGATAGGTTCCTCGATGGCGTCGGCGCCGGTGGAATCCTGACGGCGGCTCTGGATGAGCCCGGGTCCGCGTTACCTTCGTCGCCCTCGGTCTCTGCCGTGCGCGACGGGTCCGCGCTGGTGTTGAACGGCCGTAAGATCGGCGTTCTGCATGCGGCCGAGGCGAATTGGATACTTGTCACCACCGACAATGGCGTCGTCGTGGTGGCACCCAACACTCCGGGTGTGACGATCGCCCGGACGCCGACCGCCAGTAAGGCCGCCGAATACGCGGTGACATTCGCCGACGCATCGGTGCCCGATTCGGATGTGTTAGCGGGATCTGTTGAGCGCGTGAACCAGCTCGCCCTGGCGGCGATCGGGTCCTACGCGGACGGATTGGTCTCCGGCGCCTTGCGACTGACGGCCGATCATGTGTCCAACCGGGTGCAGTTCGGCAAGCCGTTGGCGACCTTCCAGGCGGTTTCGCAGCAACTGGCGGACGTGTACGTGGTCTCGCGGACATTGAACCTCGGTGTCACCTCGGCGGTGTGGCGTCTCTCGGCGGGTCGTGACGCGACTGAGGATTTGGACATCGTCGCGTTTTGGATGGCCTCGGAGGCGCAGCGAGTCATGCAGATCTGTCACCACCTTCATGGCGGTCTCGGCGTCGATATCACGTACCCGATGAACCGTTACTACTCGACGATCAAGGACCTGAGCCGCCTGGTCGGTGGGTCCTCCGAGCGCCTGGACGTTCTTGCCGCGGCGCAGGTTTAGGAGCCAGTGATGTTGATTGACCTCACGCCGGAACAGGCGAAGTTGCAAAGCGATCTGCGACAGTATTTCTCGAACCTTGTCACCGCCGATGAGACCCGCGACATGATGGTCGACCGTCACGGATCGTCCTACGAGGCCGTTGTGCGCCGGATGGGCCAGGACGGCTGGCTCGGTGTCGGTTGGCCCAAGGAATATGGCGGACACGGATTCGGTCCGCTGGAGCAGCAGATCTTCATGAATGAGGTCATGCGTGCCGACGTGCCGATGCCCCTGGTTACGCTGCAGACCGTCGGCCCGACCCTGCAGAAGTACGGCACCGAGGAGCAGAAGAAGAAGTTTCTGCCCGGAATCCTGGCAGGTGAAATCCATTTCGCCATTGGGTATACCGAACCGGAAGCCGGGACTGACTTGGCGTCCCTGCGTACCACCGCGGTGCGCGACGGCGACCACTACATCGTCAACGGGCAGAAGATCTTCACCACCGGCGCGCACCAGGCCCAGTACATCTGGCTGGCTTGCCGCACCGACCCTGATGCACCAAAACACAAGGGCATCTCGATTCTGATCGTCGACACCAAGGACCCCGGCTACTCGTGGACGCCGATCATCACCAATGATGGCGCGCACCACACCAACGCCACGTACTACTCCGATGTGCGGGTACCGGTGGACATGCTGGTGGGCGAGGAGAACTTGGGCTGGAAGCTCATCACCACCCAGTTGAACCACGAGCGGGTTTCGCTGGGCCCATCCGGGCGGATCGCGGGCATGTACGACCGCGTCTACGAGTGGGCCGCCAAGCCCGGGCCCGATGGTGTGGCGCCGTTGGCACATGAGGATGTGCGTCGAGTCCTGGGTGAGATGAAGGCCGTATGGCGGCTCAACGAGCTGCTCAACTGGCAGGTGGCCTCATCGGGCGACGACATCAGCATGGCCGACGCCGCTGCCACGAAAATTCTTGCCACCGAATGGATTCAGAAGCTTGGTCGGCTGAGTGAAGGCGTTGTGGGTCGCTACGGCGATCCCGCTGACGCGAACACCGCAGAGACGCTGGAATGGCTTGATGCACAGACCAAGCGCCACCTGGTGATCACCTTCGGTGGCGGCGTGAACGAGGTGATGCGCGAGATGGTGTCGACAGCAGGACTGGGCACGCCCAGGGTTCCGCGGTGACGAGCGACTTGCGCGAAGAACAGGTAGATATGAGCGTGGTTGATATCCAGGAAGGCTTCTCCAGGATCAAGGCCGACGGCCCCAGCGCCCCGCGTTTGGCGCGGGATCCGGTGAACCAGGCCATGATCAACAACTGGGTCGAGGCGATGGGCGATCGCAACCCCATCTATGTCGACGAGGAAGCTGCCCGCGGGGCGGGTCATCCCGGCATTGTCGCGCCGCCGGCCATGGCGCAGGTGTGGACCATGGCGGGGTTGTACGGCGAGCGCTCCGGAGATGACCCGTTGGGCCGGGTCATGGAGCTCCTGGATGCGGCGGGCTACGAGTCGGTGGTCGCCACCAACTATGAGCAGATCTATCACCGCTATCTGCAGCTGGGTGAGCAGGTCACCACCACCAACGAGGTGACCGAAGTCTTCGGGCCGAAGCAGACGGCGCTCGGCGAGAGCTGGTTCATCAACATCCACGCCGAGTGGCGTGTGGGTGATGAGCTCGTCAATGAAATGAACTGGCGCATCATGAAGTTCCGCCCGGGCGCTAAGAAGTCGGCCAACGTACCGAAGGATCTCGATCCGTCGAAACTGATGCGTCCGTCCTGGTCACGAGACAGCGCGTACTTCTGGGAGGGAATCGCGGCGCACGAGCTGCGGCTGCAGGAGCGTCCCGACGGTTCGCTGCAGCATCCGCCGGTGCCTGCGGTGTGGCAGGACAAGGACGCTGCGATCGCGTATCAGGTGGCCAGCGGCCGCGGCACGGTGTACAGCTACGTGGTGCATCACGCTCCTCAGGTGCCCGGTCGCACATTGCCTTTCGTTATCGCGCTGGTGGAGCTTGATGAGGGTGTTCGGATGCTGGGCGAGCTTCGAGGGGTGTCGCCCGACGATGTTCAGATCGGGTTGCCGGTTCAGGTGACCTATCTGGACTTTCCGGCCGATGGCGAGAGCCCGGCGTGGACTCTGTACGCATGGGAGGCAGCGTGAGCATCGACGAGCAGCTCGCGCCAAGGGCGCAAGCAGAAGTCGGCGAGAAGCTGCCGGAACTGAAACTCGAAGGCACTCCGACGTTCATTGTGTCGACAGCGCTGGCGACACGTGACTTCCAGGACGTGCATCACGATCGGGATCTGGCGCAGGCCAAGGGATCAAAGGATATCTTCATCAACATCCTGTCCGACACCGGTCTGGTCGAGCGGTTTGTCACCGACTGGGCCGGGCCTTCTGCGCGCGTGAAATCGATTTCGTTGCGGCTGGGTGTGCCGTGGTACGCCTACGACACCACTGTGTTCACTGGTGAGGTAACCGCCGTCGAGGACGACGTGGTGGAAGTGGATGTGGTGGGCAACAACAGCCTTGGTGCGCACGTCACTGCCAAGGTTACGCTGACGATCGGAGCAAGCGCGTGAGCTTGTCGGGTAAGGCCCACATCGCCGGTATCGGCGCCACCGACTTCTCGAAGAAGTCGGGCCGATCCGAGCTGAGGCTGGCGGCCGAGGCGGTGCTCGATGCGCTCGACGATGCGGGTCTGGCACCGTCGGAAGTCGACGGTTTGGTGACCTTCACCATGGACTCCAACCTCGAGACCGCCGTTGCTCGTTCGACCGGTATCGGTGAGCTCAAGTTTTTCAGCCAGATCGGTTACGGCGGCGGGGCCGCTGCGGCGACGGTGCAGCAGGCCGCGTTGGCGGTTGCTGCCGGTGTCGCGGAAGTCGTTGTGGCATATCGCGCATTCAACGAGCGCTCGGAGTTTCGGTTCGGTCAGGTGATGGCCGGGCTGAGCTCGACCGCCGACTCGCGAGGTGTGGAGTACAGCTGGTCGTACCCGCACGGGCTGAGCACGCCCGCGGCCTCGGTGGCGATGATCGCTCGCCGGTACATGCACGAATATGGGGCCACGAGTGCCGATTTCGGCGCGGTGTCGGTGGCGGATCGTAAGCACGCGGCCACCAATCCGAAGGCATTCTTCTACGGCAAGCCGATCACCATCGAGGACCATCAGAACTCGCGGATGATCGCAGATCCGGTGCGGCTGCTGGATTGCTGTCAGGAGAGCGATGGCGGGGTGGCGATCGTGGTGACCACGCCCGAGCGAGCGAAGGATCTCAAGAACCGGCCGGTGGTCATCGAGGCCGCTGCCCAGGGTTCCGGTGAGGACCAGTTCACCATGTACTCGTACTACCGCGACGAGCTCGGACTGCCCGAGATGGGGCTGGTCGGTCGGCAGCTGTGGGGTCAATCAGGCTTGACTCCCAACGATATTCAGACCGCGATCCTGTATGACCACTTCACCCCGTACACGCTGCTGCAGCTCGAGGAGTTGGGCTTCTGCGGTAAGGGTGAGGCCAAGGATTTTATCGCCAACGGCGCCATCGAGCTGGGGGGCAAGCTGCCCATCAACACACATGGCGGTCAGCTCGGCGAGGCCTACATTCACGGTATGAACGGCATCGCCGAGGGTGTGCGTCAGCTGCGGGGCACGTCGGTCAACCAGGTGCCCAACGTTGAGCATGTCCTGGTCACCGCCGGCACGGGTGTGCCGACGTCCGGCCTCATCCTGGGGTAATCGACTCAGCTCAGGAACCTGGCTATGCCCTGGGCGATCGCCGCTGCCAGACGGGCTTGGCCATCCGAGCTGGACAGCATCGCGGCGTCGTCGCTGTTTTTCATGTTCCCGCACTCGATGAGGATTGCCGGGTACTGCGCCAGGTTGAGCCCGGCAAGGTCGGAACGCCCATAGAGACCACCGTTTCCACGGTAGGTCGACGGCTGGAATCCCGAGGTCTTGAGCTGATCGCGCATGGTGCTGGCCAAGCGCAGCGACGGACCACCCTGCGCTTCGTTGATCGGCGGATTCGAGTAGTTGACGTGAAACCCCTGGCCGTCCCGGGGGCCGCCATCGGCATGAATGCTGACAATCGCGTCGGGCTTGAAGGAGTTGCCGGTCGCGGCCCGCTGGTCGATGCATGGTCCGAGTGCGTTGTCATTGCCGCGGGAGAGGGCGGTGCGCACACCGGCCCCGGTAAGGGCCTGGCGGATGTGCAACACCACATTCCAGTTGAAGGTGTGCTCAGGAAAGCCCGCGTCGGTTGCGGTGCCGCTGGTCTGGCACTCCTTGGTGCGCCCCCGGCCGTCACTGACCTGCCGGGTGATCGAGCCATCGTTGGCGCCGTTGTGGCCGGGATCGAGGAAGACGATCTTGCCCGCGATGGGAGATTGGGCATGAGCCAGGGCGGTACTGGAGAGCATGGCCGGCATGCTCAACAAGACGGGCACGGTCGAGGCGTACTTGAGGACATCGCGTCGCGAGAGGCAGCGGGACCGCTTGGCGGGACCGCACGGGGAGGTCTGCACGCGGGAAAGGTATGTCCCGAACCTGGGGTATGCGACTCGGACATGTGGCTCGATTGAACTGTGACCGAGACGAGACCGTATCGCAGTCACAGCTTTCTGACAGAAATCCCGGCAATGCTTGGCCGATGATCTACCGGGAGACCTCCACCGCTGCGGGCGTGCTGACCCGTCTGCGCACGGACGTCGCCGAGACCTTTCGGCCGCCACGGCGCTGGCTCGAAGGATTGGGTCTGAACCTGGCCCTATCGATCGCTTACCTGATCATCTGGCAGCCGATCGCCGAACACGGACGCAGGCGCGACTGGGCGCTGCTCGTTGGCACCTACTTCGCCATGTTCATCTTTGCCGATGTGTCCGTGACCAACATGCTCGGTCTGGATGCCGATCGAGTCAGGTACGCGCTGCGAGGTCATCGGTCGCTGCTACATATCTTGCTGGTCAAGAACATCGCACTGTTTCTCGTCGCCGGGCTACCGACACTCGTGCTGACGGTTTTTCCGACCATCCACCGGCAGCAGGCAACCCAGACAGCGATCACCGTGCCCGATGTCGCCGTGCACATCGTGAGCTGGCTGGGCCTGGGCAATCTGGTGTCGGTGCTGCTGCCCATGGTGGCCCGGCCGCTGCTGATGCGTTGGCGGCAACGGGGCGACCTGTTGGTCACCGCGCGATGGCTCCTTTATCTGGCCCTGCCGTATGGCGTCTACTACCTCGTGGCGCCCGTGGGAGGTATTCCACGGGCCATTTTCGGGCGCAACGTCTTCCACGCTATGCCGCTTACCGAGCGGTCCCTCATGGAGCTCGGGTTGGGCGTCGCGGTCTGGAGCATCGGCACCGCGCTCGCGCTAGGTGTGAACCGCTACCGCGGAATACGCTGGTACTAGCCGGTTGGGCTACTTGTAGGTGAGCTCCACGTCGGCGAGTGCCGGGGCGTCCTCGCGCTCGGCGACGACGGCAGAGATCAGCAGCGTGCCGTCTTCCTTCCAGATGCGGGTCTTGAGCGTCTCTCCGGGGAACACCACGCCCGCGAACTTCGCGGCGTACGAGGTCACCCGCGATGCGTCCCCGTCGAGCGCAGCGTCCACCGCTGCCTTGCACACCACGCCGTAACTGCACAGTCCGTGCAGGATCGGGCGGGGGAATCCTGCCGCCGCCGCAAATGCGGGGTCGGAGTGCAGCGGATTGCGGTCTCCGCAGAGCCGGTACAGCAGCGCCTGCTGCGGCAGGATGTGCGTCGAGACTTCGAGGTCGGCGGGACGGGACGGAGCCTCTCCCGCTGAGGACGGACCACGCTCGCCGCCAAAGCCGCCCTCGCCGCGTGCGAAGATCGACCGGCGGATCGTCCAGAGAGGCCCCTGGTCATCGGAAGTGGTCGTCTCCGTGACGATGACAGCCGCCTTGCCCTTGTCCCAGATCTCCACGATCTTGCCCTCGGAACGGGCAGAGCCCGACGGCGGCAACGGCCGGTGCGCGGTCACCTGCTCGGTACCGTGCAGGATCTTGGCCAGGTCGATCTCGATACCCGGGAACGACACCTTGGGCGGCTCGACCGCGTGGAAACCGGAGGCCACGGTCGCGAACGTCGGCAACACCTGCGGGGCCTTGTCCTGCAGGTAGCGCAGTTCGGTCTCGCTTACTGGATCGGAACCAGCCCCGATTGCCAGGTGATACAGCTGCACATCGGAGGCGGTCCACGAGAATTCGGCGGGCTCGACGGCAGCGCCCAGGGCGATATCAACATTGATAGGCATGACCCAGACCCTACTTTCCGGCGATATCGAGCGCCGCGAGGTAACCCCACGTCATGGCGGGGCCAATGGTGGCGCCGGGGCCGGCGTAGGTGTGACCCATTACCGGAGTGCTGACATTGCCTGCGGCGTAAAGACCTTCGATGACGCTGTTGTCATCGCGCAGCACCCGGCCCTGCACGTCGGTGCGCACGCCACCCTTGGTGCCCAGGTCGCCAGGCACCATCTTCGCCGCGTAGAAGGGGCCCTTCTTGAGCTCGCCCAGATTTGGGTTCGGCTTGTTGGTGGGGTCGCCGTAGTAGCGGTCGTAGGCACTCTTACCGCGGCCGAAGTCCTCGTCGGTGCCACTGCGGGCGAAGCCGTTGAACCGTTCGACAGTCTGGACCAACGCGTCCACGGGCAAATTTGTCAGTTCCGCCAACCCCTCGATGGTGTCGGCCTTGACGATGACGCCCGACTCGATCCACTTACTCGGAATCTTTTGTCCCGGCTGCAATCCGGCGAAGATGTACCGATTGCGGTATTCCTGGTCGAAGAGCAGCCACGCGGGCAGGTTTTCGCCCGGACCGGGGCCCTGGCCGTACTCGCCGCCATACATGCGATGGGTGGCCTCCACGTAGGGCAGTGACTCATTCATGAATCGCTTACCGGACGCGTTGACGATGATCGACCCGGGGGAGTTGCGCTCGGACAGGGCGAACCACGGCCGGCCCACCAGTGGAACAGTTGGGCCCCACCATGAGTCCTCCATGAACTCCAGTGCAGCGCCCAATTTTTCGGCTGCCAGGATGCCGTCGCCGGTATTGGCCTTGGCGCCGACGGTCCAGTCGGCGGTGATGGGGGCACGCTGGTACTTCACGCGCATCTGCTCGTTGTGCTCGAATCCACCGGAGGCCAGGATGACGCCCTTGCGCGCCTTGATGACGGTCGGCTCGGAAGCCTCTGCGGCGCCCGTCTCACGTACGTAGACGCCCTTGACGGTGCCGTTCTCGATGTACAGATCGGTCAGCGCGGTGTTGAGTTTCACCGGAACCCCGGCATCGCGCAGGCCGATACGCAGCGCTGCCGACAGCGCCCGTCCCATGCCGACGAGCTTCTTGCCGGTGCCCTGCGCCCAGAAGGTGCGCACGCCCACCCGCAGGCTGCGCAGCACACCGCGCGGGTGGCGCTTGAGCTGGTTCAGCCGTACGTAATCCTGCTGGCGCACGACGACATTCAGCGGAACCTTGCCGTATGGCGGCTCCAGGTTGGGCAGCTCGTCGCCTAGCTTCTTGGCATCGAACGGCTTGGGCTCCACCGAGCGGCCGGCCGAGCGTCCACCCGGGGCCTCGGGGTAATAGTCGGAGTAGTTGGGCACCCAGTCGAGCTTCAGCGGCGAGTTCGCCAGCACGAACGAGAGCATCTCCGGGCCGCGATCCAGGTAGGTGTCGATCTTCTCGCGGGGGACGACGTCGCCGATGATGTTGTAGAGGTACTCGCGGGCCGCCTCCGGGGTGTCGGTCTGGCGGGCCTTCTTGAGCACCTCGTTGTTGGGGATCCAGACGCCGCCGCCGGAACGGGCGGTCGATCCACCGAAGTGGGGGGCCTTCTCGATCAGCACGGTGTTCAGGCCGTTGTGTGCCGCGGTGAGCGCCGCAACCATGCCGGCGCCACCACTTCCGACGACGACGACGTCGTACTCCTGCTCAGTCATGTAGAACACGTTATAGAATTGAAGCGGCCCGGCGCTACCGGCGCTGGCCTGTGGTTTCACCGCCCGGACACATTGATGTTGCGGTGAAAACAGAAACTTGTTGCTGTTTTGGCTATATGACGGTGAGGGAGGCCCAGTGCCGGGTGATGTCGAGGCGCCTTCCCCGGATGTCGTCATCGTGGGATACGGGGTGGCGGGGGCGTCGGCAGCGCTGGCCGCGCGGGAGCGCGGGGCATCCGTGGCGATCCTGGAGCGATTCGACGGTGGTGGAGCTTCGGCCATTTCAGGGGGCATTTACTACGCCGGTGGCGGCACCAATGTCCAGCGCGACGCGGGCGTCGAGGACACCCCGGAGCTGATGCTGGAGTATCTGCGGCTTGAGGTCGGGGATGCGGTGAAACCGGAGACGCTGCAGAAATTTGTGGACGGCAGCGTCGCCACCCTGGATTGGCTGCAAGGTTACGGAGTTCCGTTCGAAGGTTCGCTGGCCCCGTTCAAGACTTCGTACCCCACGAACGACTACTACCTCTACTTTTCCGGTAGCGAAACCTCTGGCATGGCGCGGGCTGTTACCGCGCCCCGTCAGCGGGGGCATCGAGCGTTCGGTCGGGGCGTATCCGGCAAGGCGTTGTTTGCGCCGTTGGCGGCCTCCGCGGAACGTTTGGGCGCCGAGGTGTGGCGGCAGACCCGGGTCACCGGGCTGATCGTCGAGGACGGTCGCGTCGTCGGGGTGCGCGGGGTAACGCTGAAGAACGCGCCGAAGTGGGTCCAGCGCGCGTACTCGCGGCTCACGCACTATGCGACCAAGCCGGGTATTTACTACCCGCCGATGCGAAAGGCGTTGGAGGGGCCCGCCTATGCGTTGGAGCGCCGGTTCGCCAAGCCGTATGAGATCCGCGCTAACGACGGGGTGGTGCTGTCTTCCGGTGGGTTCATCGCCAATCGTGAGCTGGTAGAGCGGTATGCCCCGGCGTACCGGGACGGGTTGCAGCTGGGCACTGCCGGTGACGACGGCACCGCGTTGAAGCTCGCGGAGCCGTTGGATGCGGCCACGGGGCACCTCGATGAGATCTCGGCGTGGCGTTTTATCGTGCCGCCTGCCGCGTTCCTCGGCTCGTTGTTGGTGGATACCAAGGGCCAGAGGATGGTTGACGAATCGCGATATGGTGCCGCGCTCGGTAAGGCGATTGTGCGGAAGGCCGGCGGGGTTGGATATCTGGTAGCGGACAAGGAGTTGGTGAAGCGGGCTCGTCAGCAGCTGGGTTCGCAGACGCTGTGGTTCCAGCGAATACAAGCAGAAGCGTTTCTCAACGTCGGGCGCAAGAAGGCCGGATCCATTGAGGCGTTGGCGGCCAAGGCGGGTATCGATCCAGAATTGTTGGCGCGCACCGTATCCGAACACAATCGCGCCATCGCGGACGGCACCCCCGACCCGTTCGGGAAGCCCGACGACATCCGAGTCCCCATTGAGCAGGGACCGTTCTATCTGTTCAACGTGTCGATCAAGACCAACATGCTGAATCCGTGTCCGATGCTGACTCTTGGCGGGCTGGTCGTTGACGAGGAGACTGGTGCCGTGCAGACCACATCGGGCGCGGCGATTCCGGGGCTTTATGCCGCCGGACGCGCGGCGGTGGGTATCTGCTCCAATTCGTATGTGAGCGGATTGTCCCTGGCCGACTGCGTCTTCTCCGGACGCCGGGCCGGGACCGAGACTGGGAGACACATAGATGCTTAGTTCCGACGTTCGCGAGGCCATCGCCGCAGATCTGGCAGATGCTGAGCGCACCCGGGTGGCCATCGCGCCGCCCACCGACACCTACCCGGATTTCGGTGTGGTCGACGCCTACGAGATCCAGCTCATGAACATTCGCTCCCGCCTAGCGGACGGAGCCAAGGTCGTGGGGCACAAGGTGGGCCTATCGTCCGAGGCGATGCAGAAGATGATGGGTGTCCACGAGCCGGACTATGGGCACCTGTTGGCCGATATGGAGCTGTTTGAGGATGTCGCGGCTTCGGCATCCAAGTTCCTGTTCCCGCGGGTGGAGGTGGAGGTCGGATTCATCCTGGCCGCCGACCTGCCTGGTGAGGACTGCACCGAGGATGATGTGCTGGCGGCCACGGCGGCATACGTGCCATCGATTGAGGTGGTGGATAGCCGGATCACCAACTGGCAGATCAAGATCTGCGACACCATCGCCGATAACGCCTCTTCGGCCGGGTTTGTGCTTGGCAAGCAGCGTGTTTCGCCGAAGGACATCGACATCAAGTCGATCGACGCGGTGCTGACCTGCAACGGCGAGAAGTTGGCCGAGGGCAGAAGCGATGCGGTGCTAGGCAATCCGGTGACCTCGGTGGCATGGCTGGCACGCAAGGTGGCCTCGTTCGGGGTTCGTCTGCGGGCCGGAGATGTGGTGCTGCCGGGTTCGTGCACACGCGCGTTTGACGCGCATCCGGGGGATGAGTTTTTGGCCGAGTTCGCCGGACTTGGTTCGGTCCGACTGGCTTTCGAGTAGAGGAGATATGGTGGACAGGCACCCTAAAATTCAGGCAGCGATCGTCGGTTCGGGAAACATCAGCACCGATCTGCTGTACAAGTTGCAGCGGTCCGAGTGGCTGGAGCCACGGTGGATGATCGGCATCGACCCCGAGTCCGAAGGTCTCAAGCGCGCCCGCGGCTTCGGTCTGGAAACCTCGCATGAGGGGGTGGACTGGCTGCTGGCGCAGGACGAGAAGCCCGATCTGGTGTTTGAGGCGACGTCGGCATACGTGCACAAGGCCGCCGCGCCGCGGTACGCGGAGGCCGGGATCCGGGCGATCGATCTGACGCCTGCCGCCGTGGGTCCGGCCGTGGTGCCGCCCGCGAATCTGCGTGCGCACCTTGATGCTCCGAACGTCAACATGATCACCTGCGGCGGACAGGCGACGATTCCGATCGTCTACGCGGTGTCCCGCGTCGTCGAGGTTCCTTACGCGGAAATTGTCGCCTCCGTCGCCTCTGTCTCGGCGGGGCCGGGCACACGCGCCAACATCGATGAGTTCACCAAGACGACCTCCCGGGGTGTGGAGGTTATCGGCGGAGCCAAGCGCGGTAAGGCCATCATCATCCTGAATCCGGCCGATCCGCCGATGATCATGCGCGACACCATCTTCTGTGCGATTCCGGAGGACGCGGACCGGGATGCGATCGCCGCGTCGATCCACGATGTGGTGAGCCAGGTGCAGCAGTACGTGCCCGGGTACCGGCTGCTCAACGAGCCGCAGTTCGACGAGCCGTCGGTGGTCAACGGCGGCAACCACGTCGTCACCACCTTCGTCGAGGTGGAGGGTGCCGGTGACTTCCTGCCGCCGTATGCCGGGAACCTGGACATCATGACCGCGGCCGCGACCAAGGTCGGCGAGGAAATCGCCAAAGAACTTCTATCAGCGAAGGTTTCGTAATAATGGGCTCGGACACCAGCGCTCAGCTTTTGGGCACCGACGGCATCTTCTTCGACGCCGCATGGGATGTGCGGATCACCGACACGTCATTGCGTGACGGCTCGCACCACAAGCGGCACCAGTTCACCGCCGATGAGGTGCGGGCGATCGTCGCAGCCCTTGACGGTGCCGGTGTGCCGGTCATTGAGGTGACGCACGGTGATGGTCTTGGTGGATCGTCGTTCAACTACGGGTTCTCGAAAACCCCTGAGCAGGAATTGATCAAGCTCGCCGCGGAGACCGCGACGAACGCCAAGATCGCGTTCCTGATGCTGCCTGGTGTGGGCACCAAGGAAGACATCATCGAGGCGCAGGGTAACGGTGGGTCCATCTGCCGTATCGCCACCCACTGCACCGAGGCTGACGTATCTCTTCAGCACTTCGGGCTGGCGCGCGAGCGAGGGCTGGAAACTGTTGGCTTCCTGATGATGTCGCACACGATCTCACCGGAGAAGCTGGCCAAGCAGGCCCGGATCATGGCCGACGCCGGATGTCAGTGCGTCTACGTGGTCGACTCCGCGGGCGCGCTGGTTCTCGATGGGGTGGCGGACCGTGTTGCCGCTGTCGTGGCCGAATTGGGATCGGATGCTCAAGTAGGTTTTCATGGGCACGAGAACCTGGGGCTCGGCGTCGCCAACTCGATCGAGGCGGTGCGCGCCGGCGCCAAGCAGATCGATGGCAGCACGAGGCGCTTCGGTGCCGGTGCGGGCAATGCTCCGGTGGAGGCGTTGATCGGCGTGTTCGACAAGATCGGTGTGAAGACGGGTATCGATTTCTTCGATATCGCCGACGCCGCCGAGGAGGTTGTGGCGCCGGCGATGCCGGCCGAGTGCCTGCTGGACCGCAATGCGCTGATCATGGGCTACAGCGGCGTGTACTCCAGCTTTCTCAAGCACGCCATCCGGCAGGGTGAGCGATACGGCGTGCCCGCGCACCAGCTGCTGCACCGCGCCGGTCAGCGCAAGCTCATTGGTGGGCAGGAGGATCAGCTCATCGATATCGCGCTGGAGATCCAGCGGGAGAACGCCGACAAGACGTCGTAGTCGCAGCGCCTGCCAGGGGGCGCTCGTGCCTCTCGGGACCTCCGCAAGCGCATCGATCGTGTACGTGGCGTGACCAGCCGAGGACGTCCGCCCATCGGATTCTGGGTGGCCGACGGTTAACGCGGGTTTTCGTGGCGTCGCGCAACGTGCCGACGCCCAGCGGACAATCGTGGCGGTATGAAGATCGCGTCGGCAAGCGCTGCGGTGGCTTAGCCAGTTCGCGCTGATTGATCCTGAGACCGACCCGCAGGCCCTGCGCGGTGGTTACCGCCGAGATCGCGCCGGTACGGGATCACCCCGAAGGCTGCGAGGACATTGCCATCTCCCTTAAGCTGCTGGTTGAGTGCGGGGGTTTATTTGGTTGGGTAACCAGTCTTGGTACCTGTGCGCTAGCAACTGAGTACGATCGAGCTTTACGACGGTTTGGCGATTGAGGAAGGGGAGGGGGACGTTGCCCAAGCAGGATCGTGGTGCACCGGCCCGTCCTCCGTGGCTGCCCGAAGAAGACGAACAACGAGGGTTTCTCCGTTCGTTGAGGCGCAAGAAGCGCAACGCGGACGAGGTCGAGTCCAACGATGACTCGTTAACTCACGAGAGCGAACGCGCCTCCGCTGCCCAAGCTCCTGCACAGAAACCGATCGCCGAATCGGTCGCACCTTCAGTTGAGGAGCGCTCTACCGTCGCGCCCCGTGACGAAAAGGCCAACGGCGGCATACCGGTGACCAACGTCTCGAAGTACTACACCCCACCGCGCGCGACCGAATCACCCGATCAACAGCCGCTGACCGTCGAGCCGAAGGTGACTGCCCAGACGCCCATTTCTGAGGCGCCTCGGATCGTCACGAGCCCTATTCCTGAGATGATGCCCGAGCCGCGGCCGCTATCGCAGGCAGCACAGCCGCCGACGCCTCCGCCTAGCGGGCCCCCAGCAACCCCCATGCCAGAGCCCGCCGCTCCTGAGGCCGCCGCTGACGAGCAGTCACCTACCCCACCTGCGGGCGAAGCGCCCTCGGAGATCGTGCCTTCAGACGAACCGGTGCAGGTGGCCCCAGGGTCGGAGGAGGCGAGCCTACCGGTAACCACCGCCGATCAGCGTGGTGCGGCGTCCGGCGGCACAGACCCGTTCTCGCGTTTCAGCCTGCTCGAAGCGCAGCTGCGCCAGATGAGCCTCGATGAGAGCATCACCGACGCCGAACTCGAACGTCATCGGCGCCATGCGGTACCCGAATCTGAGGCTGCGCCCGCTGCCGAGGCCCCCGGGGCTCTCCGCTTCACACTGCCAGAGGCGGTCGATGATGCCCCCGATGTCGTCGCGGACGTGGGGGAGCAAGGGCAAGTACCGGAGGACGTGCACGCCGCTGAGCAGGTCCCCGGTCCTACGCTCCGTTTTACGGAGCCCGAAGCCATCGATGATGCCCCCGAACCGATCGTCGGGGCTGTTTCCGATACGGCCGAACCCGAGCCCATCGACGGGGCAGCGCCGGATGACGAGCCCGCACGGGTTCCCTCAGAACCGGAGCCACCCGCAGCGCTCACCGCCGATTTCGTGCCCCCAGTATCGGAGCCGAACGCAGATATCGTCGGCGATTTGGTCTCGCAGACTCCGGTTGTGGAGGAGTCAACCCAGGTATCCGAAGAGCCCTCTCAGGTAATCGAAGAGCCTGCGGAACCAGAAGTACCGGAGCCTCCGGTGGCTGCCCCCGAGGTCAATGACGTCGACGCCCGAGCGGCCGCATTGCTGCAGCGCATCGAAGCCAAACGTGCCGAGCTCAATGAGGAACTGGCTGCGCACGATGCTGCCGACCTGGAAGCGCCTGCCCCCGAGCCTGAACCCGCGCCGTTTGTGCCGATGATGGCGCCGTGGGCTGCCGTGCCGGAACCGGTGGTCGATACATCCGGATCCCCCGACTCCGGGGGTGCGGAATTCGGTGTCGGTGCCGAAGAACTCGCTGAGAAGGAAACAACGGCCACGGCAGCGCCCGACCTTGAGGGGTTTGCGCCCCTGGTCGACGAGGACATTGTCATCGACCTGCCGGCCGTGGTGTTCGAGGAGACGTCCGCTGCCCCCGAGCTTGAGGACGTCGAGGCGTCGGCAGACGAACGTCAGGACGAGTCGCAGGTTCCGGCGGCACCTATCGAGCCCGAGCCCATTTCGGACGATGCCGCAGCGGAAGACGAGCCAGGTCACCCCGATGTGCCTCAGTCGCGGGAGATTCCCCCGGCGATACAGCCGACTCCTGCGGTGGAACCGGTGCAACCCGCCTACTACGTGCCGCCGTCTGCCCCGCAACAGCCTGTTCCGCCGCGGCCTGGACTCGACCAGCAGCATGCGGCTCAGGCTCCGCCGGGATGGAACCCGCGTCAGCCTTACCCCGGGCAGTGGTCGCAGGGCGCCCCCCAGGCGCCGCAACCCTATGGTGGACAGCAGCTTCCGCAGCAGCCACCTCCGCAGCCCACTAGTGTTGAGGGTCAATGGCAATGGGTGCCGCAACAGCAGCAGCCACAGGCACCTCAATCGCCCGGGCCGCAAGACCTGCCTCCGGGCTACTTGCCGCCACCGCAAGCCGCGACGCCTCCTGCCAACTACCGTGCGCCGCAGGCTTACCGGATGCCGCCCTCGCTCGACGAGGCGGAGGTTATCAATCGTGGTCGTTACGCGCCGCGATCCGGCTGGCGCAAGGCGGTGCACAGGTCCACCGGCGGCCGTGTCAATCCAGGCGACTCCCGGAAGGATCGTGAACAGGAACAGCTACTGGCCAGCATTCGGCAGCCAATTCTCGGCGATTACCGCATCGCAGTGCTCTCTATCAAGGGTGGCGTCGGAAAGACTACCACCACACTGGGATTGGGCTCGGCATTCGCGACGATCCGTACCGATCGGATCATCGCTGTGGACGCTAACCCCGACCGTGGCACCTTGGCTGAACGGGTGCGCGACCATTCGACACAGTCCACCGTTCGGGATCTTCTCAACGATCGGAACATCAGAAGTTACGCCGACGTGCGCAACCACACTCGGATGGCGACCAGTCGTTTGGAAGTACTTGCCAGTGAACAGGATCCGGCAGTTTCGGAGGCTTTCGGCGAGGTCGACTATCGCAATACGATCGACATACTGCAGCGGTACTACAACATCATCCTGACCGACTGCGGCACGGGAATCATGCATTCGGCGATGGCAGGGGTGCTCGATCTTGCGCACACCATTGTGTTGGTGAGCTCACCGGCCATGGACTCTGCTCGAAGTGCCTCGGCTACTCTTGATTGGCTTATGCAGCATGGACATTCGGCGCTGGTGCGCGAGGCCCACGTCGTCTTGAGCGCCTCGCGTCCAGGATCTGCGGGGATCAAGCTAGACAAGGTTTATGAGCATTTCGAGGCACGTTGCCGGTCTATTCACATGATCCCGTTCGATCCGCATCTCGCCGAAGGCGCTGATGTCGACTTCAATCTGCTCAATGCGGATACCAATGCCGCGTACCTGAAGCTGGCCGGTGCTATCTCGGAGAGTTTTCCGCGACTTCGCATGCGCGGCGACGAGCAGCGATAAGACGAAAGAGGCAGGACAGCAGGATGGTTGACGCTAGGGACGCCCAGCGGGTTCTTGACGCCGGTGTGCTCTCGCTGGGTGGTCCAATTGACGGTCTGGAAACGGATCGTGATGTCGACTGCGCCAAGCTCACGCCGTTCGAAACAGGGCTGTATGCCAACAGCGAGGAACATGGGGCAGCAGTGAAAGAGCTCGACGAGGACTCGCTGCGCCGTATCGGAGCCCCGGAGATGCGGGCGGCTCTCGATAATGTGCCCGGAATGATGGCGAAGTGATCTGACATGGCTGATTCAAACGACAACGCACCCGATTCGCCGCCACCGAGCGGCCCATGGCGTGAGCCCATTGCCGATGGACTGGGGGGTGGAGAGACCAAGGGCAATCCGTTCCGTCGATCCAAGAGCCCGAACCAGGAATTCGTGCCGCCGAGCGCCGACTACTTTCCGCAACCGACGCTCAAGCCGCCGCCCGCGCTGCCGAAGGCCCCCAAGCTCTCACGGCGCCAGCGGAACCATCAGCGTCCGATGAATCCGATCTGGGAACCAGACCCGCTGAGCGCTTACGGCATGCCGCAGTACCAGAATCCGGCGCCCCAGGCTCCACCGCAGGGGTACGGTGCGCCGGCTCAGCAGCCGCCACAGAACTACTACGGGCCGCCGCCGCAGAACTACCATGTCCCGCCGGCGCCCCCTGCCCAGCCACCGGGGCCCGCGGCCCCGGTGGAACCCTACGCACCTGCCGCACCCCCTCCCGCGCCCGAGCGGGCAAGCCAGCTACCGGCATGGCCCGCCTCCGCGGTGGTGCCCGAGCCGCACGCCGCGCCGCCTCCGGTCGAACAGCCTCCGGTCCGGGAGGAAGAAGAGGTGACCAGGGACGAGGAGCCGAGGGTGGAGGCGCCCACTGCACAGCCGCAGGTGCCCCCGCCCGCACCCGTAGCCCCGGCGCCGGAACCGCAGACCCGGCCCGACGACGTGTCCTCGATGATTCCGGACGGCATGACGCCGTGGGGTGGACAGGCGCCCCAAACACCACCCGCACCAATGCCACCCGCGGCGTCGTGGGCAGCACAGCCGCCGCTTGCGCCCCCGCCCGCGGCCGCACCACCCCCGCTCGCGGCGTTCCCCCGAGCGGACTGGAGCGCGCCGGCCGCACCACCACGGGCGCCCTTTGTTCCGGGTCAGACTCCGTTCACCGCTGCGCGTCCTGAAGCACCTGTGTATCGGTCGGCGCCGCAGCCGCCGCAGCCAGCACGACCGCAGGGGCCCAGCCACGACCAGCTTGGTCTCATCAGGTCGGTCAAGCCGCTGCCGAGGAGCGGGTGGCGCAAGGCCGTTCACCGGCTCTCGGGTGGCGCGATCAACCCCGGAGAGTCTTCGGATGAATCGCATCGCAGCGAGCTAATCGACCGAATCAACCTTCCTGTCCGAGGGGACTACCGGATCGCCGTGTTGTCCTTGAAGGGTGGCGTGGGTAAGACCACCACTACGTTCTCGTTGGGTGCCACTTTCGCCTCAATGCGTGGCGATCGTGTGATCGCCGTCGATGCGAACCCGGACTTCGGGACGCTTGCTCAACGCGGTCCGGATGAGACACGTTCAACTGCACGAGATCTGTTGCGTGATCCGGATATTCACCGATACTCCGATGTACGCAGGCACACCTCGCAGAGCGCGAGCCGGTTAGAGGTACTGGCCTCCGAACGTGATCCTGCGGCATCCGAGTTGTTCTCCGAAGCCGACTACCTCGCGGTGATGCGGATCCTGCAGCGGTTCTACAACATCATCCTGACCGACTGCGGCACCGGACTAATGCACTCGGCGATGGCGGGCGTGCTGGGGGAGGCCAATGCCATCGTCCTGGTGACGTCACCGGCCATCGACGGCGCGCGCAGCGCCCTCGCCACCCTGGATTGGCTTGATCACCACGGGTACTCGCACCTGGTGCGGCAATCTGTGGTGGCTATCAGCTCGTCGCGACCGGGTGCTTCCTCGATCGACCTGGAACAGCTGAGCCGACATTTCCTGACGCGGGCCAGGGCGGTGCACATCGTCCCGTTCGACAACCATCTGTCGGAGGGGTCGGAGATCTCGTTGGATCTGATGGGCAAGAAGACCCGGCTGGCGTTCATGGAGCTGGCGGCCTCGGTGGCCGATGGCTTCTACGAGGGTGGAAACACCCGGCAGGCGAGTTGGAGCTAACGCTCCAGTTCGTCTGTCGTCATCAGATCGTCGCGGACGCTGCGCTCGTGATACGCGAGCCGTGCCACCCGGTGTGCGACTACCGGGGCGGTGATGATGGTGAACAGCCCGCCGAGCACGATCATGCTGACATCGGCGTGCCCGCGAAGCCGCAGCGCGGTACCGGCCAGGACCAGTAGCAGTCCCAGCACCTGCGGCTTGGACGCGGCATGCATGCGGGCCAAGGTGTCGGGAAATCGCACCACGCCGATCGCCGCGGTCAGGGCCAGTACTGAGCCGCACAACACCAGCGCACCGGAGATTCCATCGAGAAAAGTGTTCATTGCGGCTGCCTCCTCTCGTCGCGGGGGTCGATCGCGGTGTCGGGCACACGGAATCGCGTCACGCTCACCGAACCGAGGAAGCTGATCAAGGACAGCGCGACCATTCCATACAGCACAGTGGAATCCAAGCTGTACGCAGCCCATGCGGCCAGTGCGCACATGGTGACGGCCACCAAGGTGTCTACGGCGACGAGTCGATCCAAGGTGTTGGGTCCGGCGAGCAGCCGGTACATCGTGACGGTGGCCGCGGCGATGAGCAGCACCGCGGTGATATGCCATACCAGGCTCATAACCCCTCCCTCGTCTCGGACTCGTCGACGGTGTTGTCCTCGGGGTGCCAGTCAGCATCGCGTTCAAAGGCCGCGATGAAAAGTTTTTCCAGTTGCCGTAACTGGGAGTAAAAGCTCGCCACGGCCTTCGGTGAACCCACATCCAGCACGTGCACATACGCCAGTCGGCGTTCTTGGTCTATCTCCAGGACCACCGATCCGGGGATGATCGTCAGCGTGTTGAGTAGCAGCGCCATCACCAGATCTGATTTCACCGAAAGCTGGGCTCGCAGTACGGCACTCAACGGCGGCAGGCCCGGTCTGATCGCCAGCCACGCCACCTGCAGACTCGACAGCACCATGTAGTACGCGACGGTGAACGCAAGCCGGATCATCGACACCACATGCAGACGGCCCTCGACCGGCAGGCGCGGCATCGGTAGCAGAACCGTGATGACCAGAGCCACCAGTAATCCGGTAATGGTGTTGGCGACAGAGAAATTGCCCCATAACATTGTCCAGACCAGCACCAGCCATACCAAAATCCAAGCCCGCAAGATGATTTCGAGGGGGCCGTACATCGCCAGGGTTTTCATCGCGGGCCACCCCCGAGGACGGCGCTGATGTAGACCGTGCGGTCACGGACCTCGGCCGCGGCCCG
The DNA here is from genome assembly GCF_002013385.1 of Mycobacterium sp. D16R24. NCBI lineage: Bacteria > Bacillati > Actinomycetota > Actinomycetes > Mycobacteriales > Mycobacteriaceae > Mycobacterium > Mycobacterium sp. D16R24. The sequence goes on along the minus strand of NZ_MAEV01000017.1, from coordinate 133,391 downwards.
CTCGCTGATCCCAATGATGGGTCCGGCGAAGATGGTCAGTGCCACCCCGACTGCGATCAATCCCAATGTGGGCGCCAGCATTCCGGCCGGCATCCGGCCCACGTCGGCGCGGTCCACGAAGGCAATCTCTTCACTGTCGTCAAGAAGCGCGGACGGTGACGCGGCAGCAAGGTCGCCCTCTGGTGCATCGGCGCGCGGTCGCCAGAATGCCTTGGTCCAGACGCGGGCCACCGCATACAGGGTCAGCAGACTCGTGATCGTGCCCCCGGCCACGAGGGTCCACGCCAGCACCGAGCCCTGCAGCGACCCCGCCTCCAGGAGTGCGACCTTGCCGATGAAACCCGAGAACGGTGGGATGCCGGCCAGGTTCAACGCGGGGACGACGAATGCGAAGGCCAGCACTGGGCTCGCCGCGGCGAGCCCACCCAGACGATTCAGCGATGATGCCCCGGCCTGACGTTCGATGAGTCCCACTACGAGGAACAACGTCGTCTGCACGATGATGTGGTGTGCCACATAGAAAATAGCGCCGGACATACCGAGCTCGTTGGATAGCGCGATGCCGAAGATCATGTACCCGATATGGCTGACCAGGGTGAAAGACAGCAGTCGTTTGATATCGCTCTGCGCGATGGCACCCAGGATGCCGACGATCATGGTGAGGAGAGCGGCCACCAGCAGCACCGTGTTCAGCACACCGCCGGGGAACAACAGGGAATGTGCGCGAATGATGGCGTACACGCCCACTTTGGTGAGCAGGCCAGCGAAGACTGCCGTCACAGGTGCGGGCGCGGTGGGGTAGGAGTCGGGTAGCCAGGTCGATAGCGGGAAGACGGCCGCCTTGATGGCGAAGCCCACCAGCAGCACCGCGAAGATCGCCATCCGGGTACCCGAGGGGATGCCGTCTGCGCGGACGGCGATTTCGGCCATGTTCAAGGTGCCGGTCGCCGCATACACGAAGGCGATACCCAATAGGAAGACCACCGAGGACATCATCGAGACCATCACGTACGAGATGCCCGCACGCACCCGGTCGGCACTGGCCCCGATGGTCAAGAGCACGAAGCTGGCGGCCAGCAGCACCTCAAAACCGACGTACAGGTTGAACAAGTCGCCGGCCAGGAAGGCGTTGCATACGCCGGCCGACAGCGCCAGGTACGTGGGCATGAAGATGGACACCGGCTGGCGCTCGTCGCCGTCACGGATACCTTGAGCCGCCGCGTACAGCACGACCGCCAGCAGCACGATGGCCGAGACCACCAGCATTAGGCCCGAGAGACGATCTACGACAAGGGTTATCCCGAGAGGTCCCAGTTTCTCCTCGGTGGGTCCCCAGCCGCCTACGGCCAACGCGAAAGTGCCGTCGCGATCGGCGAGGTATAGCAGCGCCGCGCAGACGCCGAGCACCGTGGTCAATGCGGTGACGGTGATCAACAGCTGTAATCGCGGGCGACGGCCCGCGATTAGAGTTAACGCGGCCGCCGCCGTCGGGATGAGGACCGGGAGCGGTGTGAGAACGGCCATGGCACTCATGACTTCTCACCCACCGGCAGCGCGTCGAGCTCGGCAGGGGAGTCCTCATCCGCAGGGCCTGACGTCTCCCTGTGTTCGTCCCGGTCGTCGGTGACGGGCTCCGGCGGTTCCTGGGCGACGCGCGCATCCTCGGCGTCGTCGTCCACGACATCATCGGCTTCCAGGGTGAACATGCGATAGATCAGGGCGAGGGTGAAAGCGGCAACCCCCATGGTGATGACGATCGCTGTCAGGATCATGCCCTGGGCCAGTGGATCTGCCACGGTGGTTCGGTCGGCGGACTGGCGTCCGATGATCGGTGGATTGCCGGATTGGCCACCCACCGTAAGGATCAGCAGGTTCACGGCGTTGCCGACAAGTAGCAGACCCAACACCATGCGGGTGAGGTTGCGTTCTAACATCAGGTACACGCCGCATGCGGTGAGGGCGCCGATAATGATGAGCAGTCCCAGATTGGTCATGATGCACGCACCCCTCCCCGGGCGCGCGGAGACTCCTCGAGCTCGACATCCAGACGCGCGCCCAGACTGCGCAGCACATCGAGCACTAGGCCGACCACTACCAGGTAGACGCCAAGATCGAAGAACAGAGCGGTCACGATCTTGACGTGTCCAAACCCGAGCATGTCGAATTGGATTGTGGCCGAGGACAACACCGGTGCACCTAGCAGAATCGAAGCGAGGGCGGTCCCCCCGGAGAAGGCCAGTCCGAACCCTAGGATCTTGCCGGCATCGAAGGGCAGGGTCTCGCCCAGCTCGTAACGGCCACCGGCGAGATAACGCAGTACGAGTGCCAAACCGGCTGTCAGCCCGCCGGCGAATCCTCCGCCGGGAACGTTGTGCCCGGCGAAGAAGAAGTAGAAGGACAGCACCATGACGAGCGGGAAAATCAGCCGCGTCGCCACTTCGAGGACCAATGACCGGTGCTTGGGATCGCGCAGCTCGCTGCCACGCAACCAGAGTCCCGATGCCACCACGACATCCGGTTGGCCTGCCGCGTCCCCCACTCGGGGAGCTCTGCCAAAACGCCGGTGCCGGAACATCAACGAGGCAACACCCGTCGCGGCAACCAGCAGTACGGAGATCTCGCCCAGGGTGTCCCAGGCGCGGATATCCACCAGTAGGACGTTCACTGTGTTGGCGCCGTGGCCCCGCTGATACGCCGCCTCGGGGAGCAAGTCGGCGATCGGGCGATCGCGTCGTGCCGCCATCGCATATACCCCGAGAGCGGTAACCGTGCATCCGACCGCGATGGCGAGCAGGGCACGGGGTAGCCGGAATCTGTTGGCCTGCTCAACATCCGATTCAGCAGGAAGGGCCCGTAGTACCAATACGAAGATCACCAGGGTCAGGGTTTCGACGAGGAACTGCGTCAGCGCCAGATCCGGCGCGCCGTGCAGCGCGAAGATGACGCCCGTCCCGTAGCCGGTGATGCCCACCAGGAGCACCGCTGCCAGGCGGTTACGCATCACGGTCGCACCGATGGCGGCCGCAAGCATCAGTAGCCCGACGACACCTTGCAGCGGGGAATCCCACAGTTTCAGGTGTGGTTGATCGCGGGCTCCGAGGGCCAGCACGATCGTCGGCAGCATGACCAGGGTCACCAGAATGGTGGCCTGGGTGAACGGGATAGACCCGCGCTGAGTCAGTGCGGTCAGCCGCTGAGACAGCACATCGGCCCCGCGCAGCACTGCATCGTAGCCGCGGTCGGCATTGCCCAGCGGATTGACGGCTAGCCGTGCCCTGCGCAGGCGGCCGCGGGAGAAGAACGCGAAAATACCGACCGCGAAGGCGAGCGCGGTGAGCAGAAGAGGTACTCCGAAGCCCTCCCAGATCGCGATATGCGCGTTAACAGGTTCGGCGTAGCTGCCCAGTGCCCAGTTGAGCCAGTCGGGCAGTATGCCGACAGCGAGGCTTGCCACGGACAGCAGCGCGGGCGCCACCAGGAAGGCGGGAGCCGGAGCGTGCATACCCTGCACCCGGGCACTGGGTTCGGGTAAACCCTTGCGCGCGAAAGCTCCCCACATGAACCGCATGCTGTAGGTGATGGTGAACATCGAACCGATGACGATCCCCGCCAGCACCCAGGGCGCGGCCGAACCGAGGACCTGGCTGTGCAGCACCGTCGCGAAGGCCATCTCCTTGCCGACAAATCCTAGGGTCAGCGGTACCCCCGCCATGCTCGCCGCGGCGACCATGGCGATCACGAGTAGCGATGGTTCGCGGTTTCCGAGCCAGGCCAGCTTGCGGATATCGCGGGTGCCGACGGTGTGGTCGATGATTCCCGCCACCATGAACAGCGCGGCCTTGAACAGCGCGTGTGCGCAGAGCATGACCAGCCCGGCCAGGAGGATGTCGGGATCGCCGGTTCCGGTGAGCACCACCAGGAATCCCAGTTGGCTTACCGTGCCGAAGGCCAGGATCAGCTTGAGGTCGTACTCGCGCAGGGCCCGCCAGCCCGCCAGGATCATCGTGGCGATGCCCAACACCAGCACGATGGGCCGCCACGGCGTCGCCTCGGCGAACCCCGGCGACATGCGGGCCAACAGGTAGATGCCGGCCTTCACCATGGCCGCGGCGTGCAGGTAGGCACTGACCGGGGTCGGCGCGGCCATGGCGCCGGGAAGCCAAAAATGCAAGGGCACAATGGCGGACTTGCTCAGCGCACCGATCAGCACCAGCACGAGACCGACGCTGGCGGCCATACCCGACGGTGGGCGCGCGATGAGGTCGGATAGCAGGAAGCTTCCGCCGACATGACCGAGCACGATGACCCCGACCAGCATGGCGAGCCCACCCGCGGTGGTCACCAGCAGTGCCTGCACCGCCGCACGGCGACTCGCGAGCCGTTCCGCGTAATGGCCAACCAAGAGGAACGACAGCACGGTCGTCAGTTCCCAGAAGATGTAGAGCAGCAGCAGATTGTCACTGACCACCAGCCCGAACATGGCGCCAGAGAATGCCACCAGCTCGGCAGCGAAGCTTGGCAGCCGCGGTTCGGTGTGACCGTCGCGGTGCCGGAAGTAGCTCGCGCAATAGAACAGCACCATCGACCCGATGCCGAGCACCAGCACACTCATGATCGCGGCCAGCGAGTCGAAGCGCAGTGCGATGTCCATCGCTAGCTCGGGCACCCACGGAATGTCCACGCGGACGTCCGCGCCCTCGCCCGGCCATCTTGCTAGTACCCAGATCAGCGAACCTAAGGGGACCAGGGCAAGGGGATAGAACGCCAGTCGGCCAGCGCGCGCCACAAGTAGCGGCGCCATCGCGGCCGCAAGTGCGTGGGCAAGCAGAATGGCAAGCAAAGGCACTCCCGTCTATCGGTTGTTGGGCGGGGTGTCGTGGTGCCTAGTTTACGGGGCAGTCGATGATTGGCGCGACGCAACCCTTTTCAGCGGTTGTCAGCAAACGCGCGCAGGGATGCCACCTGCACGGGATCCAGCGACGGGCGCACCGTGGCCCGCGCGGTCTCGACATCGGCGACGGTGACATCGGCGGCGTCGATGGATCGTCGCATCGCCGCCATCGCGGCCTCGCGCAACAACGCCGCACAGTCGGCTGCCGAGAAGCCGTCGAGCTCGGCAGCGAGGGCGTCCAGATCTACGTCGGCGTCCAGCGGGACCGCCCGTGCGGCCGTCTTGAGGATGTCTTTGCGGGCCTGAGCATCCGGAGGTTCGACGAATACCAGGCGTTCCATCCGGCCCGGACGCAGCAGTGCGGGGTCGATGAGCTCTGGCCGGTTGGTCGCGCCGAGCACGACCACATCACGCAGTGGTTCCACCCCGTCCAGCTCGGTAAGCAGGGCCGACACCACGCGGTCGGTGACACCCGAGTCGAAGCTCTGCCCGCGTCGCGGCGCCAAGGCATCGACCTCGTCGAGGAACACCAGGGAAGGAGCGGAATCGCGCGCCCGCCGGAACAGCTCGCGCACCGCCTGCTCGGAGGCTCCGACCCATTTGTCCATCAGCTCGGCGCCCTTGACCGCGTGCACCGACAACCGCCCGGAGCTGGCCAGCGCGCGCACCACAAAGGTCTTTCCGCAGCCGGGCGGTCCGTACAGCAGCACCCCGCGGGGCGGGTCCACGCCCAGGCGTTCGAAGGTATCCGGATGCTGCAATGGCCACAAAACGGCTTCTGTCAGAGCCTGTTTGGTGGTCACCATGTCGCCGACGTCTTCGAGGGTTATCGATCCGACGGCCACCTCCTCGGTACTGGACCGAGAGAGTGGACGGATCACAGACAGCGCGCCGACCAAGTCTTCCTGATCCAGCGCCGGTGCGCTGGCCTTCTCGCTGGCCCGTGCCGCTGCCCGCAATGCGGCCTCGCGCACCAGTGCGGCCAGATCGGCCACCACAAAACCCGGTGTCCGTGCCGCGATCTCATCGAGCTGCAGATCCTGCGACGGCACCTTGGCCAACAGGATTTCGAGTAATGACTTGCGGGTGGCTGCGTCCGGCAGGCTCAAACCCAGCTCGCGGTCACACAGTTCGGGAGCGCGCAGCCGAACGTCGATAGCGTCGGGATGTGCGGTCGTCGCGATGAATGCGACCCCGGAAGTGGCTACCGCAGAACGTAATTCGGCGAGAATGAGTGTGGCCACGGGCTCGGCGGTGGCAGGCAGCAGTGCGTCGATATCCGAGATCAACAGGACTCCGCCGGATTGTCGAATGCGGCTCACTGCCCCGCGTATCGCGTTGAGACGTCCGTCGGCTGTCGTCGCACCTACCTCCGGTCCGTCCAGCTCGATGAGCGTGCGCGGCGCGCAGACCGCGCGAGCCAACGTTGCCTTGCCGACACCGCCGGGTCCGGATATCAGCACGCCCAGATTGGGCTGTGCACCAAGTGCTTTCAGCAAGCCCGGTTCATCGAGGGCGAGCTTGAGCCACTCGGTGAGCCGCGCGGCCTGCGCCTGGGAGCCCTTGAGGTCCTCTACGGAAATCGCCGCGGGGGGCTCCGGGGGAGGAGAGGCTGAATCGGTGGCGGATTCCGTGGACCGCACCGGCGCCGGTTGCGCGGCGGGGCCTAGCGGGTTGGAGCCCTGCCAGCTGACAAGAGAATTGGGTTGCACGCTGACCGGGCCGGCCGGATCCACGGCCGTCACCGTGAGGAGCTCGGAGGTCCAGGTGATGCCCACGGACCGGGCCAGCGTCGTCGTCGCCTCAGATGTGGACGTGCCGGGCCCCAGATCACGGGGCAGCAGCGAGACGGTGTCCCCGACGGTCATGACCTTGCCCAGTAGCGCCAGCCGAAGCGTCGCGGACGAAACGGACTGGGTGGTAAGGGAGGAACCGCGCACGCTGATCGACCGCGCCCCGTAGACCGTCACGGGGGCGATGATGACCGAGGCATCCTCGCGCAGTCCCGCGTTGGACAGCGTGACGTCGTCGAGCAGGGCGGTGCCGGCCGGAACTGAGCGCGGTGCGACCCCGACGACGGCCGCTGTCGTTCGCGATCCGGTCAGGGACACGGCATCCCATTCCCGGATACCCAGGGCGGCAATAGCTTCTGGATGTAAACGGATTACACCGCGCCGCGAGTCGACGGCCGCTGTGTTGAGGCGAGCGGTGAGAGTCAGCGATGAGCCACGTGGGCGAAGAGCATCAGGGTGGTCGCTCATGCGTTCCTAGCGCGGCCTGCCGGGACGGCGCAGACCCAGACGTTCCGCGGTGCGCCGTTTGGGAAGCGCGGCCTGTCGGAAGGCGCGTCGCTGGTCTCGGCGCTGATCGCGGCGCAGGTCGCGACGCTCCTTGGGTTTGGCGTCCCAGGATTCGGGCCGCGCCGCCACCCAGCGCTGACTGCGCCAGGCGAAGGGGATGTGCGCCAGGTAGACGACGATCAGGATCAGCAGCAGCACATAGGGGTACTGCAGTAGTCCGGCAGCGGCAACCGTCACCAGCGCAAGCAGTAAAACCACCATGCGGGGCGGCACCGAAACGGATTTCATGGCGGCGGTGGGTATCTGGCTGACGATGAGCATGGAGACGAACACCATCCATGTGCATATCGCCCATACTGACGACCACCATCCGTCGCCGAACTGCAGGAACGCCGCCAGCGGGGCGAGCACCATCAGCGCTCCCGCGGGCGAGGGCACCCCGACGAAGTACTCCTTGGTGAACGCAGGCTGGGAATCGTCGTCGAGCAGCGTGTTGAAGCGGGCCAGCCGCAGCACGATGCACACCGCGTAGAGAAGTGAAAACACCCAGGCCGTAGGGGTATCCGACAGCATCGAGATGTACAGCACCACCGCGGGGGCAACACCGAAATTCACCGCGTCGGCGAGCGAGTCGATCTCCGCACCCATCCGCGACGCCGCGTCCAGCAGCCGGGCGATCCTGCCGTCGAGACCGTCAAGGATGGCCGCGGCAGCGATCAACGTCAGTGAGATGTACGGCTTTCCGTCGAACGCGAACTTGATCGACGACAGGCCGCCGCAGATCGCCAGCACCGTCATCACACTCGGCAGGATCCGGATGTGCACGGGGCGCTTCGAGGATGCGGCTTGGCTCATGGCTGAGTCGCCTACGCGTTATCTGTCGATGAGGGCAGCTCGGCCAGCACAGTCTCGGCACCGACGGCTCGTTGTCCTGGCTGGACAAGGATTTTCGAACCCTCAGGCAGGTAGGTGTCCACCCGGGAACCGAATCGGATCAAGCCGTAGGTGTCGCCGATGGACAGCTGGTCGCCGACCTTGGCGTGACAGATGATCCGACGCGCGATGAGCCCAGCGATCTGCACCACCACCACATCGTGTCCGGTGCGGGTGCGGATCTGCACGCTATTGCGTTCGTTGGCCACACTCGCCTCGGCGCGATCGGCAGAGACGAACTGCCCGCTGCGGTGAATGACGGCAGTCGCTTCACCGGCGACGGGAACCCGCTGAACGTGAACGTCGAACACCGACAGAAAGATGCTGATGCGGGGGAGTAGTTCCGCCGGCAGCCCGAGCTCCGGCGGCGGTACCGCGCGGTCGACCAGACAGATCTGCCCGTCAGCGGCGGCCACCACCACATCGGCGCGGTTGGGTGGGATGCGTGGCGGATGCCGGAAGAATCCGGCGCACGCGCCAGCGAGCGCTAGCCCGGTACCGCGAATCCAACGATTCTTGAAACCAAGGCCTGCCAGCCCCAATCCGCCGGCGATGAACGGAAGGCCTGCCGGATGGATGGGTGGGATGGTCGAGCGGAAGAGTTCGACGATATGCGGGATGCCGGAATCCGGCTCTGAACCTACGGGGCGGGGGCGTCTTGCCACCGGACCATCCTAGTGATGTGGGTGATGTGCTGGGGACAGCACGACGGACACAGTGACTGGGACGTGGTGAGCAGCGGCCGTGATCAGCTCAGATTCCACACGCTGACTGTTGTTCCCGCCGTTAGTTCGGTGACGTCTTCCGGGATATCGAGCAGGCAATTCGATGCCGCCAGCCACCGCAAATGGTGTGATGCGGGAGGTCCGACTGCCGTCACCGTGCCGTTGCCGGCATCCCAGCAACCACGACGGAACTGTCGCTTACCCGCCGGAGCGGAGATCGGGTCGGTCAGGACTGCTTGGTGACGTGCCCGCGCCGGCTCCAACCCCATGGCTGCGCGTAGCGGCTCGCGAATGAATACCTCGAACGACACCAGGGCGCTGACGGGATTGCCGGGCAGCGTGAGCACCGGAACGCCGTTGACGTGTCCGGCTCCCTGCGGCTTGCCGGGCTGCATAGCCACCGAGACGAATTGGACCCCGGCGTCGGTGAGTGCGTCTTTGACCACTTCATAGGCTCCTGCGCTCACCCCGCCCGTGGTGATCAGCAGATCGGCCTGCGCGCCGAATTCGTCGAGCACGGACAGGAATTGCTCGACGTCGTCGGCGACGGTCGGTGCCACCACGGCGTCGGCTCCGGCTTCCTGAACAGCGGCGGCGAGCATGACGGCGTTGGACTCGTAGATCTGTCCGGGCTTGAGATCGGTGCCTGGGGGAATCAACTCGCTGCCGGTGGAGGCGATGACCACCCGCAGCCGAGGGCGCACGGTGAGCTCTTCGAGCCCGAGCGCCGCCGCCAGACCCAATGCCGGTGCCATGAGGAGGGAACCCGCGTACAGCACGGTGTCGCCGGCTCGCACATCCTCACCGGCAGATCGGATGTGTTGCCCGGCACGGGGTTCTTCGGTGATGGTCACGGTCTCGGTGCCGCCATCGGTGACCTCGACGGGCACCACCGCGGTGGCACCGGCGGGAAGCGGTGCACCCGTCATGATGCGGTGCGCGGTGCCGGGTTTGAGTGTCAGCTCGTCGGTGCGTCCGGCGGGGATGTCCTCGGTGACGGGCAGTGTGACGGGGTTAGTGGGTGAGGCTCCTGCGAGGTCGTCACGATGGACCGCATATCCATCCATCGCCGAGTTGTCGAACACCGGCAGGTCGAGTGGAGCGATGACATCGGCGGCAAGGACCAGACGATCGGACGCGGAGACCGGTACCCGCACGGGTGCCGGTGCCTGGATTAATCCGGCGACGACGTGCTGGTGTTCGGCGACGGAACGCATCGGCTCATTATTGCCCGATCGTCGGGCGCATGCCGCACGCAGGGGTTTTTGCCGCGTAGGTGCGCCCGGTATGCCCTGGGCGTGCGGTGCCCGCGGCGTGGCAGGAAACTAGCTCTATGACCGTTGGCGGAGTGCTCTTCGATATCGACGGGGTCCTGGTGACCTCGTGGGAGCCGATCGATGGCGCTGCCCAGGCCCTCAAGGCGCTGGAGATCGACGATGTCCGTCGTTGCTTCCTGACTAACACCACCTCGCGGACCCGGGTGCAGATCGCGGAGCTGCTCACCGCCGCCGGGCTGACGGTGCCCGCCGATGAGGTGATTACCGCCGCGATGCTGACCGCCGACCACGTGATCGCCCAGCATCCCGGCGCGCGGTGTTACCTGCTGAATGACGGCGACATCACGGCCGACATGTCCGGCGTCGAGTTCGTCGAATCTCTCTCCGATGATCCCGATGTGATCATTCTTGGTGGGGCCGGTCCGCAATTCGATCACGTCGCGCTGAGTCGGGTCTATGACCTGATGGCTCAGGGGATTCCGGTGGTCGCGATGCATCGCAACGCGGTGTGGAGCACCCGCGAGGGATTGCGCGTCGATACCGGTGTGTACCTGGCGGGCATGGAGCAGGTGTCGGGGCGCAAAGCCGTCGCGGTGGGCAAGCCGGCCCCGGCCGGGTTTCAGCTGGCCGCTGAGCGCATGGGGTGCGAGCCGGATCAAGTCGTGATGGTGGGTGACGACCTGCATGTCGATGTGCTCGCTGCGCAGGTTGTCGGTATGACGGGAGTGTTGGTGCGCACCGGCAAGTTCCGTCAGGACACGCTGGACAGATGGTCCGCCGATCAATACGCGATGCAGCCGGCATACGTCGTCGACTCGATCGCCGACTTACCGCCCCTGTTGTCGGGCCTGTAGGCCAGAATCTGCGTCATGATCGATCATTTCGGTATCAACTGCGCGGACCTCCCGACTGCGGCCGCGTTCTACGACAAGGTGCTCGGTGTCCTTGGGTTCACACGTCAGATGGATTTCGGTGTCGCCATCGGGTACGGGACGGCGGGAAAACCCGACTTTTGGATCGGCGGTGGCGATGTCGCGAGCGGTCCCAATCGTGAGATCCACGTTGCCTTCTCGGCCACGAGTACCGAGCAAGTCGACGAGTTCTTCGCGATGGCGACGGGTGAAGGCGCCGAGGCGCTCCATGCGCCGCGACTGTGGCCCGAGTACCACCCCGGCTACTACGGTGCGTTCGTGCGTGACCCCGACGGGAACAATGTCGAGGCCGTGTTCCACGGCGCGGCACTTGCGTAAGCGCCGGGGGTAACAATCGGCGTCGGTGCGGTCGTCGTCCCTGTGGTTGACGGTGTGGGCGGGACGGGTAATGCCCCCTTGGGCGCCACGATCGGGGCGGATGCGGTGTTGCGCTGACTCCACTGCTCGGAGTCAGCGTCCGAATCCGCGTCGGGCGGCCAATCCACGCTTGTCGGGGGCCAACTTTCGGCCTTGTCACCGCCCGTCGCGGCGGCAGGGGGAGCGCAGCCCGCAGCTGCTCCGAAGTCACCGGGGCTGCAGTTGTCGGCGTGCGCGATGGGTGCTTGTGACATGCCCAGGCACGCCCACATGACGACGGTGAGCACACGACGTTTCAGGCGAGCGTTCATAGCGAGAGGATGTCTCCGTAGACGTTCACACTGTCGTCGGACTTGTCGGTGTCGATCATTGCCGTCGTAAAGAACCGGATGGAGACGGGTCCACCGCACGCGTCCACTTTCACGTGGGCGTCGTGGACCACGATTTCACCGGTGCGTCCCTTGAGGGCCTTCTTTCCCAACACGATGTTCCTGATCGTTCCCGGCAGGAGATTGATTGAGATGCTGCCGTTCACCTCCGCATACGGGCCGACCATGGCGAGCAGATTGCTGCCGCCGGAGAAGCCCGGGCTCACGCCGGCGTCGGCGCCGACGTCAACGCTGCCGCCCTCACTGAGGTCGATCTGGCAGCCCAGCTGAAGCCCCATGACGAGCACGCCGGAGTTCACCGGAATCGCACCGTTGCCGTCGATGCTCGCGGCGGCCTTACCGGTGACGAAGCCCTCACGGGTGAAGGCCGTCGCGGCCATATTCGGCACCGAGTTGATCGCCATCCGCGACAGCGTGGCACTCAGGTGCCAGCCGTCGTCGGTATCCGCCGACTGGCTGACGTCAGCAACCGGCAACGGGTCTGCCGTGGCCAGTCCTGTGCCCGCGCACAGAAGTGAAATTACAAGGCTGACAACAGAAGCAAATCTGCGCACGAACCTGCCTTACATGCAGTAGGTGGCCAAGCTCAGTGATCCGGCGACGAGCGTATTGACTCCGGCTGTGTGATCGCTGGTATCGAACACCGGGTGAACTGTGAATGCCGTGGGGTGGGCAGCGCGGTGGTTCTGCGGCAGGATGCGTTTGTGACCGCGCACTGGACCACCGCTGATATTCCTGATCAAACCGGACGCATTGCCGTCATCACCGGTGCTAATACCGGCCTGGGCTTGGAGACGGCCCGCTCGCTGGCGGCCGCGGGAGCACAGGTGGTTCTCGCCGTCCGCGATCTCGACAAGGGCGCTGCTGCCATCGGCGAGATCAAGAAGACGGCGCCCGCGGGCAACCTGGCCCTGCAGCGGCTCGATCTGTCTTCCCTATCGGACATCACATCCGCGGCCGGGCAGTTGAGCGCCGACTATCCGCGGATCGATCTGCTCATCAACAACGCCGGAGTGATGTACCCGCCGAAGGGTGTCACCGCGGACGGCTTCGAGCTGCAATTCGGCACCAACCACCTGGGCCATTTCGCACTCACGGGGCTGCTGCTGGAGAACCTCACCGCTGTGCGTGGCTCGCGCATCGTGACCGTGAGCAGTAACGGTCACAAGTTCAGGGCCGCAATACATTTCGATGACCTTCAGTGGGACCATGGTTACAGCCGGGTGGGGGCGTACGCGCAGTCCAAACTCGCGAACCTTTTGTTTACCTATGAGCTGCAGCGGCGTCTCGCCGCCGCGGGGGCCGAGACGGTGGCATTGGCGGCGCACCCTGGTGCGTCGGGCACCGAGCTGATGCGTCACGTCACCTTTGGTCCCGAGGCGCTCAGTGCGGGGGTGTTGAAACTCGCGCAGAGTCCGGCGATGGGCGCACTGCCCAGCCTGCGTGCTGCCACGGACCTGGCCGCATCGGGCGGCCAGTACTACGGGCCCGCCGGTTTCGGGGAGCTCCGTGGGTACCCTAAGGCCGTCCGGTCCACCAAACAGTCACACGATGAGGCTCTGCAACAACGGCTTTGGGCAGTCTCCGAGGAGCTGACCGGAGTGCGGTTCCCGGTCTAGACGAAGAAGTTGTCGTGGTCGATGAACCACTGGGTGCGCTGCTCGTCGGTCATATCGGCTAGCTCTCCAAAACCTTCGAAGTAGCGCTGCCGGGGTGCGCCGGGCGCGAACAGCATCAGCATGGAAGCCGCTTCGCCCGAATCGTTGTGGAATGCGTGAAGGCCGCCCGGCGGTACGAATAGGAAGTCGCCCGCGGTGGCGTCGACCCATGTTTCGCCGTTGTACAACCGCCATGTTCCGGAGAGTACGAAGAATGCTTCCGACATCGCCTTGTGGAAATGCGTTGCGGCACCGAAACCTTTCACCGGGCCGGCATCGATTCGGTATAGCCCGTAGTCCCCGGCCGTGGACTGCTGGGTCGCCAGGTAGTGGTATTGGACGACGCTGCCGTTGTCGGGGGCGTAGTCGGCGGGGTCGGTGGCCGGTCTGAACGTTGCGCTGATCTCGCCGGTGTCGCCGTGATACCGAGGTTCGGGGTATCCAGAAACGATCAGTGACATGCGATCTACGCTACGCGTGTCACAGCTCCCGATGAAGGGTTCGGACGGCGACGATGCGCTCCTTGAGCTGATCGCGGGTGGCCGCCGCGATCGGGGGGCCGCCACACCGGCGGCGCAGCTCGTTGTGAATCCAGCCGTGCGGTTTACCCGACTTGAAATGTGTGGCCGACACCAGCGCGTTGAGCTCACGTCGCAGCTCGCGCAGCTGGCCATGCGTGGAGGTGATCTCCGGGGGCACTTCGCCCGAGGCGGTGCGCTTGGTGAGCTGCTCTTCTTGCCTGCGCCGCAAGAGATCTCGCATTTGGTTCGGATCGAGCAGGCCCGGGATGCCGAGGTACTCGGCCTCCTCTTCGCTGCCTGCGGGTGTTGCGGTGCCAAAGGATGCCCCGTCGAAGATCACCTGGTCCAGTTCGGCACTGGCACTGAGTGATTCGAAACCCTTCTCTTCCTCGCCCGGCTCGGTGCGCTTGCGTTCCACCGGCTCCTCATCGCCCATCGGCTCGCGATGTGGCTTGCCGAGCACGTGATTGCGCTGCTCCTCCAGCAGACTGGCGAGCTCCAGCAGCGTCGGCACCGAGGGCAGGAAGATGCTGGCCGTCTCACCTGGTGTCCGCGAGCGCACGTACCGCCCGATGGCCTGGGCGAAGAACAGCGGAGTTGAGGCACTCGTCGCGTAAACGCCGACGGCCAGACGTGGCACGTCCACCCCCTCGGACACCATGCGCACGGCCACCAGCCACTCACTGCCGTCGGCGGCGAACTGCGCGATGCGGTCGGAGGATTTCGGATCGTCGGAGAGCACCACGGTGGGTTCGGTGCCGGTGATCGTGGTCAGCAGCTTCGCGTAGGCCCGTGCGGCCTTCTGATCGGAGGCGATGATCATGGCCCCGGCATCGGTCATGCCGCCGTTGCGTTTCTGCTGCAGCCGCGCGTGGGCGGCGCGCAGCACCGCGGGTATCCAGTCGCCGTTGGGATCCAGGGTGGTGCGCCAGGCGCGCGCGGTCTGCTCGGCGGACAGTGGCTCGCCGAGGCGGGCGGCGTGCTCCTCGCCGGCGCTGTCACGCCACCGGGCCTCGCCCGAGTACGCCATGAAGACCACGGGACGCACCACGCCGTCGGCCAGGGCCTCGGAGTAGCCATAGGTGTGGTCGGCCTGCGAACGCTGAAAGCCGGCGCCATCGGGCTCGTAGTTGATGAACGGGATCGGGCTGTCGTCACTACGGAACGGGGTTCCGGTCAGTGAGAGGCGCCGGGTCGCGTCGTCGAACGCTTCGCGGACGGCCTCACCCCAGCTCTTGGCGTCGCCGGCGTGGTGGATCTCGTCGAAGATCACCAGGGTGCGGTGGTTCTCGGTGCGGACCCGGTGCCGGGTGGGGTGGCTGGCCACCTGTGCATAGGTGACGACGACTCCGTGATACTCGGAGGAGGTCTGTGCATCGGAGTTGCTGAATCTCGGGTCCAGGGACAGTCCGAAGGCGGTCGCGGACTGTGCCCACTGAACCTTGAGGTGTTCTGTAGGCACCACGACCGTGATCTTGTCGACGGTGCCGTCAGCCAGCAGTTCGGTAGCAATGCGCAGGGCAAACCTGGTTTTCCCTGATCCGGGGGTGGCGACCGCCAGGAAATCGCGGGGTTTGGCGGCCAAATACCGCACTAATGCCCTACGTTGCCAGCCCCGCAATGTGTGGGTGCTGGGCGCTTCTACAGCCCGCACCCTATGGACTCCTTACTGATCGAACAGGAGCCTAATGCAAGGGATTACGGGGCTGCATCCTGACGGGCGTGGCGGGCACTGCGTGTCGTGTCACCAGGGTGACAGTAGGTGACAATCGGCACAGTGCCCGTCTTCTTCGCGCTCTATCTACTTGACGGGGAAGGTCACGTCGGTGAGTTCCTCAGATACCGACCACAGGCGGCGCTGCAAATCGAGGTCATAGGACTGTTCGCTCGATGCGACCACCTTCGGGTTACCGCGTTGTTCCATAAATCCATCCGGTCCGTAGTACTGGCCGCCCAGAGCGGCCGGGTCGGTGGCGGCACGCAGTGTGGGCAGTGCTCCCATATCCGCACCCTGTGTCAGCAGTGGCGCCACAACGTCGAAAATGGCCCGGACCCACAGCGGAGAGTTGCGTGCGAGCTCGGTGTTGGAGCCACCGGGATGGGCGGCCAGGGCGACGGTGTCGGTGCCCACCAGGCGCCGCTGCAGTTCGTAAGTGAAGAGCAGGTTGGCCAGCTTCGATTGCCCGTAGGCCGCTACCCGGTCGTAATCGCGCTCCCACTGCAGGTCATCAAAGTGGATGGCCGCACGTAGGCGGTGCCCGATGCTGGAGACCGTCACCACGCGTGACCCTTCGACGGGCAGTAGATGGTCCAAAAGCAGACCGGTAAACGCGTAATGGCCCAGGTGATTGGTGCCGAACTGAAGCTCGAAGCCGTCGGCGGTGGTGGACTTCTCCGTCCACATGACACCGGCGTTGTTGATGAGCAGGTCGATCTTTTCGTAGCGCGTCTTGAGCTCGTCGCTGGCTCGGCGGACGGACTCCAGCGAGGACAGGTCCAACGACTGCAGGGTGATATCGGCATCCGCATGCGCCGCGGTGATCTCGGCGGCGGCGGCTTTGCCTTTCTCCGTGTTGCGCACGGCCAGTACGACGTGGGCGCCATGCGCGGCGAGCGCCTTGGCGGTCTCCAGTCCGAGTCCGGTATTGGCGCCGGTGACGATCGCGACGCGGCCGGTCTGATCGGGGATGTCGGTGGTACTCCATGTGGTCATGGGGGCTCCTGGGTAATATTGTCAGTAACCGGGGCGGCTACTCCGCTTACGAATATACGGAACGTGCGCCCCGTTTTGTCAAGGTGTATCGGACCCTCGAGGAGTGTGAGATGGATCAACCCGCCCGGCCCTTGCGTGCCGACGCCGCCCGCAACCGTGCGCGGGTGTTGGAAGTCGCCTACCAGGCATTCGCGGAGGAGGGTCTGGGCGTCTCGATCGATGAGATCGCGCGGCGCGCGGGCGTGGGCGCCGGCACCGTGTATCGGCATTTTCCGGCCAAGGAGGACCTATATCGCGCGGTCGCGGAGGATCAAATGGGCAGCGTGATTGGCAAGGGGCGCGAGCTGCTGGAGTCTGCCAGTCCGGGTGAGGCGCTGTTCGGATTCTTGCGGGTGGTGATGGACTGGAGTAGCGCCGATCAAGGATTGGTGGACGCGTTATCGGGCGCTGGTATTGATGTTCAGGCACTCATTCCGCATATCGAGGAGTCGTTCTATGCGGTCCTTGGTGACCTGCTGCAGGCCGCACAGAAGGCGGGCACGGTGCGCCCCGATGTCGGTGTACACGAGGTCAAGGCGCTCATGGTCGGGTGTCAGGCCATGCAGAGCTACAACCGGGAGGTCTCGCAGCAGGTGACCGATGTCGTGTTCGATGGGCTGCGGCCGCGTCGGTAGTCACGGGAGGTTTGCGTCGCTACCTTGGGTGGGTCGGAGGTAGCAAATGTCTGTTCGTCGTGGGCTGGTCGTGCTGGTGCCGGTGGCCGGGTGTTCGTACTTCGGGACGCGGCACGCGGACGATTGGCGCAGTCGGACCGATGTGGATTCGGCCGAGCTGGCGGTCAACCCCGCGCTGCGGAATATCGATCCGTGCAGATTCGTGGACGCTCAATCGATCAAAGCCAGGATTCCCCGTGCGATCTCCTACGGACACACTGAGGGTTTCGACCGGTGCACTCTGCGGCTGGGCGCGTATGACGGTGATTTCGTGAGTGACGTCTCAGCGACCATCGGCTTCGATCTGGCTCCTGAGCATCCGCAGGCCTCCGATCAGCCAACGGCCCCAATCGATGTCAACGGGATCAGCGTGGGGCATCTGCTGGGGCCGACGAGCAATCGCGGCTGGTGCCGATACGTGTTCACCCTCGGTATGGGCGATCCGCAAGGTGCGTCATCTCGGGGGAATGCCACCGATCCGATGAGTCGTGTCCGGCTGGCTGTGGTGGCCACCCTCTCCAAGGATCCAGGGCCAGGCCGCCCCGTCTATCCGTGCCGTGAGGCGGCCGCAATCGCGACTCAAGCTGCGCAGATCAGATCGCAGCACCTGCCTCGCTGGACAGGTTCGGTGCCCGGCCCCGCCGGGCAGGACCCGTGCTCGGTCCTCGCCGATGTGCGTGGCTTCGTCAGTTACCGGCCGAGTCAAAACCTCGGCGGACTGTTCACTGACGTGAATTCGTGCCGGTTGAGCTCCGGTCCGCCCTCCGATCAGAAGGCGCTCGGTGTCGAGCTGACATTGCGTCCCGCCGGTCCTCACGAACCAGACGCCCCGTCTTACGGCGAACAGAGGGATTCGGCCGTCGAACAGCGTGATGGCGTCGAATTACACGTCAGTACCGTCACCCGGACGTACGACAAGCCGTTTTGCGAGGTTTATGTGTTTCTTGGACGGAACTATTCGCCGACCTACCTCACCGCAGAAGGTGCCCGTCCGGAAGATGTCCGAGTGCCTGCTGCCGTGCTGCGCGGCACGGCGTCCTGTGACGACATCAAGGCCGTGGCCGTGGCGGCCGGCAAGAAGTTCGCTCAGTCGTAGGCAGGTAATGCGAAAGACCGGCCGACCTTGAGTGCCTGGCGGGCGACCAGCTGACGAACGCCCGGCAGCCGCAGGGACCACAGGCCGAGCATGCGCAGCCACGTCGCCCAGGGCGACTTGGCGCCGTCGACCTCCAGGGTGTTGAGGGCAAGCTGCTGGCATCGTGCGACGTATGGAGCCATCAACGCATGGAATCGGGTGAATGCGACCTCGAAATCTCCCTGTGCGGAACGTAATTCGTGCACGAGCACGTATGCGCGGACAACGTAGGGCTCGTCGGTGGTGGAAAGGGCGCGCAGAACGGCGGGGGTCTCCCAGCCGAAGCCCGTGAACGTTCGAGGAACAGCCGCTTGTTGCCCTCGGTGTTCCGATAGTCGAATTCCAGGTCGCTTTCGGGGACGCGAGTGAACCTCGTGCGGGAGCATCGAGTGCGGTTGCTTGGATGCCGACACCCCCGTCGCGAGTCGGATCTCGTGTTTGAGCTCTTCGAAGCGCTCTTCCGACGTGTGCGCTGCTGTTTCGGCGACCGGCTCGGCAGGTGTGCTGTCCGTATCCATTGGGCGCCAACCCTTCCCATTCGTAGCAAGGAGGCCGGGTACGTCCTCGCACCTGGAGGCCATCGACCAGGCCGTTTCCGGGGAGTCGCGGCCTTGACAACTCCGCCGGGTGGGCAATCCCCTCATCGGAAGCCTGGCGATCGGGAGACAGGGCGCCGACGTCGCATTTATTTGGTGTAGGGAGTCTGCAATCGACCTTGCACTCGCCATGTCCGAGTGCTAAAAATGGGGTTGGCACTCACGACCGGTGAGTGCTAGGCCGGGACGGTGAGGCCGCAGCCCACACAGCTGCGTCCGTCCGTCGCGGGCACTGCGCCCGGCCCAGAACGTGCAACCCCCTATACGGAGGAATCACTTCGCAATGGCCAAGACAATTGCGTATGACGAAGAGGCCCGCCGCGGCCTGGAGCGGGGCCTCAACGCCCTCGCTGACGCGGTCAAGGTGACACTCGGCCCCAAGGGTCGCAATGTCGTCTTGGAGAAGAAGTGGGGCGCCCCCACGATCACCAACGATGGTGTGTCCATCGCCAAGGAGATCGAGCTGGAGGACCCGTACGAGAAGATCGGCGCCGAGCTGGTCAAGGAAGTTGCGAAGAAGACCGATGACGTCGCGGGTGACGGCACTACTACCGCCACCGTGCTCGCTCAGGCTCTGGTCAAGGAAGGTCTGCGTAACGTCGCTGCTGGCGCCAACCCGCTCGGCCTGAAGCGCGGTATCGAGAAGGCCGTGGAGGCCGTCACCAGCGCCCTGCTGGCCTCTGCCAAGGAGATCGACACCAAGGAGCAGATCGCGGCCACCGCGGGCATCTCCGCTGGTGACCAGTCCATCGGCGATCTGATCGCCGAGGCCATGGACAAGGTTGGCAACGAGGGTGTCATCACCGTCGAGGAGTCCAACACCTTCGGCCTGCAGCTGGAGCTCACCGAAGGTATGCGCTTCGACAAGGGCTACATCTCGGGTTACTTCGTGACCGACGCCGAGCGTCAGGAAGCCGTCCTGGAGGATCCCTACATCCTGCTGGTCAGCTCCAAGGTATCGACCGTCAAGGACCTGCTTCCCCTGCTGGAGAAGGTCATTCAGGGCGGCAAGCCGCTGCTGATCATCGCCGAGGACGTCGAGGGCGAGGCTCTCTCGACCTTGGTCGTCAACAAGATCCGTGGCACCTTCAAGTCCGTCGCCGTCAAGGCCCCGGGCTTCGGTGACCGTCGCAAGGCGATGCTGCAGGACATGGCGATCCTCACCGGTGGCCAGGTCGTCAGCGAAGAGGTTGGCCTCTCCCTGGAGACCGCCGACATCACGCTGCTCGGGCAGGCCCGCAAGGTCGTCGTCACCAAGGACGAGACCACCATCGTCGAGGGCGCGGGCGATTCCGACGCCATCGCCGGTCGCGTGGCGCAGATCCGCAGCGAGATCGAGAACAGCGACTCCGACTACGACCGCGAGAAGCTGCAGGAGCGCTTGGCCAAGCTGGCCGGCGGTGTTGCGGTGATCAAGGCCGGAGCTGCCACCGAGGTGGAGCTCAAGGAGCGCAAGCACCGCATCGAGGACGCCGTTCGCAACGCGAAGGCCGCCGTCGAAGAGGGCATCGTCGCCGGTGGTGGCGTCGCCCTGCTGCAGGCTGCCCCCGCGCTGGACTCGCTCTCACTTGAGGGTGACGAGGCCACGGGTGCCAACATCGTGCGTGTGGCGCTGTCGGCTCCGCTGAAGCAGATCGCCTTCAACGGTGGTCTGGAGCCGGGTGTCGTCGCCGAGAAGGTCGCAAACCTTCCTGCGGGCCACGGCCTGAACGCGGCGACCAACGTGTACGAGGACCTGCTCGCGGCCGGCGTTGCCGACCCCGTGAAGGTGACTCGCTCGGCGCTGCAGAACGCGGCGTCCATCGCGGCGCTGTTCCTCACCACCGAGGCCGTTGTTGCCGATAAGCCGGAGAAGGCCGCCGCACCTGCGGGCGACCCGACCGGTGGCATGGGCGGTATGGACTTCTAAGTCCTGTAACGAAAAAAGGCCCGGTCTGCCTGGAGAAATCCAGTGCAGGCCGGGCCTTTTCGTTGTTTACACCGGTGCTGGTGCGATGACTCCTCCGGTGAGGCGCCGGTAGGTGTACACGTGGATCAGCGCCGTGAGGGCGAGCTGCATCGGCACAGCCACGATCCCGGCCAGGCCGCAGGTGACCGATGCCGCCATGCTCGCGACAAAACTGATCGCGTAGGTGATCAGGTACACCAGGAAGACCGGCCCCAGATTGTTCTTGACGATCTGGAAGCTTGCCTTGATCGCATCCACGGGGCTCAGACCGCGATCGACGGTGAAGAACACCGCGTACTGCGCGAAGAAGGCAAAGACAAGGCCCGGAATAATGAGCAGGACGAACCCGATCACTGTGCCGAGCGCGACCAGCAGTGCGGTACCGATAAAGGCACCGAAACTCCGGGCACGGAAAAACGAGCCAAAAGTCACGGGCCTACCGTCGGCAACGTCGAGATTCGCCGTCGTGATGGATGCGGCCATGTAAAGCCCTACCGCGGCAAGTGCGATTCCGATGATGACCAACAACACGGTTGTTCCCGCGCCGAGGCTCGAGGAGCTCTCATACGAGTACGACATGGAGTCTTCGTCGTAGGTGCCGGAACCGGTGGTCGCCACCATGGCGGCTATGAAGACGAAGTACACGATGGCGAATGGCACCGCGATGGCCAGGAACCAGACGATGTACGGGGGGACAAAGGTTCCGAAGCGCTTGGTGACGTGGGCCCACGCCCAGTTCCACGACTCACCGGCATTGAACGGTCCCTGTGGCGGCCATGGCGCCTGCTGCGGATAGCCGTATCCGGCCGGCGGGTATCCCGGGGGCGGCGGCGGGAACTGCCCGCCCGGGTACTGGGGGGCTCCCGGGGGAGGGCCGGATTGGTATCCAGGCTGATATCCGGGTGCCGGGGGCGGCTGGTAACCCGCGGGTGGCTGAGTCGGGTAGCCGGGAGGTGGCTGGTAGCCCGGAGGTGGCTGATGCGGGTCGTGCGCTGACGGATCGCCCGATGCGGGCGGCTCCTGAGGTGGGTAAGTCACCGACTCAGGCTAGCAACGAACGTATTTGCTGAGCGCGATATGGGCAGGATGGCCGAAGGCGTGTTCTGGTACTGGGTTTAAACCGAGTCGGTCTGGTTCTGCCGGCTGGCATCGTGTGGTAACCGGCCATCGGAGACGCGACAAGCGTGATGTCGGCCACTAATTCCGTTGTTTTCCAACGATTTACCCATCGGTTGGCAATGACTCCGCAAGGCTCGGGAACTTTTCGTGTGCCCGGTTCGACTGCTCCATTAGTCGCGCATCAGGTGGCCAGATCAGCGAGAAGAGTAGGGAGTCGATGACGCTCAACGTGAAGGGCGAGGGCCTGGGGACACAGGTCACGGGGATTGACCCCGGAAACCTGGACGGAATCACCACGCAGGAGATCCGCGAACTCGTCTACCGGAACAAGCTCGTCATCCTCAAGGATGTGCACCCCTCACCGGAGGAGTTCATCCGGCTTGGGAGGTTGATCGGGGAGATAGTTCCCTACTACGAGCCCGTGTATCACCACGAGAACCACCCGGAGATCTTCGTCTCGTCTACCGAAGAGGGACAAGGGGTTCCACGGACCGGCGCGTTCTGGCACGTCGACTACATGTTCATGCCGAAACCTTTTGCGTTCTCCATGGTGGTGCCGCTGGCAGTTCCCGGGCGTGATCGCGGGACCTATTTCATCGATCTCAACAAGGTGTGGGAGTCGCTGTCTAGCACGATAAAGGATTCTGTGCGTGGGACATTCAGCACGCATACGCCGCGGCGTTACATCAAGATCCGGCCGACTGATGTCTACCGGCCCATTGGGGAGATCCTGGCCGAGATCGAGAGGGTCACGCCCCCACAGAAATGGCCCACGGTGATCAAACACCCAAAGACCGGCGAAGAGATCCTGTACATCTGTGAGGCGGGTACCGAAACGATCGAGGACGAGGATGGAACGCTCCTCGACGCTGCGCTGCTTCAGCAGCTGCTCGACGAGTCGGGGCAGCTCGACCCCGACTACGCCTCGCCATTTATCCACGCCCAGCACTACGAGGTGGGGGATATCGTGCTGTGGGACAATCGTTCTCTGGTCCATCGTGCGAAGCATGGAACGGCGTCGGGCACACTGACAACACACCGCCTGACCATGTTGGACGGTCTCGAGACGCCCGGATTCGCGGCGTGAGCGCGGTCGCCGCAACTCTGTCGGTACAGACCGGGCTGCCTTCCACCGGAATGGCCCCGATCGCCGAGGGTCTGCTCGGCAGAGTGCTGGAACCATATTCGTACAAGGGCTGCCGCTACCTGGCCGATGCCGAGTATGGAATCACCTCCGACGCGGTGCACGCGCAGGGCAACTTCGCGATCAACGAGTCCGCCTATATCCGGAGCACAGGACACTTCAACGCAGTGGAATTGGTGCTGTGCTTTAACCAGCTCGCGTACTGCGCCTTCGCTCAAGGTGTTGTCAACGAAGACATCTGGGCATTTCGAGGCTGGTCGATCGATGACTACTGCCAGAACCAACTTGCCGGGATGCTGATCAAGAGCACCTCGTCGCGGTTCCGGCGGCTGGTCAACGCGCAGCAGTTCTCCGCCCGCCTGCAGGCCCGTGATTTCCATATCGTCGACCGGTCATGGCGCTACCTCCAGTTCCACAGCACCATCGAATTCTGGGATCAGGATGGAGGATCCGCGGTCGGTGAGTTCGAGATCGCGGTCCTGAACATCCCGTAGCCCACGACAGGAAGCGCATCCTCACCGCCATGTCTCAGTCACCGCCCACTGTGTTGGAACGGATCCTCGAACAGGCCCGCCTGCGGCCCGGGCTCATCGCATTGCGCCGCAGTGACGGTACTGGTGCCATGACGTACGGCGAACTCGCCGCCGAAGTCGGCAAGCTGGCCGCGACCCTCCGTGCCGCGTCGGTCACCCGAGGGTCCCGTGTTGTAGTTCTTTCGGACAACAGTCCTCAGACGTACCTTTCGGTGCTCGCGTGTGCGCGGCTCGGGGCTATTGCCGTCATGGTGGACAACGCCCTGCCCCCGGCAGCCATCGCGCGGTTCTGCGAGATAACGGACCCTGCCGCGATCCTTCCGAATATAGCCGACGAGGACGACGTGGATCATCCATCGAGCCTCGAAACAGATTGGCTGGCAGCACAAACTGAAGGCCATGCGGACGACCCGTTCGCCATGATCTTCACCAGTGGCACCACGGGAGAACCGAAGGCCGTACTGCTGGCCAACCGCACGTTTTTCGCAGTCCCTGACATCCTGCTCGCCGAGGAACTGAGCTGGATCGACTGGGTGGCAGGGGAGACGACCTACTCGCCGCTGCCCGCAACTCATATCGGTGGGCTCTGGTGGATTCTCAACGGGCTAATGCACGGCGCGTCGTGTGTCACCGGCGGCGAGAGTGGGGCATCGCTGAGGGAGTTGCTCGCCGGGAACGAGGTGGCCACCGCCTGCCTGGTACCCACCCTCATGACCAGATTGGTGTCCGAGCTCCAGCTCACCGGAGCCGCCGTTCCCTCGTTGCGATTCATCGCGTACGGCGGTTCGCGAGCGATCCCGGCCGATGTGCAGTTCATCGAAGCGTCCGGGGTGCGAACGGCGCAGGTGTACGGACTGAGTGAAACAGGTTGTACCGCACTGTGTCTTCCGACCGATGACGAGTCGATCGCCAAGATCGAGGAGGGTGCGGTCGGGCGCCCATACCCAGGGGTGCAGACCTTCTTATCGGATGGTGAGACCGGCGGGCCGACGCACGGGGGCGTGTCCGCGTCGTACGGCACGCTGTGGATCAAGTCGCCGGCTAACATGCTGGGGTATTGGGGAAATCTGGATCGCACCCGCGAGGTACTGGCCGACGGATGGGTGAACACCGGAGACCTGGTGGAGCGTCGTGACGATGGCTTCTTCTACATCAGGGGCCGTTCCTCGGAGATGATCATCTCTGGAGGGGTCAATGTGGTGCCCGACGAGGTCGACCGGATTGCCGAAAACGTTGCGGGCGTTGGCGAAGCGGCGTGCTACGAGATACCGGACGAGGAGTTCGGCGCGCTTGTCGGGTTGGCGGTGGTACCCACCACACAGCTAGACGGGCAAGGCGCGGCGGAGCTCAAGCAGCGGATTGCGGCGACGTATCGGCGCCAGTCGGAATCGATGGCCAGGCCGTCGGTCATCGCTGTTGTCGACGACATCCCCCGGACGAAGTCCGGCAAGGTCATGCGATCGTCCTTGGCCGCCGAGCTGACCGGGGCGCCGCCGCGTGCCTGAAGCCACGAGGGACCGGATTCTGACGGCAGTCTGTGAGGTGCTGTACATCTCGGAGGTGGAGCTCTTCGACGGCGACGCCACCGATCTGCGAGAGCTGGGACTCGACTCGGTGCGTTTCGTGCTGCTGATGAAGCAGCTGGGTGTGACTCGCGGTTCGGAGCTGCAGAAGCGTTTGGTGGCAGATCTTTCCATCGCCGGCTGGGCGCAGGCACTGGAACAGGCACAGCCGGAGGGCGCCACATGACGGTGGCGGTCGAACCGCGCGTGGACCGCGTGCCGTTGAGCAGGTCGCAGCAGAACATGTACAACGGCGCGTTGCACGCCGGTGATCCCGGGTTGTATCTCATTGGGAAGAGTTATCGGTTTCATCCGATCGACGCGCCGATATTCCTGTCCGCGCTGGAGGGAGCCGTATCGGCCAACCCACTGCAGCTGTGCGTCCTCGAACCGGTGCGAGAAGGTGCGCACTATCCAGAGCTGATGCGAGGGTTGCAGTTCAGTGACATCGTGACGGTGGTCTCGGACGGGGCGGAGCCGGCAACGAGGGCCGCTGGCGAGCTTGTGCATATGTGGTCGACAGACCTCGCCGCCTCGCCGCTCGTCCGGTATACCGTCCGCACGGGTGCGGACGGACGGGTGGTGGGGCTCGAGATTCATGCGCACCACCTGCTGCTCGATGGCGGCGCTATCGGCGTGATAGAGACCGATCTGGGCCGTCGTCTGGCCGGTCCTGACGAACCCGAAAATGTCTGTGCAAGTGCAGCACTGGCGAAAATTGCGGCGGCGCACGATCTCGAGGCCGTCAAAGCCGAGGAATCGCTGCAACGTTTCGGTGTGGCAATCCAGCGCGAACTCGCTGAGGCGTCCCGACATGGAGGGCACGGGCTCAGCCTCGGCGAGGGGACGGCGGGCGCGGCCAGAGGGGTACTGCAGGAATCGGTAACGCTATCGGGCAAGGCATTCGACGCGATCGAGGCGCTGTCCGAGGCCAAGCAGGTGCCGTTGAACATTCTGGTGGCGGCAGCTTCGATTGCGGTGGACGCGAGTCTGCGGCAGAGTACCTCGACGCTGCTGCTCCACGCCGTGGATAACAGGTTTGGGGAGCCCGACCTGAACGTCGCAACCTGTCTGGTCAACTCGATCGCACATCCGGTCCGTTTCCCCGCATTTGCCTCTGTGTGTGATGTCGTGCAGGCACTGGATCGCGACTATGTCAGAGCCTCACGGCGCCGGTGGCTTCGTGAGGAGCAGTACCGCCGAATGTATCTGGCAATCAACAAGACATCGCATGTCGAGGCGCTGACCTTCAACTTCATTCGCGAAACTTGCGCACCTGCCCTCCGCTCTTTTCTCTCGGCCACACCCCATGCGACCGATATCGGTCCCGTGGAGGGAATGACCGTGTCGTGCGTCATGGACGAGGATCGGCGCACCCTCATGCTGTCCATCTGGGGTCGCGTGGACCAGGGCGACGCGAGCACGCATCCGTGGATCGCGGAGCGGATCGTGGCGGCGCTCGAGTCGATGGAAACCATGTGGGACTTTCCGATTGCCATGACCGTGAACGAGTGGTTCGGGATCGGTGCCGACGGTGCCCGCCGCCGGGGCGATGATTGTGCGCGGACCGAGCCTGCTGCGGTGGCCGCCTGGTTCATGGACACCGCCGGCGGTGTGCAGCGGTTCCTGCAGCGGCGACGATTCGTTGAGTCCTGGATCGCCTGGCTGGTCATCGCTGGCGTCGCACCGGGCGACATCGTGGTGTGCGTCGACGATGACACGGACAAGACTGTAGATCTTCTGATCGCCTGCCATCTCGCCGGCTGTGGATACACCGTGTGTGACAGTGCGAAAGATACGTCCCTGCGGTCTGATTCGATTGCCGAGCACAGCGACGCTGCGGTACATGTGGTCGATACCAAGGCTCCGATCCCGCGAGACGTGGCCGGCCCATTGCGTGCTCTCGTCGACCAGCGCATCGAGGAGGTATCGCGGGACGTTGCCTTAGCCTTGAGGACGGCGTACATCATGGCGACCTCGGGGTCGACCGGTGAGCCCAAACTCGTCCCCGTGACGCACGGCGCCCTGGCGTCGTTCGCCCGCGCTGCCGGACATGCCTATGGCTGGGGTGCGCAGGACAGCATTCTCCAATGTGCGCCGTTGACCTCGGATATCAGCGTTGAAGAGATCTTCGGCGGGGCGGTCCGCGGCTCACGACTGCTCCGTTCCCCGGCGATGAAATCCGGAGATCTCGTCACCCTGGTGCGGGACATCCGGGAACTGAGGCCCACCCTGATCGACCTGCCGACCGCCGTGTGGCATCTGCTGTGCGAGGACGCCGAGGCTCTGACGGTGATCGGTGCTTCCGATCTGCGCCAGGTGGTCGTCGGTGGTGAAGGCATTCGGTCCGGGGCAGTCGACACGTGGATAGAGTCCGTTGGGACACAGTCTGTCTCACTCATCTCGAGCTATGGGCCGACCGAAGCCACGGTTGTCGTGACGTACTTGCCCATCGACAGGGAGCCGCACGGTGGTGGTTCCGAGCGGCTTCGGGTGGGTCTGCCGGTCATACCCAACACGGTCTATGTCGCGTTCGGTGAGATCGTCGTCGCCGGAAACACCGTTTCGGCGGGCTACCTCGGGACACCGGGGGAAAGCTTCGGTGTGGTCAATACCATCGGTGGCGCGCCCAGGCGAGCATTCGCCACCGCCGACCGCGTGGTGTTCGACGAGGACGGATTTCCCACCTTCGCCGGACGCCGCGATGCGATCGTGAAGATCGCCGGCAAGCGGATCGACACCGCTTCGGTGATCCGTCGCGTATCCGAGGACCCCGCGATCGCCGATGCCGGTGTGGGGTTGCACCGTGGCGCGTTGGTGGTCTGGTATCAGGCCCGTAAAGATCTGGACGACAACAAGATAGCGGCGAGGATCAGACGCCTTCTGGTGGACTTCGGGGTCTCCTCGTTCTTGGTATTGGGTGTGCCGAGCATCCCCCGTAAGCCGAACGGCAAGATTGACCTCGAGGGTCTGCTGACCATGCCGCAGTTTGTGAACGCGGTGCCGGACGAGACACACACCGTGGAAACTGCCGCTGGTCTTGCCCGCGTCTGGAGTCGGTGTCTCGGGCGGGAGATCGGCGCGGAATCCTCGCTCCTTGCCGAGGGGGTTGGCTCGCTCGATCTGATTAGAATGCTGCCGGACACTCGGCGGTATCTCGGCCGCCAACTCTCCGTGCTGGACCTGATCAGCGCCGATAGCGCCGCGTGCCTTGCCGCTGCCGGCCCGGCGGCCGCCGACCTCGGTGCCGCAGATACCGCAGTCGACATTGGCACGGACCTCGAGCGGTTGACGACTCCCCGCCGCGTCACGACGTTGCACGGCAACAACTCACAGGCCAGTGCCGACGGGCCGATCATCGTGTTGGGTGCGTCGGGGATCGTCGGTACCGGATTCGGCCGTGCCACGCTCGATCTGAAACGCCACGGTGCGCTGCGCCCTGATGTCGTGTTGGTGACGAGATCGGAGCTCCCCGATTCTGGCCCGTGGTCCGCTCTCCGGGCCGTTGACGGCGTCAGGATCCGACATGCCGGGCCAGGATTCGGCCCCGAAGCGCTGGATACACTGCTGCACGAGACCGGGGCCAGCACCCTGATCAACTGCATCGGGAACACCAACATGCTGGCTCCCTACCGAGATATCCGGCATGCCAACGTGGACTGGGTATCCGCGGCCGTGGACGGGTGTGCCGCACGCGGCATCCGGTTGATCCACATGTCGACGTTCGTCGTCAACGCCGAGCCGGCCGCCGCGCACGTCACCGATCCGCGTGAAGCCCTCTACCCGTACGCGGCATCCAAGGCACTGGCCGAACTGGTGGTCGCGGCATCACCGCTCGGGCTTGACTTCACGCTCGCGCGGCTGCCCCGGGTACTCGGAGAGGCCGATCAATTGGTCGGCGGCACCGACGTGCTGGTGTCGATCGTTGACGCATGTCTTGCACTGCAAGCGTTTCCCTCTGTCAGGCTGACCGAAGAGGTCACCACGGGGGCCGTCGCGGCCTCGTCCATTCTTGGTATGGCGGCAGAAGCGCCGACGCTCGGCCGGGGAGTCAGCGTGGTGCGCGGCAGAGCTGTTTCCTATGCCGAGTTCCTTGGTGGGTATGGCTTGGACGAACTCGAGCTGCGCGCATGGAAACGCCTGCTGGACGGCAGCGATTGGGCCAAGCGAAACCCGCGGAGATGGTCGGTGATCGACGCCTGGGCGGGACTCGGGATGCGCTTGGGCGCACAGACCTACGCGGATCATCTCGCCGGATATCCCACTATCTCCCTTGAGTCCGCATCAGTGGCCGAGCTTCCGGCGGTACCGGAGTCGATCCGAGATCTACTCGCGCAGGGCCGTTCTCAATGACCGGAATACATCCAGAGGAGGAGTACTCGCCATGATCCTGAACGTCGTTCCCGAGGGACTGGCCGCAGCCAGCGCCGCGGTGGAGGCCTTGACCGCGCGGCTTGCCGCCGTGCATACCGCTGCCGCACCGGTGATCGGCGCGGTGGTACCGCCGGCGGCCGACCCGGTGTCCATCCAGATTGCGGCGGCATTCAGCGCCCACGGAATCGAGCGCAACGCTGCGGCGGCTGGCGCCGCCTATGAGCTGGGCCGGGCCGGTATGGGAGTCACCGAGGCCGCTACGAGTTACACCGTCGGCGATATGCAGGCCGCCGCAACGTATATGCCGGGAATCGCGTAGTTCCCGGAACAATCCACACGATCACAGAGAGGTAGTTTCATGAGTTTGCTTGATGCACATATTCCGGCTTTGGTGGCCGCTGAGGGCACTTTCGGTGCCAAGACCGCGTTGATGCGTTCGACGATTTCGCAGGCCGAGCAGGCCGCGATGTCGGCGCAGGCCTTCCATGTCGGTGAGTCCTCGGTGGCCTTCCAGGCCGCACACGCCCGGATTCGTGGAGGTCGCCGCCAAGGTCAACGCGCTGCTCGATATCGCCCAGATCAACCTCGGTGATGCCGCCGCCACCTACGTGGCCGAGGACGCCGCCGCCGCCAGCCGCTACACCGGCGTCTAAGACCAAGGGAGAAATAAACAAATGTCGCAGATCACCTTCAACTACCCCGCGATGCTGGCCCATGCCGGCGAGATGAACACCTACTCCGGTGTGCTGACCGCCCTGGGCGCCGACCTGGCCGCCCAGCAGGCCTCCCTGCAGGCCGTCTGGCACGGTGATACCTCCATGAGCCAAGCCGCCTGGCAGGCCCAATGGAACACCGCCATGGAAGAACTCATCCGCGCCTACCGCGCCATGGGCACCACCCACGAAACCAACACCCTCTCGATGAACGCCCGCGACATGGCCGAAGGAGCCAAATGGGGCGCATAAACGCCCTGCCTCGGAGGCCTCGCGCCTTCACATCTGTTGTGAATAAACATTTCAGGAGGAAACACGATATGTCCGAGCAAATCTTTGCCATCAGCGGGATGCACTGCAACTCGTGTGTCATGGGAGTGACGGAGGCGCTGACCGCACTCGATCCGGTGCGCGAGGTGTCCGTAGATCTGGATCCCAAGGGTGCTTCGACAGTACGGGTTCTGTCCGACAGCGTGCTGTCAGTGGAGGAAGTTCACGACACGCTTGTGCGTGCTGGCGGTGATTTCGCCGTCGCCGCCGGATAGCGTCTACCGGACGAAAGCGGCAGTATTTCAGCCGAACTCGATCACCGTGTGAGGTGCGCGCAGCCGGTCGAGACCGGGCAGTGCGTACAGCATCGGGCCAGCCCAGCGCAGTACCTTGCCACGCCCGGCGGGCATCGGCAGCGCGCGCACGCTGCGGATGCCGGGGATGGCGCGGAGTTCTCCGTACTGATTTGCGGTGAACGAGAAGGGCATTGGTGGAACGGTGTACTGCTCACTGAGTCTCATGCCGCGCTGGGAGTGCGTGCTCAGGAACTTAGGCACAGAATCGAAAACCAGCCTTCCACCAGGAAAATGCTTGGCGCACTCGGTGATCAGATCGAACACCGGCTCACGCTCTAGGTACTGGAAGAGGCCCTCGGCAGTGATCAGCACACCACCGGAGCCGTCGACCCGGTCCATCCATGAATAGTCGAGCGCGGATTGGGCGCAGTAGTGCAACCGGTCCGATCGCGGGAGCAGCTGCTGACGTAACCGCACGATGGGCTCCAGATCCACCGACATCCAGGTGAGCTCGCCGTTGTCGACGCGCCAGAAGCTCGTCTGCAATCCCTCGGCCAAGGCCACCACACTCGCGCGCGGATGCCCCGTCAGATATTCCCGCGTGGCCTTGTCGAATATCAAGGCGCGCAAGGCCGTAGCTTGGTGTGTGCGCCCGAAATACTGGAAATCGTAATCAAGGCTGGCGTGTAGCGCGATGGCCATGGGGTCGTCAATAATGCCGTCCGGCCGGGCCGCTTCGGTCGCCCGTTGATGCAGCGTGAGCAGTGCGGTCTCAGACACGCCGTCGAGGTGTCGAGCATCGATGACTGGCATGAGCCCGACTGTACGGGACGGTTACGGTACGTGGGAATTCCTGGCGCGCAACGATACATGTGATTTCGGACGCTGATTCTGATTGTGCGGGAACTTTCTGACGCAGGGTCCGACTACTCACATTGAGACGCGAAACCGTTCGCGTCCATTCAGCAGGGAGGCGGCGTGTGACGGCACCGATATGGATGGCGGAGCCGCCGGAGGTGCATTCGGCGCTGTTGAGTGCGGGACCCGGTCCGGGCGCGGTGCTCGCCGCCGCCCTGCAGTGGCAAGAGATCTCGGACAACTATGCGCGCACGGCGGTCGAGTTGACCCAGGTCTTGACCGGAGTTCAGGCAAGCAGTTGGCAGGGGCCCAGCGCGTCGGAGTACGTGGCGGCTCACGGGCCGTACCTGGCCTGGCTCGAACAGTCCGCTGTCGAGAGCGCTGTCATTGCCGCCCAACATGAAACAACCGCGGCGGCCTACGGTGGCGCGCTGTCGGCCATGCCCACCCTGGCCGAACTCGCCGTCAACCACCTCACGCACGGAGTGCTGGTTGGCACGAACTTCTTTGGAATCAATACCATCCCGATCGCGCTCAACGAAGCCGACTATGTCCGCATGTGGGTGCAAGCGGCGGCCACCATGAGCGTCTATCAGGCGACAGCCGAGGCCATGACGTCGGCGATACCGCCGACCCAGCCGGCCCCCCCGATTCTCGGGCCCGGCGGTGAGGCCCGCAGTGACCAATCGGATGTCCCGGGTTCTCCGGACCAGATCATGAAGATGTTGCAGGGCTTTCAGCAGTGGTTCGAGAAGATGGGCTTCAACCCGGCGACCTCGGCCGTGCTCGCCGTGATCATGCTTTTCCTCTACGACTTGCTCTGGTACCCGTATTACGCCTCGTACCTGCTGCCGTTTCTCATTCCCGCTCTCAGTGGGCTCAGCGGTTTGGCGGCACTGGTACACCTTCGGCCCACTCCGGCAGCGGTTCCGGCTCCGGCGACAGCGCCCTCTGCGGACAGGCCAGCATTCCAGGCCGTGCACCGTCCAGAGGCGGGGATGACGGCTGTGCCCCTGCCGACGATGTCCGCGTCCCCTTCAGGAGGCTCGGCTCCGGCCACTCCCACGCAGGGCGCTACCGCCCCGGCTTCCTCCGCCGCTCCGGCATCAATGAGCGGGATCACTTATGCCATACCCGGTTTGGTGCCGCCCGGGGTGAGCTTTGGCCCCAAGGGTACGGCGAAATCGTCGGAATCTGCCGTCGAGACCATCGATGCTGCCGCGGCGGCAAGTGTTACGGCGATGGCTCCGGCCCGGCGCAGACAGCGCGGCAAGAGCAAGGCCCGCATCGGCGGCCAACGCTACGAATACCTGGAAGAGACAGCCGGTATGGGCCCAACGGCCGGGTATTCGACCGAGGCTGGCGAGCACGCTGCGATCAACAGAGGTGCCGGCAAGCTGGGATTCGCAGGCACGGCGCCCGCCGCGACCAGTGCACACACCGCCAGGACGGTCCGATTCGGATCTGATGACACCCGGCAGGTGGTTCCCATGCTCCCGAGTACCTGGGAAACGGACAACACGGAACAGTGATAGCCGTTCTAGCTGTGTTTATAAGTAAATCTTTGGGGCTGTTCACGGATTAGTCACTACTCACGGGCTTCTTCGCGCAGAACAATCGAAGACAGTCACCGGAAGCATCGGCGGTGGCGTTCCTGGATTTTCACGCAGAGAAGGGCAGAAGAGTGAGTGAGTACGGTTGGACAGTGGTCGGCGCGGGCCCCGCGGGCATTGCGGCGGTGGGGAAGCTCCTCGATCACGGAGTGCCGCCCGGCTCGATCGCCTGGATCGACCCGGAGTTCGCCGCAGGCGACTTTGGTACGAAATGGCGTGCCGTGCCGAGTAATACGGCGGTCAAGCTGTTCATCAACTACCTGACGGGCGCGCAATCCTTCCGGTTCGCCCATGCACCGCATTTCGCGCTGAACGACCTGGCGCCCACGGATACCTGTCTGCTTGGCGATGTGGCGGATCCGCTGGTGTGGATTACCGGGCAGCTCTGTGAGCAAGTGAGTGCCCTGCGCACGACGGCGACGGGTCTGGCACTGCAGGACGGCCGGTGGACCGTGCGGACCGAAACGGGCGATATCACGTCGAAGAACGTGATCCTCGCGGTTGGTTCGGTTCCCAAGACGCTCGACTACCCGTGGTTGAACGAGATCCCGATCGAGGCGGCGCTCAATCCCGAGAAGCTCGCTGCGCTGCCGCTCGAGGGGGCCACCGTTGCCGTCTTCGGCGCGTCGCACTCGAGCATGATCGCCTTGCCCAACCTGCTGGCCGGACCGGCGGCCAAGGTCATCAACTTCTATCGCGGACCGCTGCGTTATGCGGTCGACATGGGGGACTGGACGCTGTTCGACGACACTGGTTTGAAGGGGGAGGCCGCACGCTGGGCGCGGGAGAACATCGACGGAGTGCTGCCCGACCGGCTGCAGCGCTGCCTGGTCGACAGCCCTGAATTCTCCGAGCTGCTCCAGAGCTGCGATTACGCCGTCTACACCGTCGGATTCAGCCCGAGGCCAATACCCGCTGCGCCGCAGTGGGGGCACCTGGAGTGCAATGCCGCCAATGGGATCATCGCTCCCGGTCTGTTTGGGGCCGGCATTGCGTTCCCCGAGTATCGGATTGACCCGATGGGCTTCGGTGAACACCGCGTGGGACTGCAGAAGTTCATGGATCGCCTCAACAAGGTGCTTCCGTTATGGCTGAAGTACGGTTCGTGAGCGTCGGCGAATCCGTTGGCGCCGAACCCGATTACCGCTTCACGCTCGCCAACGAGCGGACATATCTGGCCTGGGTGCGTACCTCGCTGGCGCTCATCGCCAGCGGGGTAGCCCTCATGCAATTCGTTCCGGAGTTCTGGATTCCGGGTGCCCGGCATGTGGCAAGCATCCTGCTGGTCATCACCGGCGGCGTGCTGGCGATGGCGGCCGCGCGCCGGCGGCGCCGGGTGCAGGACGCCATGCGCCGCGATGCCGACCTGCCGCCGAGCCGTATGCCGACGTTCCTCAGCGTCCTGCTGCTGGGGATGGTCGTGCTGCTGGTGGCGCTGCTGCTCAACGGCTAGCGATGTACTCGGCTGCGTCGATGGGCTCCAAACATGTCATCGACGAAGCCCGCTAAACTGTACGACGTTCCATTGCCTCCTTAGCTCAGTGGTAGAGCACCGCTCTTGTAAAGCGAAGGTCGTCAGTTCAATCCTGACAGGGGGCTCAACGCGCTATCGGGTGTGTCAGTGCCGTCACGTAATTTCAGCCCATGAGACTGTGCCTTGCTTGCGGCGCACCACTTTCCACGCGAAGCCAGAAGATCTATTGCGGCAATGCTTGTCAGGCGGCAGCCCGACGCGACGCCAGTACCAGGCTGTGGCTCGAGTCCGGTGAGGCCCGGGTGCGCAGCGAGCAGAGCCACTTCATTCGGCTCTTTCTCGCCGAGGCTCAATCGGGCCGTTGTGCGATCTGCAGCGGAGCGAGCATCTGGCAAGACTCCCCGCTTGTACTGGCTCTGTACCGTATCGACGGAAAACCGGCCAACAATTGTCGAGAGAATCTCCGGCTCGTCTGCCCGAACTGCGACTCGCAACTGCCGGCCTACAAGAGCCGCAATCGCGGCAATGGCCGCAGTTTTCGCCGGCAGCGCTATGCCGACGGCAAGTCGTACTAGCCCGCTCGCTACATCTCACCTTCGATAACCCGCTCGGACCGTATCGGCCGCGGTGAGCTGGATGGTCGCGACGGCCGACGGCGCGGCAGGAAACCGCCCAGCGGGCCGACCACGGAGCTGAGTGCCGAGACGGTATCGGTCAGCAGCTCGATGGTGGGGGTCAGCGCGTCGATATTGGGCGCCACCTTGGCGGCCGTCTCCGAGAGGTTGGCCAGCTGCTGCAGCGGACCGTCCTTCGCGGTGAATTTGTCCAGGACGCCCTCTTCGCGCATCAGCCGTTCGAGAATCCCATCCTCGGCGAGCAGCTGGTCGACCAGCCCACCCGGTGCCAGCGCCCGGTCCAGGGCGCCGTCCTGTGAGGTGAGTCGATCGACGGGCCCGTCTTTGGCGAAGAGCCGGTCCAGGACGCCACCGGGCTCGGTGAGCCGATCAGCAAGCCCGCCGGGTGCCATGACGCGCTCTACCGGTCCACCTGGTCGCAGCGCCCTGCCAAGGGGTTTGTCCTCTTCCATGAGCTCGGCGACCTTCATCGCCGAGCTGAGCGGACTCTTGCGTCCGGCCAGCCCCAGCAGGGATTCGACGGTGCCGACCAGGCCCGTCCCGGGGGCGTCAGGTTGGCCGTCGTGGGGCTGTCCGTCGGGAAGTTCAGCGAGAATTTCGCGCCCGGCATCGATCGCCTTGGCGGCCACCGCCAAGCCGGTATCGGCAACGGCCAGCGAAATCTTGAGCGGCGCGGTGATCAGCGACACCAGCTTCATGGCACAACTCTAGGGCGACTTTGCGCGGTTGGCTGACAATCTCCTGTGAAGAACTCACAGGAACCTCACAGCGAAGATCCAGCGCACCGTAAATTTTGAGGGGAAGATTGTCGGAGGTGAGCATCACGACTGAGACACACCAAGGAACGTTTCCCGCCAACGGCACCACCCCCGCCAAGGTGCTGGTGGTCGACGATGAGTCGAACATTGTCGAACTGCTCTCGGTCAGTCTGAAATTCCAGGGGTTTGACGTCTATACCGCAGACAGCGGCGCCGCCGCCCTGGATCTGGCCCGCACGGTTCGCCCCGATGCGGTGATTCTCGACGTGATGATGCCCGGAATGGACGGATTCGGGGTGCTGCGCCGCCTGCGCGCCGACGGGATCGATGCGCCGACGCTGTTCCTGACCGCCCGTGATGGTCTGCAGGACAAGATCGCCGGGCTGACGCTGGGTGCCGATGACTACGTGACCAAGCCGTTCAGCCTGGAAGAAGTGGTCGCCCGGTTGCGGGTGATCCTGCGTCGCTCCGGGATGGGCTCGGAGCCGGCTCGCAAGTCGCGACTTAGCTTCGCCGATATCGAGCTCGACGAGGACACCCACGAGGTGTGGAAGACCGGCGAGCCGGTTGCGCTCTCGCCCACCGAATTCACGCTGCTGCGGTATTTCATGATCAACGCGGGCACCGTGCTCAGTAAGCCCAAGATCCTCGACCATGTGTGGCGTTATGACTTCGGAGGCGATGTGAACGTCGTCGAGTCCTACGTCTCGTATTTGCGGCGCAAGATCGACAACGGCGAGAAGCGGTTGTTGCATACGCTTCGTGGCGTGGGATACGTATTGCGCGAGCCGCGCTGATGAGCGCTGGCGCGAAGAAGATCAGGCGGTGAGCACCCGCCCCGGCGTTCGTCGGGGTGTACCGCTGCGGGTGAGCCTCGTAGTCGGAACCTTGGTTCTGGTTGCGCTGGGGTTGGTGGCATCTGGCATTGCGGTGACTACCACCATGCAGCGCACCATGATGAACCGCGCCGATCGCGAGCTGATCGACGCCGCGAATGGGTGGGCGAACCGGCCACCGCCACCCCCGCCTGCCTTCGACACCAACCGGCATCGGCCCCCGTCCTTGTTCTTCATCCGCACCACCGATGACCGTGGGCGGGTGGTCATCATGCTCAACGATCGCGCCCGCGCCGATCCGGACCTGCCGTTCGACAACGATGTGGGCGGCCGTCCCGTGACGGTGCGCTCGGCCGACGGCACCACGGAGTGGCGTGCGGTGTCCCGCCACGACGCGATGGGCGGGTACACCACCGTTGCTCGCGACATCACCGATGTGCGCACCACCGCCCGCGACCTGCTGTGGTTGCAGGTGGCGATAGGGATCGCGGTGCTGACTGTGCTTGGTATTGCCGGATATTGGTTGGTGCACCGCAGCCTGCGACCGCTGGCCGAAGTAGAGGCGACAGCAGCCGATATCGCTGCGGGTCATCTCGATCGACGGGTACCGGAACGCGACCCGCGCACCGAGGTGGGCCGATTATCACTGGCGCTCAATGGAATGCTTGCGCAGATTCAGCGTGCGATGGCCGATTCGGAAAAATCGGCCGCAACCGCTCGAACTTCGGAGGAGCGCATGCGCCGGTTCATCACCGATGCCAGTCATGAATTGCGCACACCCCTGACCACCATCCGTGGCTACGCCGAGCTCTATCGCCAGGGTGCGGCCACCGACATCGAGCTGGTGCTGGGCCGTATCGAAGGGGAGTCGACCCGCATGGGTCAGCTCGTGGAGGACCTGCTGCTGTTGGCGCGACTGGACGCGCATCGGCCCATGGAGCAGCGGCTCGTCGACCTGCTGGTGCTGGCCACTGATGCCGTCCATGATGCGAAAGCCACTGCGCCCGAACGCGATGTGGAACTGGAAGTCTTTGATGGCCCCGGCACCCCGGAGGTCATCGGCGACGAGCTGAGGTTGCGCCAGGTGCTGGGCAACCTGGTGAGCAATGCGCTCGGGCACACCACCGCGGCCGTCCGGGTCCGGGTGGGCACCGAGGGAGATGACGCCGTCCTGGAGGTCATCGACGCGGGACCGGGAATGACGAAGACTGATGCAGAACGTGTCTTTGAGCGGTTCTATCGCGCGGACACGTCGCGCACCCGCAGTAGCGGTGGTACGGGGCTGGGTCTGTCGATCGTGGACGCCCTCACCGCCGCACATGACGGCACCGTCACCGTGCACACGGCGCCCGGTGCGGGCTGCCGATTCGAGGTGCGGCTGCCGCGCGCCGATATGACCGACGAGGAAGCGGAGTTCGAGGACGTAGATACTGAGGTGTCGGAGGCTGAGGGTCCTGCGCCAAAGATCGTGCGGACTAGCCGATCTCAGCCAGCGCAGCCTTGATCTTCGCCTGCGCCTCGTCGAGGGACTCCGTCGAAGCGTTGGGATCGGCGTTCTCAAAGCTGAAATCGGTCAACGTGAACCCGGGGAACACGTGGATGTGCAGGTGCGGCACCTCCATCCCCGCGATGATGTAACCGGCACGCGGTGCGTCGAAGGCCTTGCGGATGGCGCGGCCGACGCGCTGTGCGACGAGATTGACCTTCGCGAAGACGTCCGCGTCGATGTCCTGCCACTGGTCGATTTCCGCGCGCGGCACCACCAGGGTGTGGCCCTGGGTGATCGGCGCGATGGTCAGAAACGCGACGACGTCGTCGTCCTCGTAGACGAACCGACCGGGCAGTTCCCCGTTGATGATCTTCGTGAAGACGCTGGACATGTCCCTAGGTTAGTGGCCCGTCGTCGGGGCGCAGGCCGCGGACAGCTGGCGGGGCACCAGCGGGTCCGCGTCGCCGCGGGGTGCGCGCGCGGTCATACCGATCAGGCAGCCGGTGATCACCACCGCGGCTCCGGCGAGTTCCAGCACGGTCGGCTGTTCGCCGAGAATCAGCCAGGACGCGGTGATACCCACGACCGGAACGAGGAGAGAGAACGGTGCCACCCGGCTTGCCGGGTACAGGCCCATCAGGTAGGTCCACAGGCCCAGGCCCGCGACGGTGGCCAGTAGCACGATGTACACCAGGCCGCCGAGGGCGATCAGTCCGCTGCGCTCACCGATCGAGGCCACCGCGTGCCACCCTGCCGACGGTCCCTCGGTGACTGCCGACAGCGCGAACAGCGGGATAGGCGGCACCACCGACATCCACAGGGTGAGGCGCAGCGGTGTGCGCGGATCGGTGTTGCCGGCCATGGCCTTTCGGCTCCCGATGTTGCCGAAGGCCCAACCCAGTGCGCCGAGCAGCGTGAGGATTACCGGGACCAGCGCGGCGGACGCGCCGTGTGCCGCGCGATCAGCCGCGATGAGTGCCATACCGCCAACGGCGAGAGCGATACCCGCGATCTGACGGCCCGACATCCGCTCGTCGAGCAGCAGCACGCCCAGGATCGCGGTGAAGGGGGCCGAGGCCTGTAGCACCAGGGAGGCAAGGCCTGTCGGCATCCCGTTCGCCATGGCAAGAAACAGGAACGCGAACTGTACGGTGCCGAACCCGACTCCGTACAACAGGAACCACCGCATCGGAATCCGTGGCCACGGCACGAACAGGATGACCGGAATCGCCAGCACCGCGAACCGTAGCCCGGCGAAGAAGACCGGCGGGAAATGGTCCAGCCCAGTGTGGATGGCCAGGAAATTGATTCCCCACAGCACTGCGACGGTCAGTCCGAGGAGACGGTGCCGGGTTGTCATGCCGTCGATCCTGCGTACCGAATTGATTCAGCACAATCTAATTAATGTGCACTATTAATGTAGATTTCCTTCATGGACGTGCGTCGCCTGCGGATTCTGCGTGAGTTTGCCGATCGCGGCTCCGTCGGCGAAGTCGCCGATGCGATGAGGCTCACCCCTTCGGCGGTATCGCAGCAGCTGAAGGTCTTGGCCCGCGAGGCGGGCGTGCCGTTGTTGCGGCAGGACGGGCGGGGCATTGCGCTGACGGAGGCTGGCCGCGCGCTGGTGCTGCGCGCCGACGAGGTGATTGCCGCCGTCGACCGGGCGGCGGAGGAGATGGTGGCCTACCGGGAGGGGACACAACCGGTCGTGCGGATCGCATCGTTCCCCTCCGGTGGGAGTCTGCTGCTGCCCAGGCTCGTCGCCGCCGTCGAGGGTGTGGTGGATGTGCGGCCGGGCGACGAGGACGTGACGTACAGCGAGGCCCCCGGGCTGCTGACCGAGTACGACATCGTTGTCACGCACCGGGACGAGCGGGCTGCCGCCCTGCGGTCCGCGCGGGTGTGGTCGATGACGCTCATGCGAGAGCCGATCGATCTCCTGGTGCACAACGATCACCCGTTGGCGGGGCGTGGCTCGGTGACGCCGGGTGAGCTGGCGGACGAGACCTGGATCAGTGTCCCCGAGGGGTTCCCGGTGGACGATGTTCTGGTTTCACTCGGGGTATCGGCGGGCATTCGGCCCCGAGTCCGGTTCCGGTTCAAGGATTTCCAGATTGTCGAAGACATGGTGGCCCACGGACATGGCATCGCATTGATGCCGCGATACGTGAGCCGGAGCCCGCGGGTGGCGCGACTGGTTATCCGTGAGGTCCGAGCGGGGCGGCTGTACGAGGTGCTGGCCCGTCCCGGTGCCCAGCACCGACCGGCGATTGCCGCGGCCATCCGGGGGTTGCAGGATGCTGCAGCGGTACTGGAATCCCAGTAGCCGCTAGGACGAGTGCTCGGCGATGTGTTCGAGGACCAGGGCCGCCGTTTCGTTGGGCCGCTCCTCGGCGATCCAATGGGACACGCCTTCGAAGACCTCGAAACGGTAGGGCGCCTTAACGTATTTCTGGTTGAGGTTGGCGGCCGCACGAGTCACCGCGGAGTCCTCGTCGCTCCAGATGAACAGGGTGGGCACCCGTACGGACCGCGCCGGTGACCGCAGCGAATACCGCATCGCCCGATACCAATTCACCGTTGCGGTGGTGGCTCCGGGTTCGCTGAACAGCTCCCTGATGCGCTCGGCGAGCCGGTCGGAGACCTTCATCCACTTCTGGCCGAACTTTTGGAACGCTTCCTTGTCGTTGAAGCTGAACAGCCATTCGGGAAGTCGTGGAATCTGGAACAGCAGCATGTACCAGGAATGCAGGATCTGGCCGCGAGGCATGGCATCCCGGAAAGCGCGCGGGTGTGGGACGGACAGCACGGACGCGGTGTGCACTCGCTCGCCGTGATTTCCTGCCAGCTGCCAGGCCACCGCGGCACCCCAGTCATGGGCCAGCACATGGAATGTGGAAACTCCGGCCTGGTCGGCGAGCGCCAGGATGTCGCCCGAGAGCTTGTCCAGGGCGTAGTTGTGGACGCCGATCGGGCGGGCGCCGGGGGAGTAGCCCCGCTGATCGGGTGCCAGCACCCGAAATCCGGCGTCCGTCAGCTTCGGAATGATCTCCGACCACATGGTCGCCCGCTCGGGAAAACCATGCAACGCAACGATCACCGGTCCGGCGATGGGACCTTCGTCGATGACGTCGAAGGTCAGGCCGTCATGGGTGAACGTGGACAGACGTGTCGCGGCGCTCATCGGACCGCGAGTTTCTCACCGGCCTTCAGGTACCGACCGGTCTGCAGGT
Source organism: Mycobacterium sp. D16R24 (assembly GCF_002013385.1). Lineage (NCBI taxonomy): Bacteria > Bacillati > Actinomycetota > Actinomycetes > Mycobacteriales > Mycobacteriaceae > Mycobacterium > Mycobacterium sp. D16R24. The sequence continues at coordinate 91,396 of NZ_MAEV01000017.1, read as the reverse complement.
CGTGCCCGTAGCCCTCGATGAACTCACCGAGACGGAACACCACCTTGCCGCCGACCGCGGTGGCCACGACGGTCTCGTCATTGCGGTTCACCATGCGCGACAGGTTGTCGAAGAACGGCGCCTGCGCCTCGTTGTAGGCGTCGACGGTGCCGTCCAGCTTCTCCGGATCGATGATGACGAAATCGGCGCGGTCGCCCTCACGCAGGTACCCGGCGTCGAGCCCGAACCAGGTGGCCAGCTCACCGGTCAGCCGGTGCACCGCCTGGCCCAGGGGCATCACCGGTTTCCCGGCCTTCTGGGCATCGTTCATGCGCTTGAGGAAGCGCAACGAGAAGTTGTAGAACGCCATATTGCGCAGGTGCGCACCGGCATCAGAGAAGCCCATTTGGAAGTTGGGGTCCTTGGCCATCTCGTCGAGCACCTTGGGGCGATGATTCCCGACCGTGGTCGTCCAGCGGACGTTCTTCTCACCGTTCTCCACCAGCACGTCCAGGAAGGCGTCCAGCGACGCAATGCCGCGCTCGTCGCCGATCTGGCCGAAGGTCTTGCCGATCAGCGAGGCATCGGGGCATTCGACGATGACGGCATCATGGAAGTCCTTGTGCCACAGGCCCGGCATGTGCTTCTTCATGGCGAACTCGCGCCGGAACTTGCGGCGGTAGTCCTTGTCGGCCATCAGCTTATTGCGATCCAGTTGCTCGCGAATGTGCAGCGCTGCGGTGCCTGCGCCGAACTCTTCGAACACCGGAAGGTCGATGCCATCGGAGTACAGCGTGAACGGCAGCGGCATGTGCTGGAACTTGACGTTGGACTTGAAGACCTTGTTACCGATCCGGGCAGCGGCGCTGAAGAACACGTTTGCGCCCTTGATGCTCTTGGAGTCGGCTGCCACCAGCAGGCTGACGGGAACAGCCTTGCGGCGCTTGAAGAAACGGGTTCCCGAGGATAGGAAGAACAACACCGCGGTGAGCGGGTTATTGATATTCGGGGCGCTCTGTAAAATGCGGTCGCGCTTGCGCAGCACGTTGATGAGGCGCCAGCGCTCGTGCCACCAGGCATACGTCGACGGCAGCGCCCGCGAGCGGTAGCGGTCACCGTCGAGCTTGTCGATGGGGGCGTCCATGCCGGACATGCCGAGCATGCCCGCATCCAGTGCCTTGTCGAGCATGTCGGCCATCCGGTCGAGTTCCTTGCGGGTGGGGAACGACCAGTTGTTGGTGGCCCGACCCAGGCCCATGACGGCGGCGCGTAGATCCGAATGCCCAAGGAAGGATGTCACATTGGGGCCGAGAGGCAAGGCGTCGATCTTCTTGACGTAGCTCTCCGGATCGGTCCAGTCCTGGAATTCGTTCAGCGCGCCGATCACGTGCTTGCGCGGTACTGCCTCCACGCGACTGAACAGGTCGGCGGCGTCCTCGGGCTTGGCGTAGACGGTCGACATGGAACAGCAGCCCAGCACGATGGTGGTGACGCCGTGGCGCACCGATTCATCGAGCCCGGGGTTGAGCAGTATCTCGGCGTCGTAGTGGGTGTGGATATCGACGAATCCGGGCAGCACCCACTTGCCGCCGGCATTGATCACCTCGGGGCAGCCGGTCTCGTCCAGCGCGGTGGTGGAGACGGTGGCAACCCGCCCCTCTTTGATTCCGAGGTTGGCCTTACGGGGTTCGGAATTGGTGCCGCTGAACCAGAGGCCATCGCGAATGATGAGGTCGTAGTCGCTCGAGGATGAGCCGCTTGCGCGAAGACTGTCGTCCATGGGGCTGCCCTTCGTTGGGTGTTACGGCGAGTCTAAAAAAAGATGGCAACCAATCACAATGTTAGTGATGGGCGCCACATTGGTGTCGCGTTCCTCTAGTGTGCACCCGTGAGTCCCACCCAGGCCGAGCGCCGTGAATCGACGATCGCCCGGTTGCTCGATTCCGGTATTGACACCATCGCTGAGCTGGGCTATTCGCGCGCCTCCGTGCAGCGGATCGCGAAGCGGGCGGGGCTCTCCTACGGGGCGCTGTTCCGCCATTTCCCGGCCGTCGGCGATTTCATGGCTGCGGTGGCGCGTGAGACCCTGCGCCGCCAGCTGGCCACCGTGCGCGCACAGTTCGATGAGGCGGGCGATCGACTCACCGAATTCGAGGATGTGATGGCGGTGATGCGCTCCCTCAAGGAGGAGCCCATCAACGCCGTGCTCTACGAACTCATGGTGGCCGCGCGCACCGATTCCCAGTTGCGGGAGACCTTGCAGGTCGCAGTGGCCGAATACGGCGCTCAGATGGTCGCGCTGGCGCGATCGGTGCCGGGAACCGACCGGTTATCCGATGCGGACCTCGTCACGTTGGTCTTCATGATCACCGACATGTTCGATGGGGAGGCACTGGTGAAGACGCTGCGTCCGTACCCGGAGCTCGTCGCGGGCAGAGACGAGCTACTTGCCAAGCTGCTGCGGGGATACCGCCCGGATGCATAGCCGGACGCACCCAGACCGATAGGGTCTGGGGCATGCGCGTCCTTGTCATTGGGTCCGGTGGCCGTGAACACGCTCTGTTGATCGCCCTCAAGCGTGACCCGAACGTCGACTATCTGGCGGTAGCCCCGGGCAATGCGGGCACCGCAACTGTGGCCGAACAGCATGCCGTTGACATCAGCTCCGGAGCAGAGGTAGTGGCGTTGGCCGCCAAGCTGGACATAGACCTCGTCGTCATCGGCCCCGAAGTGCCGTTGGTGCTGGGTGTGGGTGACGCTGTCCGGGCGGCAGGTATCGCGTGCTTCGGCCCGTCGGCGGACGCCGCGCGCATCGAGGGTTCCAAGGCGTTCGCCAAGGACGTCATGACGGCCGCGGGCGTGCGCACCGCGCGCAGTGAGATCGTCGACAACCCAGCGCATCTGGATGCCGCGCTAGACCGCTTCGCGAGCGAGCCGGCCTGGGTGGTCAAGGATGACGGGCTGGCCGCGGGCAAGGGCGTGGTGGTCACCGATGATCGCGCCGCGGCTCGTGCCCACGCCGCGAGCCTGCTCGACGACGGGCATCCGGTGCTGCTGGAGTCTTTCCTGGACGGGCCCGAGGTCTCGTTGCTGTGCATTGTCGACGGTGAGACGGTGGTGCCGCTGCTGCCTGCCCAGGACCACAAGCGGGTCGGTGACGGCGACACCGGCCCGAACACCGGTGGCATGGGCGCCTACAGCCCGCTGCCTTGGCTGCCCGATGAGACCGTCACCGAGATCGTTGACACCATCGTCAAACCCGTTGCCGCTGAGCTTGTTAAGCGCGGCAACACGTTTACGGGAGTCCTATATGCGGGGCTGGCGATCACCTCGACCGGCCCCTCCGTCGTCGAATTCAATTGCCGCTTCGGCGATCCCGAGACGCAGGCGGTGCTGGCGCTGCTGGAATCACCACTGGGGCAGTTGTTGAATGCCGCCGCGACCGGCACCCTCGAAGACTTCGGTCCGCTGCGCTGGCAGAACGGCAGTGCCGTCACTGTGGTGCTGGCCGCCGAGAACTATCCGTTGCGTCCGCGCACCGGCGACGTGATCACCGGCTCCGAGGCGGAGGGTGTGCTGCACGCCGGGACGGCCCGTCGGGAGGATGGTGCCGTCGTGTCCTCGGGTGGCCGCGTGCTGTCCGTCGTGGGTACCGGCACCGACCTGCAGGCCGCACGGGCCGACGCCTACGCGAAGATCGAGGCAGTTCGCCTGCCGGGCAGCCACTTCCGTAGCGACATCGGCCTGGCTGCGGCCGAGGGGCGCATCAGCGTCTAGGGGTCGGCAGATGCGCTACCGGTGGGTGATCACGGGAGTGACCGTGGTGGTTGTCGCAGTGGTGCTGTTGGCGGTGAGCTGGAAGTCGAACAAGTCACAAGCCGTGCCGGCGCCTGATGTCCATGAACTGTCTTTGTGTACCGCCTTTCTCGCCGTCAGTGAGCGTGCCGCACCCGAATACGACGACTTCTCGATACTGACAAGGGGTCGCACATCGTCGTGGCAGGACGAGCGGATCGGATCCACCGCCTCGGCACTCAACCAAGCCTTGCGGCGTGAGGCGGAATCATTGTGGGTGTTGATGCCAGATGGCCATGCCGACCATGGAGTGACGTTGGAGGCGGACATCCGTGGAATGGCGCAGGACGATGTTGTGCTCGCCAACAAGCTGGCTCGGCGTGACGGCCTGCTCGTGATCGACGCACTGGTCCTCCGTTACGAGTTCGCTCATCAAGCGGCGGCGCGTTCCTGTGAAACGGCCCGTGAGTTTGATGGCGTCGGGCAGGAACAAGTGCGTCAGTGCGAGGACCGACGGTCGGGTTCGATTGCCAACTGGTGGACGGTCCGTTGTGTGCAGGCGCCCAAGGAACCCTCGATGACCTTCGAGATCCCCCCGAACCCGGGACTCTAGGCGGCCAGGATCGGCGCGATCCAGCCCAGTGCCTGCGGGACCTGCGATAACCAGTACCCGCCCTCGTGTGCGCCCGGACCGAACTCGCCGGCAGGCGGTGCCGCCAGCTGCTCGGCGAAAACCCTACTAGCGGTGTAGAACCTGTCGTCATAGCCGGACGACACCCACACCGGCATCCCGTTGAGCTGGGGTCGCCCGAAAACCGAGTTCTCTTCCCAGTTTTCCTCGTTGTCGAAGGCGTCTGCGGTGGCCTCGGGATAGGACAGCCAGATCGACGGGCTCACCGCGGCCACGGCGGCCGTCCGGGGCCCGCCCAAGCGGGCACCGTTGAGCAGCGCGCCGTAGCCACCCGCGGACCATCCCATGAAGGCGACGCGGGAGACGTCGAGCCCCTCCTGGTCGGCGAGCATCGGCAGGAACTCGTCGATGATCATCGCGCCGGGGTCGTCGCCGTTCTGGTGTGGATGCCAGTAGCTGTTGCCACCGTCGATCGCGGCGACCGCGAAGGGCGGGGCCCCCGCGGCGACCAAATCCCCGAGCATCCGCTCATAACCCCAGTAAATTGTCCGCTCGGCGTTCTCGTCGCGGCCGTGCAACATGATTACCGGGCGCACCGGCCAGTCGACTCCGGGCGGTCTGGCTACCTTCCACCCGGTGGGAATGCCTCCGCGGGCTTCCGAGACAAAGGACCCGCTGGTGACATCGGCGGCGGCCCGTGCGGGTGCCGCCAGCGCCGGAAGAAGCGCAGCACCAGCCCCGAGTGTGGCACCCATCTGCAACAGGCGACGTCGGCTGATTTCGGTCACGGCGCCATAATGCCAGCGGATGGCAAACCCGTCGAGGTCCAGCCAGCCGTCGAGTCTGCGCTTGGCTACGGTTTTCGCCCTGAAACCGTCGTGAAACTCAGACTCGGCCGCAGTGCGGCATCACGCGGTGAGCAGGGGCGACATCCATGCCAGCTCCGCGCCGATTTGCGAGCTCCAAAAGGAGCCATCGTGGCCGCCGGGACTGAACCCGCCCGCGGGCGGCGTCGGAAGCTGGGCGATGAACTGCTTGGTGGCGCTGTAGAACGGATCGCTGTCACCGCAGTCGATGCGCAGCGGGATGGAGTTCAGCGCGGCCGGCCCCCATACCGAGTTGGCGGCGTAGTCCTCGGCGCCGTCGAAGGCACCCGGCGCCGCAGCACCCGAGGATGTCCACAGCGCCGGACTGACCGCGGTGATGGCGGCGGTGCGTCCCGCGCCCAGGCGTGAACCCAGGAGCATTGCGCCGTAGCCGCCCATGGACCAGCCCAGAAATGCCACGCGCGAGGTGTCCAGCCCCTGCTCGGCCAGTAGCGGGATGAATTCGCTGAGCACCATGGCGCCGGAATCCTCGCCCGAGGCCCGCTTGTGCCAGTAGCCGCCGCCACCATCAACGCTCACCAGGGCAAACGGCTTGGCGCCCGCGGCCACGGCCTGCGCCAGCATGTTCTCTACGCCGCCTTCCATGACTCCGGCGGCTGTCTGGCCCTTGCCGTGCAGCGCGATGATGGGCCGGATAGGACCGGTGACACCGGGTGGCCGTGCGATACGCCATTCGGTGCGGACCCCTCCGCGCGCCGCGGAGACAAACGAGCCCGCGGTGATGGCGCCGTCGGCATGGGCCGGGAAGGCCCCCATACCGGGGAGAGTGGCGAGCGCAGCGCCGGCACCGGTTGCCGCGCCGAGCTTGAGTAGGGAGCGTCGGGACAGATCGCGCATGTCGACCATCATGCCGGTTCCGTCCAGATCCGAGAGATTCGATAGCGTCGCAGCCGTGGTAGCTCTCTCGCGGCGCTCTGATGTTCCGCCGTTCTACGTCATGGACGTGCTGACGGCGGCCGCTGCGCGCCAGCGTACGCACGGGGACGTGATCTCCCTGGCCGCCGGGCAGCCGTCGACGGGTGCTCCCGCGGTGGTTCTCGACGCGGTGCGCCAGGCGCTCGGCACGCACGTCCTCGGATACACCGAGACACTCGGACTGCCGGAGCTGCGTGACGCGATCGCTGAGTACCACCGTGAGCGTTCGGGCGTCGAGGTCCAGGCGGACGATGTCGTCGTCACCACGGGATCCTCGGGCGGATTCACGCTGCTGTTCCTCGCGGCCTTCGACGTCGGCGATACCGTCGTGATGACGCGGCCCGGATACCCCGCGTACCGTAATTGCCTTGCCGCACTGGGCTGCCGGGTTGTCGAGATCGACTGCGGTCCGCAGACGCGATACCAGCCCACGGTCGCGATGTTGGAGGCCGTCTTACAGGAGGAAGGACGGCCACCGGCAGGTCTCGTCGTCGCCAGCCCTGCCAACCCCACCGGCACCATCATCGACGCAACCGAGCTGGAGGCGCTCGCGCTGTGGTGTGAGGCCAATGGCACCCTGCTGATATCCGATGAGATCTATCACGGACTGTCTTACTGCGACCAAAAGACCTCCAGTGCATGGGAGTTCAGCCGGGAAGCGGTGGTGATGGGCTCGGTGTCGAAGTACTTCTCAATGACGGGCTGGCGGCTGGGCTGGATGCTGGTGCCGCGCCGGTTCCTGCGGGCCGTCGATCGGCTGTCCTCCAACTTCACCATCTGTCCGCCGGCCGTATCTCAGTACGGAGCGTTGGCGGCGTTCAGCCCCGAGGCGCGTGTCGAGCTCGACGGGCATGTGCGCCGGTACGCGGCCAACCGGACCCTGCTCATCGACGGTCTTGCCGCAGCGGGAATCTCCAAGATCGCGCCCCCCGACGGCGCGTTCTATGCATATGCCGATATCGAGCACTTGACCGGTAACGCCGAACAATGGTGTGCGGACCTGTTGGCGCGCACGGGGGTAGCCGTCGCGCCCGGCATCGACTTCGACACCGTGCACGGTCACCACACCGTCCGCCTGAGCTTCGCGGGAAGCCCAGATGCGATCGAGGAGGCGTTGGCGCGGCTTGGTCGGGGCTGATGCCGACTGCTTGCATGAGATAGCGCAAAACGCCCGTGAGGATGCGTCGCTGCTGGCAGCATGACATGACGTGACACTCAGGCAGCAGGTGGAGGTGTTCCCCGACGGGAATGCCGTGCACCGTCCGCAAGCCACCCCCAAGGGGGAGCGGAGGCGGCGTGCCCTGATCACTGCTGCAGCTGATCTATTGCGAGACAATGGTATCGATGCGGTGCGGCACCGTGCCGTGGCACAGCGCGCGGGCCTGCCACTGGCGTCGACCACGTACTACTTCTCCTCACTGGAGGACCTCATCGCGCGGGCCGTCGAGCATGCGGGAGCCCACGAGCTGGAACAGATCCAGGAAAGGCTGTCGTTGGTTCAGTACCGGCGCCGTGGAGCGTCCGCCACCGCCGAGGCGGTGGTGGAACTGTTGTTCGGCACGCCGGGCTATGGCAGCGGGGAACAGCTCGTGTCCCGGTACGAGCGTGAGCTGGCATGCAGTCGCCATCCTGAACTGCGCGAGGTGCAGCAGAGGTTGCGTGGGCAACGCGACGACGCGGTGGCCCAGGTTGTCCGCCGGTCCGGTCGTTCCATCGACAACGACCGTGTCGCGGTGCTGATTTCAACAGTCGACGGGGCGATGGTGGGTGCGCTCACCGAGGCCGCCAGCAGTCCGCAGGCGACGGCGACGGCGATGCTGGTGGACGTCATCGACGTGCTTGCTCCCCTGGAAGCCGAACAGCTGGCCGAGTCGATTTCCTTCCCCCCATAGACTCTAGTTGTGCAAATCCCTAACGTTCTGGCATCCCGGTACGCGAGCGACGCCATGGTTGCGCTCTGGTCGCCGCAGTCAAAGGTGGTGCTGGAGCGCCAGTTGTGGATCGCTGTGCTGCGCGCACAACGCGATCTCGGCATCGATGTTCCCGACGGCGTCATCGAGGATTACGAGCGGGTGGTCGAGAACGTCGAACTGGATTCGATCGCCGCGCGCGAACGTGTCACCCGCCACGATGTGAAGGCGCGTATCGAGGAGTTCAACGCGCTCGCCGGGCATGAGCACATCCACAAGGGCATGACGAGCCGCGACCTCACCGAAAATGTGGAGCAGCTGCAGATCCGCCGGTCGCTGGAGTACGTCCACGCGCATGGCGTCGCTGTGGTGGCGCGGCTCGCGCGTCACGCCGTGGAGTACCGGGACGTGGTGATGGCCGGGCGCAGTCACAATGTGGCTGCACAGGCAACCACCTTGGGTAAGCGGTTCGCGTCGGCGGCCGACGAGACGCTGATCGCGTTGACTCGGTTGCGGGAGCTTTTGGACCGGTACCCGCTGCGCGGGATCAAGGGTCCGATGGGCACCGGGCAGGACATGCTCGACCTGTTCGACGGAGATGTGGTCAAGCTGGCCGAGCTGGAGGACCGTGTCGCAGGATTCCTGGGCTTCTCCAGCACCCTGACCAGTGTTGGTCAGGTGTATCCGCGCTCGCTGGACCACGATGTGGTGTCCGCGCTCGTTCAGCTCGGCGCCGGCCCATCCTCGCTGGCGCACACGATTCGCCTGATGGCGGGGCACGAGCTGGTCACCGAAGGTTTCGCACCTGGGCAGGTGGGCAGTTCGGCGATGCCCCACAAGATGAATACCCGCAGCTGCGAGCGCGTCAACGGCCTGCAGGTGATTTTGCGCGGATATGGCTCCATGGTCGCGGAACTGGCTGGGGCGCAATGGAATGAAGGTGACGTGTTCTGTTCGGTGGTGCGACGTGTCGCGCTGCCCGATGCGTTCTTCGCCATCGACGGGATGATCGAGACCTTCCTGACGGTGCTCGACGAGTTTGGTGCCTATCCGGCGGTGATCGACCGGGAGCTGCGTCGCTACCTGCCGTTCCTGGCGACAACCAAGGTGTTGATGGCTGCGGTGCGTGCTGGGGTCGGCCGCGAGGAAGCCCACGAGGTCATTAAGGAGCATGCCGTCGCGACGGCACTCGCCATGCGCGAAAAGGGCGCTGAGCCAGACCTTTTGGGCTTGCTCGCCGCAGATCCCCGGCTACCGCTGGACGCGTCGGTGCTCGAGGCCGCGCTGGCGGACCGGGCGTCGTTCACCGGTGCCGCCGCCGATCAGGTCGATCGAGTGGCGGCCACGGTCGCGGCACTTGTCGACACCTACCCCGAGGCCGCTGCCTACAACCCGGGCGCCATCCTGTAGCTCATGGGCGGCGTGAGGCGCCGGTGGGTTCCCGCACGCGGAAACCTTTGAGGTGCTGAGTGATCCGGTGATGTACTCGTCCCTACCCGCCGACACGCCGCCTCGTGGCGGGTTCGTATCGCACATCTTGACCACGAGCGGGCGTGTCGAAATTAGGGGGCGCGCCATTCCTTGGGGGTGCTGATGCCCGCGGCCTTCAATTCGATGGCGGCCAGGCCGCGTATCGACGCGGTGTCCTGGGCGCGCCACGCGGCCACGGGATCAGCGGTGACCACCGCCAGCTTCTTCAGCGGCCGGTTGGCCAGGGCCCGCAGGGCCAGCAGTTGTTCACCGGCCGGGGTGCCCGCGAGTTGTACGGCCACCAGCTTGCGGCGAAAGAACCTGATCCGCAAAAAGATCCACGGCCCCGCGAAGGCAAGGATGGGCGGCGCGGCGACGGCGATCGCCAAAACGACCGCCAACCAGGTCGCCGTGGTGTCCAGGTTGTGGCCCGCCCCCGCCAGATCGGCGGCCGCCTCGCTGGCCGCGCGCAGCGGTCCACCTACCTTGTCGCCCACCAGCGGAATTCTGTGTGCGCTGTCGCCAGCGGAGTTCAGGTTGTCGGAAATGCCGTCGGCGCCGTCCTTCACCTGCCGGCCTATTTCGGCGATCGTCGCCACCGCGGCGTGCACAGCAAGCCCGACGAACACCCAGATCGTGGTCCAGATCGCGACCGCTACATCGCTGAATAGCTGGCCGAGCAACCGTCCCGGTCGGGTCGAGTAGGGCAGGAATCGCATGAATCGTAGGATGGCACGATGCGTCCTCCGCTGTCCGATTACCAGCATGTGGCCAGCGGAAAGGTCCGTGAGCTGTACCGAGTCGACGACGAGCACCTGCTGTTCGTCGCCACCGACCGTATTTCCGCATTCGATTTCATCCTGGATACGCCGATACCCGACAAGGGGCGCATCCTCACGGCGATGAGCGTGTTCTTCTTCGGGCTGCTGACCGTGCCGAATCATTTGGCCGGCCCGCCCGACGATCCGCGCATCCCCGAGGAGGTGCTGGGCCGGGCACTGCTGGTGCGACGGCTCGACATGCTTCCCGTGGAGTGTGTGGCGCGCGGATACCTGACCGGATCCGGGCTGCTGGATTATCAGCGCACCGGCGCGGTGTGCGGCCATGTGTTGCCGCAGGGTCTGGGTGAAGCCAGTCGGCTGGATCCGCCGTTGTTCACTCCGGCGACGAAGGCCGACATCGGCGAGCACGATATGAATGTCGACTTCGCCGCGGTGGTGGACCTTGTCGGCGGGGTGCGCGCCAACCAACTGCGCGATGAGACCATCAAGATCTACACCCGGGCGGCGGCGCACGCCCTGCACAAGGGAATCATTCTTGCCGACACCAAGTTCGAATTCGGCGTTGATGTCGAAGGCACCCTGGTGCTGGCCGACGAGGTGTTCACTCCGGACTCGTCCCGGTACTGGGATGCCGCCAATTATCAGGCCGGTGCGGTGCAGGACAGCTTCGACAAGCAATTCGTGCGCAACTGGCTCACCGGGCCCGAATCGGGATGGGATCGCGCGTCGGATACCCCGCCGCCGCCCCTGCCGGAGGCGGTGGCCGTGGCCACCCGTGAGCGGTATATCGAGGCGTATGAACGCATTTCGGGTCTGAGCTTCGCTGATTGGATCGGCAAGTCGGCGTGAGCGGGCCCGTACGCCCGCCCACCGTGAATCGCATCGACACTCTCCGTGAGTACCACGGGGATACCTTCGTCGACCCCTACGAATGGCTGCGTGAGAAGGAAAGTCCCGCCGTCATCGCGCACCTGGAGGCCGAGAACGCCTACGTCGATGACCAGCTCGGACACTTGGAAGCGCTGCGCAACAGCATCTTCGGTGAGATCAAGTCCCGGACCAAGGAGACCGACCTCTCGATTCCCACACGGATGGGGCAGTGGTGGTACTACGCCCGCAGCTTCGAAGGCAAGCAGTACGGCACGCATTGCCGTTGTCCGATAGGCGAATCCTCCGGGATTGAAAGCTGGGCGCCACCGGTACTGGATCACGATGTTCCGGGGGAACAGATCCTGCTCGACGGGAACGTGGAAGCGGAGGGCCACGGCTTCTTCTCCCTCGGCGCCGCGACCGTCAGTCCAGACGGGAACACTCTGGCCTACTCGGTCGACGTTGTCGGCCACGAGATGTACACCCTGCGGTTCAAAGATTTGCGGACCGGTGAGATGTACCCGGACGAAATCACCGACATCGGTGCGGGCGCCACCTGGGCGATGGACAGCCGCACCTTGTACTACCCCGTGATCGATGAAGCGTTCCGGCCCTATGCCATTCGCCGGTACACGCTGGGCAGTGGTGCAGAACCTGTCGAAGTCTTCTCCGAGCCGGACGAGCGTTTCTGGATCGGGGTGGGTCGCACCCGCAGCGATCGCTTCGTCGCCATCAGTGTGCACTCGTCGGTAACCTCCGAGATTTTGATCGGTGACGCCCGCGATCCCGCCACGACCTTCTCGCCAATCTGGCTGCGTCGCACTGGTGTCGAATACACCGTCGATCACATTGTGGTCGACGGCGAGGATCGGCTCTTGATCCTGCACAACGACGGCGCCGTGAACTTCGCTCTCGCGGACCTGCCGTTCGCCGCCGTTGCCGACGGCCCGGTTGATCCGGCGCTGGCACGCACCCTGATCGCCCATCGCGAGGATGTGCGGCTGGACGGTGTGGAAGCCTTCGCCGAGCGGTTTGTGGTCGGCTATCGACGAGAGGCGTTGCCGCGCATCCAGGTATGGCCTATCAGTGCCGCCGGATACGGCGCACCGCAGGAGGTGGAGTTCGACTCGGAGCTCATGCTGTCCGGGTTGGGCGACAATCCCGAATGGAACTCGCCGCTGCTGCGTGTCGGTTGTACGTCCTTCATCACGCCGACTCGGGTCTACGACCTCGACGTTCACACCGGGGAACGCACCCTGCTCAAGGAACAACCCGTCCTCGGCGGCTACCGCCGGGACGACTACGTGGAACGCCGCGAATGGGCGCTCGCCGAAGACGGCACCCGGATACCTCTGTCGGTGGTCCACCGCAAGGACACCTCCGAACCGGCGCCGACCCTCCTGTACGGGTATGGCGCATATGAGATGTGCGAAGACCCGCAGTTCAGCATCGGACGACTCTCGCTACTGGACAGGGGAGTGGTGTTCGTCATCGCCCATGTGCGCGGCGGCGGCGAGATGGGCCGCCTCTGGTACGAGGACGGCAAGATGTTGCACAAGAAGCACAGCTTCACCGACTTCGTTGCGGCAGCAAGGCATCTCGTTGACGCCGGGATTGCGTTGCCCGATCGGCTCGCGGCCTGGGGAGGTAGCGCGGGTGGCCTGTTGGTGGGTGCCGCGGTGAACCTGGCGCCGGACTTGTTCGCCGGGGTGCTGGCACAGGTGCCCTTTGTGGACCCCGTCACCACCATCTGCGATCCGTCGCTGCCGCTTACCGTCACGGAGTGGGATGAATGGGGAAATCCCTTGGAAGACAAGGACGTCTACGACTACATCAAGTCGTACTCGCCCTACGAGAACATCCGTGCCACCGCGTACCCAACCATTCTCGCGATGACCTCTCTGCATGATTCTCGAGTGCTGTATGTGGAACCCGCCAAATGGGTTGCCGAGCTGCGACATACGACTACCGGTGATCGCCCCATCCTGATGCGTACCGAGATGACGGCCGGGCACGGCGGCATCAGCGGGCGTTATGAGCGCTGGAAGGAAACCGCATTCCAGCTGGCCTGGCTGCTCGATGTTCTTGGGGTCAAGGAGGAGAAGTCGGATGTCTGACGAGGTTGTCGTCGTCACCGGTGCCGGTGGGATGGGCAAGGTCATTGCCCGCCGTCAGGGCATCGGAAAGACCCTGCTGATCGCCGACTACAACGAGGACGCGCTGCAGGCTGTCGTCGACGAACTGAAGGCCGATGGGCACAACGTCATTGGCCACCGCGTCGATGTCTCCTCGCGCGAGTCGGTCTCTGGGCTCGCTGCGGCCGCCGCGGAGTTGGGGCGAGTCACCCAGCTGGCGCACACCGCGGGTCTCTCGCCGGCGCAGGCTCCGGCACCGGCCATCCTCGCCGTCGATCTGGTCGGAGTGGCCCTGATTCTGGAGGAATTCGGCAAGATCGTTTCCTCCGGTGGTGCGGGCGTGGTGATCGCCAGCATGGCCGGTCACATGCCCATGGAGCTCTCCGCCGAACAGGAGCGGGAGCTCGCGACCACCGGCGCCGAGGATCTCCTGGCGTTACCGTACGTCGAGAGCATTGAGTACCCCGCAGTGGCGTACCAGTTATCCAAGCGCACCAACCACATTCGCGTTCGATCCGTGGCCCGGCAGTGGGGTGCGCGCGGGGCTCGCATCAACTCAATCAGCCCTGGGGTGGTGTCCACCAAGATGGGACATCAGGAGCTCGCCTCGGAGACCGGCGCGATCACGAAGGCCATGATCGACGGGTCGGCGAGTGGCCGGATCGGCGCGTCCGACGATATCGCCGCGGCAACGGCATTCCTGCTCGGACCCGAGTCGTCGTACATCACCGGGACCGATCTGTTGGTCGACGGGGGAGTCATCGCCGCGGTGCGTTCGGGTCAGCTGTTCAGCTGATCACCGAATCCATATCCTCCAACGTTCGGCCCTTGGTCTCCTTCACCCAGCGCGCCACGAACAGGAAGGACAGCACCGCGCAGATCGCGTAGAACCCGTAGGCGATTCCCAGCGCGTCACGTAGCGCGGGGAAGGTGACGGTGACCAGCCAGTTGGCGGCCCAGTTCCCCGCCGTCGCCACTCCCATGGCCGCGGCCCGGATTCTGTTGGGGAAGATCTCCCCGAGCAGCACCCAGACCACCGGGCCCCAGGACATTCCGAATGCCACGACAAACAGATTCGCGGCCACCAGGGCAACGGGTCCTGCGACGGGGCCCAGGTGTGGTTTCCCGTCCACGATGGAGGCCGTACTGAAGACGATCGACATGGTGCTGAGCGTCAGGGCCATTCCGGCCGAACCAATGAGCAGCAGGGGTTTGCGGCCCACCCGGTCGATCAGGGCGATGGCCACCAGCGTGGTGGCGATATTCGTGATCGAGGTGATGACGGTGATCGTGAAGGACGAAGTCTCGCCGAACCCGACGGCCTGCCACAGCACATTCGAGTAGTAGAAGATCACGTTGATGCCGACCAACTGCTGAAACACCGCCAGCGCCACGCCCACCCACACGATGGCGTACAAACCGCCGGTGGGCCTGCGCAGGTCGCGCCACGAGGGCACGATGCTCTGATCGAGTGTCTCTTGTATCCGGGTGATCGTGATGTCCAGGTTCTTCTCTCCTAGCAACCTCGTCAACACCGTGCGTGCCTCGGGAATTCGATGAGTGGCAACGAGATAACGTGGCGACTCGGGGATGGTGAACGCCAGAGCGCCGTAGATGAGCGCCGGTAGTGCCATCGCGAGGAACATCCAGCGCCACGCCGGCAGTCCCAGCCACAGTTCACTGCGCGCGCCGCCGGCCAGATGTGCCAACAGCCAATCGATGGTGAGGGACAAGAAGATTCCGGTGACGATCGCCAACTGCTGCAGAGAGCCCAACCGGCCTCGGATATTCGACGGAGACGTTTCGGCGATGTACGCCGGTGCTATCAGCGAAGCGACGCCCACCCCGACCCCGCCGATTACGCGAAAGATGACAAGCAGCTCGATGTTCGTCGACAGTCCGGCTCCGACCGCGCTCAGCAGGAAGAGGGCAGCCGCGATCTTCATGACCGCTACCCGACCGATCCTGTCGGCAACGCGTCCGGCCGTCATGGCACCGAGCGCGGCCCCGAGAAGCGCGGAGGCGACCGCGAATCCCAGCTCGGCGTCCCGGATGGCGAACTCGTCCTGGATGGCCTGTACGGCACCGTTGATGACCGCGCTGTCGTACCCGAAGAGCAGTCCTCCCAACGCCGCCACCGACGCGATCCGCAGCGCACTGCGACCTGAGGAGAATTCGTTCTCCTCGCTCATATGACCTCCCGCAACGTTGCGTAATGTGCGAACAGTCAACCATCGCAACACCGGTAACGTGGTCAGCATGACCGATCTCGCCTCCATCCCGTTGACCGCACTCGACGGCTCCGAGCTGTCACTCGCCGATTTCGGCGACAACGCCGTGCTGGTGGTCAACGTCGCCTCCAAATGTGGTCTGACCCCGCAATACTCGGCTCTGGAGAAGTTGGCCACCGACTACGCCGACCGCGGCCTGACGGTGCTCGGAGTGCCCTGTAACCAGTTCATGGGCCAGGAACCCGGGACGGCGGAGGAGATCCAGACGTTCTGTTCCACCATGTACGGGGTGACCTTCCCCCTGTTGGAGAAGGTCGATGTCAACGGTGAGAACCGGCATCCGCTGTACGCCGAGCTCACCAAGACCGTGGATTCCGAAGGCGCCGCCGGAGACGTGCAGTGGAACTTCGAGAAGTTCTTGATCGCACGGGATGGTTCGGGATCCCTCCGGCCGGTCAACCGGTTTCGGCCGACGACGGTGCCGGATGCTCCCGAGGTGATCGCGGCCATCGAGAAGGAGCTGGGGTAGTCGCTCCGAGGCGGCCGCTAAGGCTTGCTGCTTGAGCGTTCTTTTCGATGCGGGGTGTCTGACACCTTGCGTACATCTGACGTTGCCACACTGGCGGCATGGCAGGACAGCTGCTGGTATCGGTATCGGGAATCTGCGATCGCACTCTCGACGAGATCGCTGTATTCACTGAGGAAATGGATAAGCGGTCGATTCCGCTGTCGTTCCTCGTGTCTCCTCGTTTGAAGGGCAAGTACCGCCTGGTAGAGGATCAGCCGACGGTTGATTGGCTGGCAGCCCGTCGGTCGCGGGGTGACGCCATCGTGCTGCATGGGTACGACCAGGCCGCGACGAAGAAGCGCCGTGACGAGTTCGCCGCATTGCCTGCGCATGAGGCCAATCTGCGTCTGATGGCCGCTGACCGCGTGATGGAGCAGACCGGCTTGCGCACACGCCTCTTTGCGGCACCGGGTTGGATGGCTTCTGCTGGAGCAATAGAGATGTTGCCGCGCAATGGTTTCCGTCTGAACATCGGACTCTCTGAGATCACCGACTTGGTCCACGGCACCTCGGTACGTGCTCGGGTATTGGGTATCGGTGAAGGATTCCTTTCCGAGCCCTGGTGGTGCCGGATGTTGGTGTTATCGGCGGCGCGCTCTGCCCGCCGTGACGGGGTGGTGCGGGTCGCGATCTCGGCCAAACATCTCCGGAAGCCCGGTCCGCGGCAGGCCATGATCGACGCCATCGATCTGTCGCTGCTACACGGATCGGTGCCGAGTGTCTACGAGTGGTTGCCCAAGCAGGTATTGCACAGCGTGGCCTAGTTGATACAGTTTGCTCCAGGCTTCGAGCATGGGTCTGTTCGGTAGTCGTCGCATGGGGTCTTATCGTGGCGCCGGCAGCGTGGGCGAAACCCGAGTTCCCCGATATCGAGAGTCTTCAGGAAATCGGCGGAGGGAGTTATACCGAGCTGCAAAAGGATGCGTACCGAGTGGGTGGCATCCTCACGTTCGCGGCTGACGGCAGGGCGACGTGTCAGTTGAAGACGGGATCCGGCGGAGAACGTCCGGAAGCACGGTGCTGGGGAGACCTGCTGTCTGCGCCTGCGAACGCGAATTCGGTATCCGCGACCGATACGGATGCCGGGAGTTTCTCCTCGACCGCAGTACCCGCTGAACTTGAGGCCAAACGTTCTGGGCTCATTTGGGCTGGCAGCAGATTCACTGAATCCGCGCCGGATGGTACCGAAGTCAGTTGCGGCCTCACCCCGCAGCGTGAGAACAGGAACTGGACCGAGACGATCGCCTGCCGTGTCCGTGGTAGCGGTGGCGAACACGGATTCGTGATGTCCGACAAGGGAAGCTGGACCTTCTGATGGCTCGTCGAGCTATCACCGTCGCGCTGGCACTGATCCTTGTGGGGTGCGGGCAACCCTCGCCGTCAGATGATGTAAGGCCGTCCGCGGCGACAACGACATCATCAACATCCCCGACGCCGTCAACATCTACGACGTCGGGGGTACCAGCGGCATTTCCCGATCTCACCGGCTTCCGCGAGTTGGGGATGACTGGATACGAGTACGGCGAACTGGAGTCCTTCTCCAACGGTGGCTACACGCGATTCGCCACACCTGATGGCCTGCACTGCCAGATGCAAGGTTGGAACGCCGGGCGCGGAGGTCCACCTGGGATTATTGAATGCTGGGGTGAGTTGCCCGGAGCGCCGCACTGGGCGCGTGCGGTGGCCGCGTCCAACGGTGTGCCAGGGCGCTTCTTCGCCCCGAAGAAGGGTCCCGAGCTGTCGGGAACATTCCGACCGTTGCCGCGGAAGTCGATTCTCACGGTCAACCTGTTCGAGGGCGACTATGTTTTCTGCGCGGTCGGTGACGCAGGGCTGACCGCCTGCCGGATGGGCTACCTCGACGCGTGGGGAAATGGCTTTGTGCTTTCACCGCAAGGAAGTTGGACCTTTTAATCGTCAATCGTCCCCGCTACGGTGAATCCGTGAGTGACGCGAGTACCGATGTCATCGTCGTGGGCGCAGGTCTTGCAGGCTTGGTGGCGACCTGTGAATTGGTGGACCGCGGCAAGAATGTCGTCGTCGTCGAGCAGGAGAATGCCGCCAACCTCGGCGGGCAGGCCTATTGGTCCTTCGGTGGCCTGCTCTTCGTCAACAGTCCCGAACAGCGCCGGCTGGGGATCAAGGACTCCCACGAGCTGGCCCTGCAGGACTGGCTCGGTACCGCCGGTTTCGACCGCCCGGAAGATCATTGGCCCCGTCAATGGGCGCACGCCTACGTCGACTTCGCGGCGGGTGAGAAGCGAAGCTGGTTGCGTGCCAGGGGGTTGCAGATATTCCCCGTGGTGGCATGGGCCGAGCGTGGCGGCAAGGATGCGCTCGGGCCCGGTAACTCGGTACCGCGATTTCACATCACCTGGGGCACTGGCCCCGGCTTGGTGGAGATCTTCGCCCGGCGGGTGCTCGCCGCTGTAGACCGCGGCCAGGTGCGCATCGCCTACCGGCACCAGGTCGACGAACTGATCGTCGAACAGGGCGCCGCGGTCGGTGTTCGTGGCACCGTGCTGGAGCCCTCGACCGCAGCGCGAGGTGTCACGTCTTCACGAACAGCATGGGGAGAGTTCGAACTCCGTGCGCAGGCCGTCATCGTGACCAGCGGTGGTATCGGAGGTAATCACGATCTGGTTCGGGCGAACTGGCCCGAACGCATGGGACGCGTTCCGGCGCAGCTGTTGACCGGGGTGCCCGCTCACGTCGACGGCCGCATGCTCGGGATCTCGGTGGACGCGGGCGCCCACCTGATCAACCGCGACCGCATGTGGCATTACACCGAGGGCATCACCAACTACAACCCGGTCTGGCCGGGCCACGGGATCCGCATCCTTCCGGGGCCATCGTCACTCTGGCTGGACGCCAATGGATCTCGAATACCAGCGCCACTGTTCCCGGGATTCGACACCCTAGGCACATTGGAACACATCTGCCGCAGCGGGCATGATTACTCGTGGTTCATCCTGAATGCGCGGATCATCGCCAAGGAGTTCGCACTGTCGGGGCAGGAGCAGAACCCCGATCTGACGGGTAAGGATGTGCGCGGGGTACTGCGGCGCGGCAAGGCGGGCGCGCCGGCGCCGGTGCAGGCGTTCATCGACAAGGGTGTCGACTTTGTCAGTGCGTCGAACCTGCCCGATCTGGTCGCCAAGATGAATGCGTTGCCGGACGTCACACCGCTGGACTATGCGACCATCGCCCAGCAGGTGACGGCACGCGATCGTGAGGTGGCCAACCCGTTCGGCAAGGATCCGCAGATCGCCGCCATCCGTGCCGCACGTGCTTACCTCGCGGATCGATTCACCCGGGTGGTGGCCCCGCACCGGCTCACCGATCCGAAGGCGGGTCCGCTGATCGCGGTGAAGTTGCACGTCTTGACGCGAAAGACACTGGGCGGTTTGGAGACCGACCTCGACTCGCGGGTTCTGCGCGCCGATGGAAGTTGTTTCGAAGGCCTCTACGCGGCCGGTGAAGTTGCCGGGTTCGGGGGCGGTGGTGTGCACGGATACCGCGCATTGGAGGGCACGTTCCTGGGCGGCTGCATCTTCAGCGGACGGGCCGCGGGCCGGGGCGCTGCCGAGGCCATCGGCTAGCCCTCGCACATCGAAACCGAGGTTTTGGCGAACACGTGCGAGACGATCCCGCCACAACCTCGGTCTCGGCGGTTAGAACAACACCGCGTCCTCGTGGGGCAGCACCTGGAAGTCGGCGTCGGACATCTCGCGAAATCGCGTGTAGAAGAACGGGTATGCGGCCTCTTGCAGGATGCCCTGGTGAATGGGCACCGCCCGCGCCGGGTTCACCGCGCGCAGATACTCGATCGCCTCGGACACCTTCATCCACGGAGCCGCGGCCGGTAGCGCCAGCACGTCGACCTCCTCGCCGGGTGCGAAGAGCGCGTCGCCGGGGTGCATGAGCCGCGCGGGATGGTCACCGTCGCCGATCAGATACGAGGTGTTGTCGATGAGCGGGATCTCCGGATGGATGACCGCGTGCTGGCCACCCACTCCGCGCACACTCAGTTCCGCGACGGCGAAGCGATCGCCGGCGTGCACCGCCTGCCACGGCTCGCCCAGCTGCGCCGCGGTCATCGGATCGGCGTAGAGCGCCGCCCCTGGGTTGGCGTCGACCAGCGCGGGCAGCCGCTCCAGATCCACGTGGTCGGGATGCTGGTGGGTGATCAGGATGGCCGACAGGTCGGTGATCCCTTCGAATCCGTGCGAGAAGTTGCCGGGATCGAACAGCAGAGTGGTGCCGCCAAAATCGGCCAGCAGGCACGAATGCCCGAAGTGGGTCAGCTGCATGAGGGGAGTCTAGGCGGGATGTATACCGGCCCACACGGTAAAGTCAGCCCGTGGCCCGAGTCGTCGTAAACGTCATGCCGAAACCCGTGATCCTGGACCCGCAGGGACAAGCCATTGCGGGCGCGCTCGCCCGCCTTGGCTATGCCGGCGTGGCAGACGTGCGCCAGGGCAAGCGCTTTGAGTTGGAGTTCGAGGGAGAGATCGGCGACTCCGATCTCGAGTCGATCGCCGAGGCGTTGCTCGCCAACACCGTCATCGAGGACTGGGAAATCGTGCGGGAGTCCGAATGACCCCACGCATCGGTGTCATCACTTTCCCCGGCACCCTCGATGATGTCGACGCCGCCCGGGCAGCCCGGCTCTCCGGGGCCGAGGCGGTCTCGCTGTGGCACGACGATGCCGACCTGAAGTCCGTCGACGCGGTGATCGTGCCCGGCGGTTTCTCCTACGGTGACTACCTGCGCGCCGGGGCCATCGCGCGCTTTGCGCCCGTGATGCGCTCGGTGGTCGACGCCGCCGCACAAGGCCTGCCAATCCTGGGCATTTGCAATGGCTTCCAGGTGCTGTGCGAGGCCGGACTGCTGCCCGGAGCGTTGACCCGCAACGCCGGTCTGCACTTTGTATGCCGCGATGTCTGGCTGGGTGTTGACGCCAACAACACCGCATGGTCCTCCCGGTATGAGCAGGGGGCCGACATCCTGGTGCCGCTCAAGTCCGGCGAAGGCCGCTATGTGGCCTCCGACGAGGTACTCGAGGAGTTGGAAAGCGAGGGCCGGGTGGTCTTCCGCTACCGCGAAAACCCCAACGGGTCAATGCGCGATATCGCCGGGATTTCCTCGGCCAACGGCCGTGTGGTCGGGCTCATGCCGCATCCGGAGCACGCGACCGAGCCGCTGACTGGACCCAGCGATGATGGGCTCGGCATTTTCTACTCGGCGCTCGACGCCGTGCTTACCGCTTGAGCTGCGCCTCCAGTAGGTATTTGCTGGCAATTCGGCATTTCTGCCGCATGCGCTAGCCCTATTAGGCGGTGGGGTCTCGCCGCCGACAGCCGTGTTGACTGGCTCCTCGTCAGTGGAAAGCAAAGCCAAATTCAGCTGGTATGTGCGTCGAGGCCTCAGCTGTTATGCAGTTTGCGGATCTGCCAGCTATGCTCCCGCCAACTTAGGGAGGAGCATGTTCATGGGGTGGTCGGTCAGGGGTAAAAGGCGCGGTATGGCGGTGGCCTTGTCGATGGTGGTTGCGGTTATCGGGTTCGCGAGCCCGGCGAGGGCGGACGGCAGTCTGGCGGACAAGCCGAGCTCACAATTGATGTTGCTGCTTCCCGACGACGCCATCCCCGCAGACTGGAAGGTGGAGAAGGACGATCTCGCCAGCGCAACCAGTAGTGGTGACCAGTTGTGTCATCAGGCTGGCGACGCGAATGGCGCCAAGGTCAACTTTCTGGTTCGTTTGCAAGCGTTGTCGCGCTGTACGGAATTTGTCGATGTTCTCTACGGCAAAGAGAACCCCGGGGCCGACATGATCGCCTGGGCCAAGTCCATCGCGCCCGCGCAGGGGTTCAACACCCTGGAGACGGGCACCGCGTCGGTGCAGGTTTCGTCCGCGCCCGGCCCGAACACCGCGCCGTATCCGTCGGTCACAGTGCTGATGCGGCCGGTCGACATGGACCAGGAGATTCCGGGGCAGCTGGTGACGTGGGTCCGGGTTCGTGGGCTGCTCGTTGTCGTGCGATCGTTCGCGTGGGATGCGGGTGAGGGGCGGGCGAGGCTCGACCAGGTGGTGCACTCGGCGATCGGGAAACTCCAGGCCGTTTGATCTTCCCGTTGCCCACCTTTGAGTGACAAGCGAGAACGAATTTCTTTGTCGCTCAAAGGTGGGCACACATGAGTGTGTTGAGAGCCCGGGCTCGCCTAGGGCAGCAGCGCGACCGACGCCTCGGCGGTGTAGCTCAGGAACGTCAGGGTCTCCTGCAGGTACAGCTGCACGCTCTCGGCATCGTGGGACAGGTACCCGATGGTGACATCGGTGCCCAGCTGCAGGTCGAAGTCGCCGCCGCGGCAGCTCAGCACGAGTGCGCCGTCGATCGCCGGCGCCCAGAGGATCTCCCCGGTGACCAACCGGCGAAGGTGCTCACGGATCGGATACCCGCGGTCGGAGGCCTCGCTGACCTTGGTGTACTCCTCAGCCGACAACAGCACCGAGTATGGGCCGTCAACACCCGCCAGTCGCAGTTCCGAGAGTGCCTGCGCGACGACGTCGGGGTACTGGCGGACATCGTCGGGCAACTTGAGTTCGGGATTGGAGCTGGATTCGCGGATACCGACGATCGAGGCGGCGGGATAGCCCTCGAAGATCGCCCGATCCTCGGCGAACGCCAGCTTTTTGGCAGCCTCCTTGACCGGGTCCCAGTCGGAGTCCTGAGAGCCGCGCTCCACATCGTCGATGGCGGACCGACTGATGGTGAAGGGGACTCGCAGCCGCACAAGCGGTTTGCTTTCCCGCAGGTGCGCTTGCACGCCATCGGCGGGTGCTGCCACGTCGAGTAGGTGTCCGGTGCTCACGGCCGCGCTAGAGGGACCGCCCGGCTCGCTGACGTCAACCACCCGGCGTCCGGCGATATGGCGTTTAAAGGTACGGCTGGCCTCGGTTTCGATCTCCGCCCACGCCTCGGCCGTGATGGGTGCGAGTTCGCGATACAGGTTGTTCATGCCGACGTTCCTTTCAGGCTGCCGATGGATAGGGACCCTTGGTATTCAGTAGATTTCGCGGCTACCTGAGTGGGCAGCGGCGGGGGAGCGTCGAGGAAGTCGGCGGACGGCGCGAAGAACAGCCCACCGGTGACCGCGGTCGAGAAGTCCAGGATGCGGTCGGTGTTCCCCGGCGGATCCCCGACAAACATGTTGCGCAGCATGCGTTCCGTGACATCCGGGGTGCGTGAGTAGGCGATGTAGTACGTCCCGAACTCTGCCTTCCCAAGTTCACCGAAGGGCATGTTGCGCCGCAGGATCTGCAGCTCGTTGCCCTCGTCGTCCTCGATGACATTCAGGGCCACATGCGAATTCGACGGTTTCACGGCATCGTCGAATTCGATGTCATCGAGTTTGGTACGTCCGATCACCTTCTCCTGCTCATCGACGGGCAGCGCGCTCCATGCGGCCATATCGTGCAGGTACTTCTGGATGTGCACGTAGCTGCCGGCGGCAAAATCGGCGTCCTCGGTGCCCACGAGGGCGGCCGAGGCGGCTTCTTCATCATCGGGATTCTCGGTGCCGTCCACAAACCCCAGCAGGTCCCGGTTGTCGAAGTACTGAAAGCCGTGTACCTCGTCCACCACAGTGATGGCACCCGACAGCGTGCTCGTAATGCGCGTGGCCAGCTCGAAGCAGCGGTCCATAGTGCTCGCACGGATGTGGAACAGCAGGTCACCAGGTGTCGATGGGGCGGTGTGTCGCTCGCCGCGCACCTCCTGGAACGGCCACAGCCGAGCGGGGCGCGGCCCGGAAAAGAGCCGGTCCCAGGCATCCGACCCGATTGCCGTAACCAGCGACAATCGCCGTGCCGGGTCGCGGAATCCGATGGCCTTGGCCAGGCCGGACACGTCGGGCAATGCAGCGTGAACTGCTTGTTCGGCGCCCTCGTCGACAGTCACCACCAGGAAAATGGCCGACGAGGACAGCGGTTCCAGAACAGGCTGTGGCACGGGATCGGTCACGCTTCGACCCTAGACCCAATCCAGTCAGCCATCATGGGAAGCGTGACCGCGACCGCAACAGGACTGTGCCAATTCATCGACGCCTCACCGTCTCCGTTTCACGCGGTGGACACCGTGGCACAGCGACTTCGTCAGGAAGGCTTCACCGAGCTGTTCGAGGCGCAGCGCTGGCCGGGGCACTCGGGTGACTACTTCACGGTGCGCTCGGGATCGATCGTGGCCTGGCGCGGTGTGGACATGGCAGAAGACAACGCGGTCTTCCGGGTGATCGGGGCGCATACCGACAGCCCGAACCTCCGGGTGAAGGCCAATGCCGATCGGGTGCAGGCGGGTTGGCCCATGATCGCCCTGGAGCCCTACGGCGGAGCATGGGTGCAGACCTGGCTGGACCGCGATCTGGGGCTGTCCGGAAGGGTGCTGGTGCGTGACGGAGACGCGGTGCGGTCCACCCTGATTCGCATCGACCAGCCGATCCTGCGGGTGCCGAATCTGGCGATTCACATGGTCAGCGCCGAGGAGCGTAAGAAATGGGTGATCGACCCGCAGTGGCATGTGAATTCGGTATGGAGCGGCGGGAAGAGCTTCGACGAGTTCATTGCCGGACAGCTGGGGGTCGCCGCGGCCGATGTTCTCGGACGCGATCTCATGGCGCACGACCTGACCGCCGCGGCGCTCATAGGTCCCGACGAGAGCCTGGTCAGTGCCCCGCGTCTGGACAATCAGGCCAGCTGCTACGCCGGGCTGGAGGCGTTCCTTGCCGCCGAGTCCAGCTCGACGATCGTGCTTGCGCTCTTCGACCATGAGGAGATCGGTTCGGTGTCCGGTCACGGCGCCCACTCGGACCTACTGTCGACGGTTCTGGAACGGATCGTGCTGTCCAGCAACGGCACCCGAGAGGACTTCCTGCGGCGTGCGGCCGCCTCGCTGATGGTCTCGGCCGATATGGCGCACGCCACTCACCCCAACTACCCGGATCGGCACGAACCGGGTCACCAGATTGGCGTCAATGCCGGGCCGGTGATCAAGATTCATCCCAACGTTCGGTATGCCACCGATGGCCGGGGTGCGGCGGCATTCGCGCTGGCCTGCGAGCGGGCCGGCGTCCCATATCAGCGGTACGAACATCGGGCGGATATGCAGTGCGGCTCCACCATCGGCCCGTTCGCGGCCTCACACACCGGCATCGTCACCGTCGACGTCGGTGCCGCCACGCTGGCCATGCATTCGGTGCGTGAACTGATGGGTGCACACGACGTTCCGATGTACTCCGATGCGCTGCAAGCGTTTCTGGAGCTGCCCGCTACATCGTGAAGCGCAGGTTGGCGATGATGTGCCAACCCAGTTCCGGATCACCGTCCAGGGTGAATCCGTCGCGGCTCGCGCTGGCTCGCCCACCCAGATGACGGGCGAACTCGCAGGTGTCCGCGGTGAGCGTCACGTGCGGCGCGCCGGAGAGCGTCGAGACGATGCGGGCCCGGTCCGGGATTTCGATGTCGACCTTCTGCGCCCCGATTCCGGTGAGCACGAATCGGATCCGGCTGCCTTGGGACGCACCCGCTCGCTTTCCGACCAGGAACGGCAATGCGTTGATCAGCTCGGTGAGGGCCGGCGTCGCCGCCACCGGGTCTGCCGGTGAGGGCATCCCGAGGCTGTCACGTACATCCAATTCGTGCATCCAACAGTCGAAATCGCGGATCTGCATGAATCGGCCGTAGCTTTCCGGCCCCACCGGTGTCGATGTCTCAGCGTTGAACTGCTCCTGGGACAGGCCCTCCAGGATGGCAAGGCGCGCGCTGGTAACGGTGTGCAGGTCATTCATCACCGCGACCGGCGGGAGCTTGCGGTAGTAGGTGAGCCACCGTTCGTTGAGGACGCCGACGGGATTGTGCACGTGTGGCAGGCCGGCCACGGCCTCATCGGTGCTGGGCAGTGGGTCGCCCGAGAGTAGGCGTTCGGTACCGACCACATGCGCGACGACGTCCTTGACGGTCCACCCCGGCAAGACTGACGGCGCGGCCCATTGCTCATCGGTCAGGCTGTCGCCCAACTCGCCCAGCGCGGTCCACTCCGCGGCCAATGCGGCGACGACGGGCTCTTTCGCGACGATCGTGACGGTCATGGTGCGAGCCTACGAGAGTCAGCGCGGGCAGGTTTCGAATTGAGCGCGCAGCTCGCCTTGCAGGGCCACATCGGGGGCAGTACTGGGCTGCGGCTCCCGCACGCCCGTGGAGCAGCGTCCGGGACGGACCGTGATCTGGGCGTGGTCGATCGTGTACACGGTTGCCGTTCCTGACTTCTTGATCAGCTGAAGCTGTTCTTCCGCAACGTGATCCATGTTCCGGCCGGTCAGCTTGGTGAGCTGGATGCTGTTGCGGTCAGGCTGGTCACGGTTGCCCGGTAGCGGGCCCCGATTGAAGTCGCCGTCGACGGGCGCGATGGTGTCCAGGGCCTCCCACAAGTCCAGCTGCGCCGCGGTCGGCAGACCGTGGCCCGATCGGATGCTGGGTGGATCGTTGGTGTAGATCAAGGAGTTGGTGATTACCCAGTCGCTGGTGGAGCCGGGGAAGTCGGTGCCGAGCCTGCGCACTGCCGTGGCGAATTCGGTGGCGCCGATATGGTCCGGCCGTCGATCCTTGCCGTCGAACAACGTGACATTGAGGCTGGTGCCGGCGGGCCGGTCGTAGTCGGACGGCCACGCCCGCCCGGTGATCTGGTAGCCGTATTCGCCCCGGGAAAGCTTCAGCCAGTCCTGCCACGGCGGCTCCGGGGTGGCAGCCGAGGGCCGCAGTTCGACATACATCGTGGAAAACAGGTGATTGCCCTCCGGCCAGCGTCTTACGTTGAGGGTCGCCGCCCACGAGCGGAACGTGCGGGAATCGTGGATC
Source organism: Mycobacterium sp. D16R24 (assembly GCF_002013385.1). Lineage (NCBI taxonomy): Bacteria > Bacillati > Actinomycetota > Actinomycetes > Mycobacteriales > Mycobacteriaceae > Mycobacterium > Mycobacterium sp. D16R24. The sequence continues at coordinate 64,311 of NZ_MAEV01000017.1, read as the reverse complement.
TGGCCGGTGAAGACGCGCGTCAGTGCGGAGAGCTGATCGGCGGACGCTTCGCCGCGGACGTAGACGTCGAAGGTGGCACTGGCCGGTGCGGGGCCGCCGCTGTGGCTGATGGTGTGTGACACCGACATCACCGCCGCAAGCGGTCGCAACGTTTCATCGATTCGGTCGGCGGTCCGCGAGCCGGTGAAATCGCAGCCGGCGACCAAGGATGCGACGCTGAGCACCAGAACGCCAAGCGCGCCGCCGCACCGGCTGAACATTCCCATGGGGTGGAGTATGGCGTCTCGGTGCGCCTCGGTGCCCTTGTCGGTCGACATCAATACTGTTGGAGGGTCGATATGAGAAGGGACCCGTGATGGCCGAGGCCAAGAGTTTTGTGTCGAGTGTTAACGCCGCATTCGCGGCCCGGACGCCACCGGAGAAGATTGGTCTCGCGCTCACCGCGATCATCGTGCTGTTCCTGTTGGCCGACGCCGTACCAAAGATCTTTGGGGCGCAGTTCGCGCGTACCGCGACGGAGGCGCTGGGCTTCCCGCCATATCAGACGGCGCTGATCGGCTGGGTGCTGCTGGCGTGCACTGTCGTGTTCGCCATCCCGCGTACCGCGGTGCTCGGCGCCGTCGGGCTGACGGCCTACCTGGGTGGTGCGGTCACCATCGACATGCACGAGGAGGCGTGGTTCCCGGTCGTCTTCGCGATCGGCTTCGGATTGTTGATCTGGGCGGCCCTGGCGCTGCGCCGGCGCGAGCTGCTGAAGGTGTTGATCGGGGCAGATCACTAGGAGCAGGTCTCGAACCACTGGCGAAGCTCGTTCTGCAACGGGAACCCGGTATCGAACTCTGGCGAGCAGCCGCCGACAACGACCGATAGCGTGTCCTTGCCGTACGTCGCCTCGTACTTGACCCGATGCTGATACGCCTTGAGCAGCATCAGTTGGCTCAGTGCTGCGCTTCGCCAGGCGGTCTCACCGCTGCCCGGGAGCGTGACGGTAACCAATGACTTCTCGTCGCTGGTCTCCGAGTCCCTGACGAGGTTCATCTTCACCGGGGCAATGGCAGAGAGCGCTTCCCACAGACCGAACTCGGCGTCGGTGGGTAATCCGCGCGAGGTACCGAGTTCCAGATCGTTTCCGTGTGCCGGTGCCTGTCCGCCGGTTGCGGTAGCGGTCCATGCCGCCTCGCGCAGGCCCGGGAAGTCCGTGGCGACGCGACGGAAGAGGGACGAGAAGTCTTGTATGCGGGCTTGTCTCGGCTTCCCATCGGCCCATGGGTGTAACGCCACCGTGATCTGTTTGCGCGACTGCCCCTTCACATGGCTGGTGTTCACGCGGATGTCGTTTCCGTAGTGTCCCCGGATAAGCGCCTGCCACTCTTGCCAGTTGGGCACGGGTTCGGCACTTTCCATGTCGGTGGTCTCGGAAATCCCACCGCAGTAACGGTCCGGCCGAGCGACGGTGGACGGGCAGTCGTTGACGGTCAGCCGGACGTTGACATGTGCGTGGTCGGCTCCGGCTTTCTCTACGCGATGAGTGAAGACCTCCCAGATTGCCGTGAGCTGTTCTGGCGTGATCTCAGGCCGGACGTTGGCGTCCAGGTACACCGTGAATGTGTCATACCAGCCGATTGAGAAGCTGTGAGTGGTGCTCTCGACGCCGGGCAGGCCGTTGATCGCGTGAGCGATCGAGCGAGACGGGTCGGACTGACCTGCCGCACAGCCGCCGGCGGCCAGCAGAGATGAACCCGTCAGGATCCCAACTGTGGTCAGCAAAGCTGCACGGAGCACTTTCCAAGTATGACGGGCCTGGTCGGAAAGTGTGGACAACCGCGCGCTCTGTGCATGGTCGCGAATCCGACCAGGGTGATCCCACCGGCCGATATCGCCGCTCCGTACGGCCAGCATGGCGCGTAGCGAGGGCAAGTCGGGTTCGACGTTAGAATCTGTTCGTGACTTCACGGGTTGATACGGTCGACAACGCAACAGCCACCCCCGATCACCCGCAGCCCTTCGCTGAACTAGGGCTCAAGGACGACGAGTACGCCCGCATCCGCGAGATCCTCGGGCGCCGTCCCACGGACGCCGAGCTGGCTATGTATTCGGTGATGTGGAGCGAGCACTGCTCGTACAAGTCCTCCAAGGTGCACCTGCGCTACTTTGGGCAGACCACCACCGAGGAGATGCGCTCGGCGATGCTCGCCGGCATCGGTGAGAACGCCGGAGTGGTGGACATCGGCGATGGCTGGGCGGTCACTTTCAAGGTCGAGTCGCACAACCACCCGTCGTACGTCGAGCCGTACCAGGGCGCCGCCACGGGTGTGGGCGGCATTGTGCGCGACATCATGGCCATGGGCGCCCGGCCGATCGCAGTCATGGATCAGCTGCGCTTCGGTGCTGCCGATGCCCCCGACACCCGTCGTGTCTTTGATGGCGTGGTGCGCGGTATCGGCGGCTATGGGAACTCGCTGGGCTTGCCCAATATCGGCGGTGAGACGGTGTTCGATGCCTCGTATGCCGGTAATCCGTTGGTGAACGCGCTGTGTGCGGGGGTGCTGCGCAAGGAAGATCTACATCTGGCCTTCGCCTCCGGCGCCGGCAACAAGATCATCCTGTTCGGTGCACGCACCGGGCTCGACGGCATCGGCGGTGTGTCGGTGCTGGCTTCCGACACATTCGGCGGCGACGAGATGGACGGTCCTGGCGGGGCATCCTCACGCAAGAAGCTGCCCAGCGTGCAGGTGGGTGACCCGTTCACCGAGAAGGTTCTCATTGAGTGCTGCCTTGAGTTATACGCCGCGCATCTGGTGGTGGGCATCCAGGACCTCGGCGGTGCCGGTTTGTCCTGCGCCACATCGGAACTGGCCTCGGCCGGGGACGGCGGCATGCATATCGATCTGGACAAGGTGCCGCTGCGCGCGACCGGAATGACTCCGGCCGAGGTGCTCTCCAGTGAGTCCCAGGAGCGCATGTGCGCCGTGGTGACCCCGGAGAATGTGGACGCCTTCATGGCGGTATGCCGGAAATGGGATGTGCTGGCCACCGTCATCGGTGAGGTCACCGATGGCGACCGGCTGCGGATCACCTGGCATGGCGACACCGTCGTGGATGTGCCGCCGCGGACCGTCGCACACGAGGGCCCCGTCTATCAGCGCCCGGTGGCCCGGCCGGACACCCAGGATGCGTTGATCGCCGACAGCACAGCGGGTCTGGCACGTCCGGGCACCGGAGACGAACTGCGGCAAACGCTGCTGGACATGATCGGCAGCCCACACCTGTGCAGCCGTGCCTTCATCACCGAGCAGTACGACAGGTACGTCCGCGGCAACACCGTGCTCGCCGAACACGCCGACTCCGGTGTGATTCGGGTGGACGAGCAGACAGGGCGTGGAATCGCCTTGGCCACCGATGCTTCCGGTCGATACACGGTGCTCGATCCCTATAGCGGTGCCCGGTTGGCGCTTGCCGAGGCGTACCGCAATGTGGCGGCCTCCGGCGCCACCCCCGTCGCGGTCACCAACTGCCTGAACTTCGGCTCCCCGGAGGACCCGGGCGTCATGTGGCAGTTCTCCGAGGCGGTCCGCGGCCTCGCCGATGGCTGTGCGGAGTTGGGCATCCCGGTTACGGGAGGCAACGTCAGCTTCTACAACCAGACCGGCACCACCCCCATCCTGCCCACTCCGGTGGTTGGCGTGCTGGGTGTTATCGACGATGTGAACCGGCGTATCCCCACGGGATTCGGCACCGAGCCCGGCGAGACGCTGATCCTGCTGGGTGACACCGCCGATGAGTTCGACGGTTCCATTTGGGCACAGGTGGCACACGACCACCTGGGTGGCACCCCGCCGAAGGTCGATCTCGCCCGCGAGCAGCTGATTGCCCAGGTTCTCACCGCCGCATCGCGAGACGGGCTGGTATCTGCCGCTCACGACCTGTCCGAGGGTGGGCTGATCCAGGCCGTCATTGAGTCGTCGCTCGCCGGTGAAACTGGTTGCCGCATTTTGCTTCCCGAAGGAGCCGACCCCTTTGTGGCGTTGTTCTCCGAGTCCGCGGGGCGTGTGCTTGTCGCAATCCCGCGCACCGAGGAGAGCAGATTCGTGGCGATGTGCGAGGCGCGTCAGCTTCCCGCGGTTCGCATCGGCGTCGTCGACCAGGGCTCGGATTCCGTTGAAGTGCAGGGGCAATTCTCGATCACCTTGGCCGAGCTGCGCGAGATTCATGAAGGTGTGCTGCCCGGATTGTTCGGATGAGCGAGACTCCTGGAGTCCCTGTCACGACAAGCACCGTCGATCCCGATGACTGGATCGGCCGCAGTTGGCTGGCGTTCCAGGAGCTTGAGGAGCATCTCGAGAACCGGCACCCCTTGGTGGCCTGGGCGTGGAATCTGCTGCGGCTGGATTTCTGCGGAATAGCATTCGGCGCCTTGTTCTTCTGCTTGTCGCTGACGCCGTCACTGATGCCGCGTACCTGGCTGTTTCAGGGTCTGATCGGGGGTGCCACGGCGGCCATCGGCTACGGCATCGGGGTTGCCGTCTCCAAACTGGTACTGCGCTTTTGGCTCCGTCACCAGACGTGGTGGCCGTTGCGTGACCGAGTAATGGTGACCGCCAAGCTCGGGGTGGTGCTGCTGTCGGCGGTGTGCTCCCTGGCGATGATCGTGCCCGCAGCCCGCTGGCAACGCCAGATCGCGACCCTCATGGAGACACACGGGCCATCCACCCTCGAGTACTCCAAGTCCTTCGTTGTTTCGATTGCTTTTGGGGCACTGCTGATCTCGGTGGCCCGGGTGCTGCGAGATCTGGTTCGGCTGCTGGCCCGTTTCTTTATTCGCCGCTTGTATCTCAGTCGCGAAGTGTCGCTGCTCATCGGTACTGCCATCGTGGCAGTGCTGACCATCATGCTGTTCAACGGAGTGCTGGTGCGCGGCTTCTTCTCCGCCGCCAACGCCTCGTTCGGTCCGAATAACGACACCACCCGCTCGGGGGTGGAACAGCCCGCGCAGCCGGAGCGTTCCGGAAGCCCGGCATCGCTGGCCTCCTGGGAGAGTCTCGGTTTCGAGGGGCGCAACTTCGTCTCCGGTGGTTTGCACGCCGACGAGCTGACCAAGGTGAACGGTCGCCAGGCCAAGGAACCTATTCGGGTGTATGCCGGACTCGAGACCGCCGACACCGCGGAGGAGCGCGCCGACATCCTGGTGCGGGAACTGGAGCGCACCAAGGCCTTCGAGCGCAAGGCGTTGATCATCGTCCCGACTACCGGCACCGGGTGGGTGACGCCCGCTGCCGCGCGCGGTATCGAGCTCATGTACAACGGCGACACCGCGATCGTCGCCACCCAGTACTCGTTCCTGCCCAGCTGGATCTCCTTCCTGGCGGATAAGAAGAAGGCACTGGCCTCGGGCCGGCTATTGGTCGACACCGTTCAGAAGCGCTGGGCACAGCAGCCCGCGGGGCATCGCCCAAAGCTGCTCATTTATGGCGAGAGCCTGGGATCCTTTGCGGGACAAGGCGCATTCGATGGTCTTGGCGATATCCGTACGGCGGGCGTCGACGGTGTGTTGTGGACCGGTCCGCCGAACTTCAGTCAGATCTGGAATGAGCTGGTGTCCAAGCGGGACCGGGGCACCCTGGAAGCCCTCCCCGCGTATGACAGTGGATTCACGGCGCGTTTCGCGATAGGTCCCGATATCGACGCCGTCGCGCGCGCGCCGTGGCAGAACCCGCGGGTGCTCTTCGTGCAACATCCGTCCGATCCGGTGACGTGGTGGTCCACGGATCTGCTGTTCAGTGAGCCGGATTGGCTCAAGGAGCCGCCGGTGGGCGACCGCTCCGCCGCGATGCGCTGGTACCCCATCGTCACCTTCTGGCAGGTGGCGGCGGACCTGGCCAACGCCGTCGGAGTGCCCGACGGCCATGGCCACAACTACGGCATCTCGTCGGTCAACGGCTGGGCGGCCATTGCCCCGCCAGAGGGCTGGACCCCACAGGACACCGAACGCATCCGGAAGGCTCTCGTCGACACCGCGTCGCTCGACGGCCCCGACACGTGATCGCTCGCGCTCGAGCCTGGGTCCTGGCTGTTGCGCTGGTCGCCTGGCCGGTGCTGTTGGAACGGTTCCCGCGACGCTGGCGCCCACTGATCGGGGCGGGTATGAGCACCACCCTCGCCGCGGTCGCGGCGACACCGCTCGGGCTGCGGCAACCCCGACTGGGGGCCGGTTTGCGTCTGGGGGGAATTGTCGCGTCGGCCGTCGCCGTCGCGGTCGGTGCCTCACCAGCGCTGAAGTCGGTGCGCACCTCGATGCGGGAGCGCGATATCGGTCTTCATCCAGTGGCCTGGCTGGGGTTGCACATTCCGGTGGGCACGGTGTGGTCGGAGGAGCTCGCGTTCCGCGGGGTACTGCAGCCGCTGGCGGCCGAGACATGCGGCCAGAGGCTGGGTGGTGTGGTGCAGGCGGTGGCTTTCGGGCTTGCTCATATCCGGCCCGCCCACGCCGCGGGAGACTCCGTCCCGGCGACGGTACTGGTCACTGGCTTGTTTGGCTGGCTGTTGGGCTGGCTGCGCGAGCGATCGGGCAGCGTGGCCGCGCCGATATTGGCCCACCTGGCCCTCAACGGGGCCGGTGCGCTGGCCGCACTGGCCGTGCAACGGACGAAACGCGGGCCGCTGTAGCCATGGATGTAGTGCGGTTTTTCCCCGAAGTCCGGACTCCTGGGTGTTGGCTGTAGATAATCGGCGGATGGCCTCGAACTGGAGACGCAGGGTCGGTGCAGCGCTGGCAAGTATGACGATCACCGCCGGACTGGCACTGGCCGCACCGGCCGGCGCAGATCCCGGGCCGGGCGCCTCGCTGCCGGTGTTTGTTCCGTACCCCTCGGACTGGTCGCCGGACACCTCGGTGTTCCCGTACAACATGTGGCAGAACCGGGCGACCGACGAGCAGTTCACGGCACTACGCGAATCCTGCCAGTGGTTCAACGCCCAATACGACACCTTGATGGGGTCGGTGTACGGATTCCAGAATTACCTGCGCGATCACCGCGACGCCTGGGCCGCCTCGGGATCGGACACCGTCGGCAATGTGGTGATCGCGAACCTGGACCAGTCGGCCGCCTTCCTCGATCCGCGGGTGCATACCCTGTACATCACCAATTACCCGGATCAGAGCCAGTACTCACCGCTCTATAACGGTGACTCCTTCTATCACCTGTGGTTCCAGTTCACCCAGATCAGCGACAAGATGAAGCAGCAGCTGCCGTCCGGGGTGATCAACGCCAACATCGCCACCGCCACCGTCTACGGCAACACCATTCGAGACTCGGGAATCTGCAACGGGGCCTAGGTTCCTCGGCGTTGCCACGGCCTGCTCCGGATAGGCTGGCGGCCATGCCAGCGCGTGTACCGGATGCCGCCTCGACCAGGGCGGCCGTACTCGCGGTGGCCGACTGGCTGCGTGATCCGCAAGTGCCCGAACCGGCGCGCGCTGTCCTCGCTGACGCGGTCCGATTCACTGCCCGCACGCTGGCCGCCGATGCTCCGGGTGCCTCGGTAGAGGTGCGGGTGCCGCCGTTCGTTGCGGTGCAATGCATCTCGGGTCCCCGTCACACCCGGGGAACCCCACCCAACGTTGTGGAGACCACCCCGCGTACTTGGCTGCTGCTGGCGACGGGGCTGTTGACGCTGGATCAGGCCACCGCCGATCGCGCCGCTACCGCCTCCGGATCACGTGCTGCCGAGATCGCCGACTGGCTGCCGTTGGTGCCGCTCGGCTAGCCAAAGGCGGGCGTCACGATGAGGGCGCTGCAGTGGCCTCGGTCACTTTTGTGGCGGTACAGACGGGCCGTTTTGCGGGGATCGGCCAGCCGATTCTGCGTTCAGCAACCTTCCCCGTAAACTGGGGAAGTCACCACCCCGCGCAGGACTCACCCAGGGAGCCGCACCGTGACCGCACAGCCCATCGAGCTGGAAAACGACCCTCGCGAAGAATGTGGCGTATTCGGGGTCTGGGCCCCCGGCGAAGAGGTGGCAAAACTCACTTACTACGGTCTGTACGCGCTGCAGCACCGTGGCCAGGAGGCCGCCGGTATCGCCGTCGCGGACGGCTCGCAGGTGGTGGTGTTCAAGGACCTCGGCCTGGTCAGCCAGGTATTCGACGAGCAGACCCTCGCCGCCATGCGAGGACATGTGGCGGTCGGTCACTGCCGTTATTCCACCACCGGTTCGGTGACCTGGGAGAACGCCCAACCGGTGTTCCGGACCACCGCCGCGGGCACTGGAATCGCGTTGGGGCATAACGGGAACCTGGTCAACACCGCCGAGCTCACCACGCGGGCGCGTGATGCGGGCCTGATCAACTCGAAGACCCCGGGTCTGGCCACCACCGATTCGGACATCATGGGCGCGCTGCTGGCCCACGGGGCTGCGGACGCCACCATTGAGCAAGCGGCCATGTCGCTGTTGCCCACCGTTCGCGGCGCGTTCTGCCTGGTCTTCATGGACGAGAACACGCTGTACGCGGCACGCGATCCGCACGGGGTCAGGCCGCTGTGCCTGGGCCGCCTCGACACCGGCTGGGTGGTCGCCTCCGAAACCGCGGCCCTGGACATCGTGGGCGCCTCCTTCGTCCGGGATATCGAGCCGGGCGAGCTGCTCGCCATCGACGCCGACGGGGTGCGCTCCAGCCGGTTCGCCAACGCGACGCCCAAGACTTGTGTCTTCGAGTACGTGTACCTGGCCCGGCCCGACAGCATGCTCGACGGCCGCTCTGTGCACTCCACCCGCGTCGATATCGGGCGCCGGCTGGCCGCCGAACATTCGGTGGACGCCGACCTGGTGATCGGTGTGCCCGAGTCCGGCATCCCGGCGGCCGTCGGATACGCACAAGGCTCGGGCATCCCGTACGGACAGGGACTGATGAAGAACGCCTACGTGGGCCGCACCTTCATTCAGCCGTCGCAGACCATCCGTCAGCTTGGTATCCGCTTGAAGCTCAACCCGCTTCGTGAAGTCATCCGCGGCAAGCGGCTTGTGGTGGTGGACGATTCGATCGTCCGCGGCAATACTCAGCGGGCCTTGGTGCGGATGCTGCGCGAGGCCGGGGCGGCCGAGGTGCATGTGCGCATTGCCTCCCCGCCGGTGCGCTGGCCATGTTTCTACGGCATCGACTTCGCTTCTCCCGCAGAGCTTATCGCCAACGCGGTAGAATCGGACGACGAGATGCTCGATGGCGTCCGTACCGCGATCGGTGCCGACAGCCTGGGTTACATCTCGGCCGAAGGAATGGTCGCGGCCACCACGGAACCTCATTCGCGGTTGTGCTGCGCGTGCTTCGATGGCAAATACCCGATCGAGCTGCCCAAGGAAACGGCGCTCGGCAAGAACGTGGTCGAGAATATGCTCGCGGCGACCGTACGAGAGACATCAAGCGACAGTGCGGATTCCGTTCAGGCGCGTTAAGTGTCGCGTCCCCGCGGCGGGTACTCCTCGACGACGGTGACATCCCGAAGTATCTCGGAGCTCCTCTTGATGAGCTCGACCTGGGTGTCGATCATGCCGTCGAGTGCCGTCATGAAGGAATGCTGAAGGTCTCCGGTCAAGATCACTTCGTCGATCAGCACGAACAGCTCCGCCCTGACCGATGGCGTCTGCTCGTAGACGTTGAGCACGACGGTGGCGGTCGCACCCTGCAGTCCTTTTGACACCATCTGGTAGCGGCCCCTGCGGGCAGCGAGAAGTTGTGCCGTGTGGGTGATTTCGACGATTACCCATTCGATGGGCATCATGAGACCGACGATTCCGGCCTGCGTGGTGAATTCGTCTCCGACGGCGAAGTCGCTCAGCCGACGAGCCCGATCGGCGAAGGCCAGGGGTGCGTGATTGCCGGGTTCGATGTCGCTGGCCGATGGTAGTTCGAAGCGGGCGACCGAAGAAATTTCCTCAAGGCTCCGAGAGAACTCGAAACGCCGCTCAGCCGATAGCAAACTTCCCCCCTCGGATTTCCCTGGCCCGAGGTTATGTGATGGAGCGGGAGCGTGCGATGACCGAATAGGGCGAATTACTTGACCGAACGTGCACCGTTTCGGTACTGGGCCGGGGAAGCGCCCGTCCAGCGCCGGAAGGCGCGAGTAAAGGCACTCAACTCCGAAAAGCCAAGGCGGATCGATAGATCGCTCAGAGATTCCGTACCGCGCTCCAGGCTTCTGATGGCCTCAACGCGCAGCGCGGTATCTCTGATTTCTCGCACCGAGGTGCCGAACTCACTTCGGAGCGAACGTTGGAGCGCAGAGGGCGGCATGTTCAGCGCTGTCGCGATATTGACCACGGTGGGAATCCCCTGCCCGATACTCGATACGACGATGCGCTCGACGCGCTCGGGTAGCTGCTGGTGGTAATGGCGGACGTCGAACCAGAGCTGTTCCGGGTGCTCGAGGAGGGACGTGATCTCTTCCTCGGTGCGCAGAATCGGAACGTCGAGGAGCTCGGCGCCCAGAATTATTGCGGCCGAGTCGCTACCGAACTCGATCGGTGCCTCGAGTATGTTGCTCCGATCGGATCGTCCCGCCGGGCGAGCCTGGGGGAGAAGGATGCGTTCCACGCAGATCGGCCGCATGATCAACCAGCTCCAGATTTGGACGACGAGTGCCAGAGCCCATTCCGTGACCGTGGCGTCGTGCAATCTGAGCGTGGATGCGTCTACCGCCGCGGTTGCGATATCGCCAGATCTGGCCACCGTCATGTTCGGTACTAGCGGCATGGCGTCGCGGAACGCCGCCCAGCGGGCAAAAGCGACGCCGACGGTCTCCGATGTCGCAAGGCTGAACATCAGGATCTGCAGAGTCTCGGGCGGGACCGGCACCGGGCTGTTGCCAAAGGAGATATCCCCCGCGCGGGCGAGGACCTCACGTGTCATGGTGCGAACCTGCTCGGGGCTGATTACCGCAGGCTCGCCGGCGAGGAACCGTGGTGAAACCTGCACGTCCATCAGCATTTTGGCTGGGTCCAGGCCCTGCTGCTGTGCCAATTCCGTCGCCAGGGTGCCCCATCGCGGCGGGATAGACAGCTGCTCCACGTCACCTCCTGAATCAAGATCCAAGAGGTGATCTTGGTATAGATTGTTGCCAGTTTCAACTACCGCGGTACTGCGGCACGTCAATTCCGCGCGCACGCAGAGCCTCTGCCACCTTGGTGAGGAGGCGCAGCAGCTCCACCTGTTCTCTGACGGGGAGGTCATCGAAAAGCGCCGCAGAGACCAGTTCCGAAGGGCCGAGCTCGGTCTTGGCGATTTCCCTTCCTGCATCCGTGATTTCGACACAGGTGATCCGTCGATCGCGCTCATGAGGTACCCGTTGGACCAGGTTCTCTCTTTCGAGGCCATCAATCAGCACCGTCATGTTCCGCGGGGACATGCCGAGATACTCGCCGAGCTCACTCATCCCAGCCGGCTCAGTTCGGATGGACAGGCCGAGGAGCACTGTGGCGCGAGGCACGGTCATGCCGCCGTCGGTGGGGATGTTCGACCGGGCCCACTGTGTGAGGGCCTTTGATGACTTCAGCAGGGCGAAGAGCAGTTCGCGGGTTGTTGTGCCTGACATGACCATTCTTAACAATTGATACTATCCCCAGTGATATGTTAACCGCTATCCTAGACCTCTCGGAAGGCCGACATGAGCGAATCCACCTCCCAACACACCGTCGTCATGACGGGTGCTACTGCGGGGCTTGGCGCGCACGCCGCCAAACTTCTTGCCGAACATCCCAATACGCGCCTGATCGTGGGCGCGCGCGGTACTGGCAGGGATGTCCCCGGTGCCCAGGTGCTGCCGCTCGACCTTGCCTCGCTGGACAGCGTCAGGGAATTCGCCGAGGACGTGAAGCGTGAACTTGGCAACGCCCCGATCGACGTGCTGGTGCTCAATGCGGGGATACAGTTCCGGGACGCGAACCATCGGACCGTCGACGGCTTCGAGACGACCTTCGCGGTCAATCACCTCGCGCACTATCTGTTGGCACGGTTGCTTCTGCCGAGCCTCGCGGACGGGGGTTGCCTGCTGATAACCACCAGCGACACTCACGACCCGGCGATCGTCCCGTTCGGACCGCGGTCGCTGGATCCGGAGCGTCTCGCGCACCCCGAGCCGGGCGGATTGGCTGCGGGCTTTCACGTGTACGCGTCGTCCAAGCTGTGCAACCTGCTCGCCGCGCGCTCCTTCGCCGCGTTGGATGAGGTCACTCGCCGGCGGATCGATGTGGTCGCATACAACCCCGGACTGACGCTGGGCACGAATCTGGCAGGGGAGTCGATGTCGGTGCGCGCGATCATGGGGGCGTTCCGGCCGGCGCTGCGCCTGCTCTCCGCGGTGCGGCCGGCCTTCTATCCAGGGCGCGTCGAAACGGCGGGAATGGCGCTGGCAGATCTTTCGATGGGTACGGTAAAACTGCCGCAGGGCCGTCTCTATGCGTCACTTGTCAAAGGGGAATTGACTTTCCCAGACCCAGCGCCGTTGGCGCAGGACAACCGGATCGCAGATCAGTTGTGGCGGGAAAGCGCCGCGATGGTGGGGTTAGAGCCGGCCTGATCTGACGAAGAAGTCGACGAGTTCGGTGACTGTCGTCTCGATCGAGCGTGGCTCGTAGCCCAATTCGGTGCGCGCCTTGGTGATGTCCGCGGTGGGTGACACGGTCAGCTTGTTGAATGCGGCGCGGCTCAGTGCGTCGTTCTTCAGCAGCTTCCCGATGGGTTCGATGACCGGAACCGCGGCGTTGAGCAGACCCATCGGCAGCGTGAACAGCGGGCCTCGCTTGCCTGCATGCTGTGCGGCCAGGCGACACACCTGCAAAAGGCTGCCCATGTGTCCGCCGAGTAGGTAGTTCTCGCCCGTGCGCCCCTTCTCGCCGGCGAGGTACAGTCCGGCCGCGACATCGCGCGCGTCGACCAGGTCGTACTTGCTGTTCACCATGGCGGGTAGTCGCCCACGCGCGCTGCCGAATAGGAGCTGGTTGATGCGGGACAGTTTGGGCAGGTCCACCGGGCCGTAGACGCCGGTGGGATTGCCGATGACGGCGTCCAGCCCGGACTCGATGACCTCGCGCACCGCTACCTCACCACCCCACTTGGAGCGCTGGTAAACGGGTAGGTCGGCACTCGTCGAGCGTGGCGAGTTCTCGTCCAGAGTGGCCACGCTGTTCGAGTAGGAGTCGATAGAGCTGCAATGCACCATGCGGCGGGCGCCGACGGCGAGGGCCGCCTGCGCGACGGTGCGCGCGCCCTCGGTGTTGATGCGCCAGCAGAGTTCGTCTTCGTGCTTGAGGGTGATGACGGCCACCAGGTGGTAGACGACCTCGACGCCTTCGAGTGCCTTGGTCATCGAGCCCAGGTCGAGAACATCGCCGGACACCCAGGTCACGGCCTCGCGAGTCTCGGGTGCGCTGGGTACCGCGCGGTCGATTGCAACCACTTCGTGTCCGTGCTCCACCAGGAGATTGACTAGGTTGGTCCCAATGAAGCCGGCGGCTCCGGTGACGGCAGTCTTCATTTTTTGTCCCTTGTGCGGCTCGGGTGTCATGACCGCCGGGCGCTGGCGCGGCCGGCGGGATCGCAACCAACCTACCTAACGCTCGCTTGGTCGGTCTTGTGACATGTATTGCACCGCACCCCAGCAGGTTGGGGCAAGTGTTGCCATACTCTTCGGATGCGCAAACTGGCCGTGGCCGCATCCGTGCTGCTCGTTGCCGGATGTGGAGTGGGTCGGCCACCTGGAGCCGTCGACGGTGAGTACCTCACGGTTGGCACCACGGACCGCGTGTCCACACTCGACCCCGCGGGGGCCTACGACAACGGCTCGTTCCAGGTCGAGAACCAGGTCTACCCGTTTTTGTTGAACTTCACCCCGGGCACCGATGACCTCAAGCCCGATTTGGCGGCGTCCTGCGGTTTCAAGAACCCCACGCTGTACAGCTGCACGCTCAAGCCCAACACCGTGTTCGCCAACGGGCACAAGTTGACCTCATCGGACGTGAAGTACTCGTATGACCGCGAACGTGTGATCGACGATCCCAATGGGCCGCAGTCGCTGCTTGCCAACCTTGATCGCGTTGAGACGCCCGACGAGCTGACGGTTGACTTCCGGCTCAAACTTCCCAACGACCAGACCTTTCCTCAGGTGCTGGCCACCAACGCCGGGCCCATCATCGACGAGGAAGTCTTTCCGCCCGACCGGCTGCTCGATGACGACGCCATCGCGCGCGCCGAACCCTTCGCGGGTCCGTACACCATCACCTCGCACAGCAAGAACCAGCTGATCGGCCTGCGGGCCAATCCCAGATATGTTGGCGGGCTGGGCAAGCCGCAATGGGAGCTGATCGGTATCAAGTACTACACCGGTGGTGAGAACCTCAAGATCGACATCGAAAACCGTGCCATCGATGTCGCGTACCGGAGCCTGTCTCCGAACGACATCGACACGCTGCGGGTCAATCCGCGCCTTGCCGTGCACGAGGGGCCCGGCGGAGAGCTCAGATACATCGTCTTCAATCTCAAGACTATGCCGGGCGGCACGGATGCGCAGAAATTGGCCGTCCGTAAGGCGGTCTCCTCGCTGGTCGACCGCGAAGCGTTGTCCCGCAACGTGTATAAGGGCATCTACACCCCGGTCTATTCGGTGGTACCCGACTCGATGTCGGGCGCCGTGGAATCGTTCAAGACGCTCTATGGAGCCAAGCCCAATGTAGAACTGGCGCGAAGGTTTTTGTCCGATGCCAAAATTCCAGTCCCGGTGCTGATTAACCTGCAGTACAACCCGGATCACTATGGGAGCAATTCATCCGAAGAGTACGCGGCGGTCAAGGGACAACTGGAATCATCCGGTCTCTTCCAGGTGGATTTGCAGTCCACCGAGTGGGTCGCCTACCAGGAGAGGCGATCATCGGACTCCTACCCCGTGTATCAGTTCGGCTGGTTCCCCGATTTCCCCGATCCCGACAACTATCTGACCCCATTCTTCATGCCGGACAACATGTTGGTGAACCACTTCGAGAATGACACCATCACGCGGCTCATCACCGCCGAGGCCACCGAACCGGACCGGGTGAAGCGCCTGAGCATCATCGGGCAGATTCAGGATCTGATGGCGCGCGACTACATCTCGACGCTGCCGCTGCTTACCGGAAAGCAGATTGCGGTGTCCGTGAAGAATATCGAGGGGATCAAGCTCGGTCCCTCGTTCAAATTCCAGTTCACTCCTCTGAAGAAGACGAGTGGCGCGGCATGAGCACCACCCTGCTGCGCTATCTCGGAGTGCGACTGGCGCTGATCATTCCGACGGCGTGGATCCTGATGACGCTGGTGTTTGTGCTCATGCGCGGTATCGGCGACCCGATCACCGCGCAGGCCGGCGGCCGACTCACTCCGGCGGAGATCGCCAAGCGCAAGGCTGAGGCGGGATTCGACCGACCCGTCTGGACCCAGTATTGGGAGTACCTCAGCGGCGTGTTGCGTGGGGACTTCGGACGTACGTTGACCGACAAGCGCTCGATCACCGACATCATCGTGATCAACGGCGCAGCCACCCTGGAACTTGCGGTCGGTGCGATCATCTTGGCGCTGCTGGTGGGCATCCCCTTGGGTCGTTTGGCCGCAACGCACCGCGACAAGACCACCGACGTGTTGTTGCGGCTGGCGGCGGTGTTCTTCTACGCCGCCCCGGTGTTCTTCGTTGCGATCCTGCTCAAGCTCTTCTTCTCGGTGAAACTGGGGTGGTTACCGGCCTCCGGGCGCAGCACCGTGGGGACCGAGATCGCGCTGGATGCCATGCCGCACCGCACCCACCTGTTGCTGGTGGACACCGTGTTATACGGCAACAGTGGGTATTTCGTGGATGCGCTGAAACATCTGGTGCTACCGGTGCTGGCGCTCGGGCTGTTAACCGCTGGGGTGTTCCTGCGATTGGTGCGCGTCAATCTCTTGCAGACGCTGCGTGCGGGGTATGTGGACGCCGCCCGCGCCCGCGGACTTTCCGAGCGAGTCGTCGTGGGGCGGCATGCCTTCCGGAACTCGCTGGTGCCGGTGGTCACGGTGATGGGCATGCAGATCGCCATGCTGCTCGCCGGTGCCGTGCTCACCGAGACGGCCTTTGAGTGGAATGGGTTGGGTTCACAGCTGGCGCATTATCTTTCGGCGCGCGACTTCGTAGCGGTGCAGGGCATCGTCACCGTGATCGCGATCATCGTCGCGGTGATGAGCTTCGTCATCGACGTGGTGGTCGCCTTAATCGACCCGAGGGTGAGGTTCTGATGACGGCATCGGTCAGGGAACCCCTCAGGGGACGGCTCCGTAGCCTGCCGGGCGTGGGTCTGTTGCGCTCCACGCATGGCCTGCAGCGGTTCACGCTGGTGGCGGGCCTGGTTCTCGTCTCAGGATTTATTCTCGTCGCGATACTGGCGCCCCTGTTGGCGCCGTACGGGTTCGCGCAAACCAGCGTGGACGGTATCGATTTCGTGCGACAGCAGGCCCCGTCCTGGCAGCACTGGTTCGGCACTTCGGTGCGGGGTGAAGATGTGCTTTCGCGCGTGCTGTTCGGGGCCCGCACCGCGCTGCTCGTCATCGTGACCTCGCTGGTGGTTTCCTTGCCGGTGGGTGTGGCGCTGGGCCTGACCTCCGGATACCTGGGCGGTTGGCTGGACCGTGTGCTGGTGCTGGTGACCGACGCGCTGTATGCCATGCCCTCGCTGCTGCTGGCCATCGTGGTGTCGATCGCGGTTACCGGAGGGCAATCCAGCACCGGCGGAGGCATTCTCGCCGCGGCCATCGCCATCATGGCTGTGTTCGTCCCGCAGTACTTTCGGGTCGTACGCAACGCCACCGTCGGCATCAAACAGGAGCCGTTCGTCGACGCCGCACGGGTCACTGGGGCCTGCACCCCGCGAATCCTGTTCCGGCACATCCTGTCCAACGTCACCTCGTCGTTGCCGGTGATCATCACCCTCAACGGTGCGGAGGCCATCCTCACCCTGGCCGGCCTCGGCTTCCTCGGCTTCGGCATCGAACCCACCCAGGCCGCCGAATGGGGGTATGACCTCAACAAGGCGCTCTCGGATGTGGCCAACGGCATTTGGTGGACGGGAGTCTTTCCCGGTACCGCCATCGTGCTCGTGGTGCTCGGGATGACGCTGGTGGGCGAGAGTCTCAACGAGGTCGTCAATCCGCTGCTGCGGACGCGGCGGGGGGACGCATGAGCGAGAAGGAAGCGTTGGCTGCGCTGTCGTTCCAGTCGCTGTCGGTGACATTCAGCACCGACAGCGGTCCGGTGGCCGCAGTCGAAGATGTGTCGTTTGACGTCAAACCGGGGGAGGTGCTGGCCGTCGTCGGAGAGTCGGGTTCGGGCAAGTCGGTGTCCTCGCGTACCGCTATCCGGCTGCTCCCCGACACCGCGCGCATTACCGGTTCGGTCCTGCTCGACGGCCGCGACGTCACCAAACTGTCGGGCCGCGAGCTGACGGCCATGCGTGGCAAGGACATCGCGATGGTATTCCAGGAGCCCGGAGCGGCACTGGATCCACTGTTCACCATCGGATACCAAGTGAATGAGGCCGTTCGCGCGCATTCGGATATGAGCCGTGCCCAGGCCCGCGCGCGTGTCATCGAACTGCTTACGCTCGTGCAGCTGCCCGATCCGGAGCGCCGCTACGACTGCTATCCGTATCAGCTCTCGGGTGGCCAGAAACAACGCGTGGTCATCGCGATCGCCATCGCCTGCGACCCCACGGTCATCATCGCCGACGAGCCGACCACCGCTCTGGACGTGACGGTACAAGCCGAAATTCTGGAACTCCTGCGGGATCTCCGCGACAGGATCGGCAGTGCCATTGTGCTCATCACCCACAACATGGGGGTGGTGGCCGATATCGCAGACCGAGTGGTTGTCATGAAGCAGGGAAAGGTCGTTGAAATAGCCCCGGTGGAACAGCTTTTCGCTGAGCCCGCCGAGCCGTACACCCGCGCGTTGTTGGCGGCGGTCCCGCACCTGGGGCAGGGAGATCCCGAGCATGCGCCCGCGCAGAGTCCGGAATCGGCTGAGCCCGTGCTGGAGGTGTCCAACCTCGTCGTGGAATTCCCTGGCCTACTGGGCCGTTCGTCCTTCCGTGCGGTAGACGATGTGAGCTTCAGCATCGGGCGAGGGAAGACCCTGGGGCTGGTGGGGGAGTCGGGATCCGGGAAGTCGACCATCGGCCGATGCGTGGCCGCGCTGCAGCAGCCCGCCTCGGGATCGGTGCGGATGCTCGGGCAGGAGCTCGTCGGCATGAGTCAACGCAAGCTGCGCCCGCTGCGCGCCAAGTTCGGTTTCGTGTTCCAGGACCCGGCGACCTCGCTCAATCCGAAAATGCGCGTGGGCGACTGTATCGCCGAACCCATGCGGGTGCACCGATACGGCGATCAGCGCAAGATTCTGGACCGCGTCGCCGAGCTGATCGATGCCGTGCAACTTCCGGCCGGTACCGAAAACCGCTATCCACATGAGCTTTCGGGTGGCCAACGGCAGCGCGCCAACCTGGCCCGAGCACTCGCTTTGGGGCCCGACCTCCTGGTCGCGGACGAGCCCACCAGTGCACTGGACGTGTCTGTGCAGGCAGCGGTTCTAGACCTGTTCGAGGAACTGCAGCGTCAGTGGCAGTTCGCCTGCCTGTTCATCAGTCACGATCTCGCTGTGGTGGATCGACTGGCCGACGAGGTCGCGGTGCTACGTCATGGAGTCCTGGAGGAACTGGGGCCGCGTGGCGAGATTCTGCACAATCCGTCGACCGAGTACACCCGCACCTTGGTCGCGGCCGTGCCCGTGCCGGATCCCGTAGAACAGCGGGAGCGGCAACGCGCGCGGCAGCGCAGCCGCTAGGAGTCGCCCGCGGCGTGCTCGTGTGACGGTCCGGTGGTGGCCTTCTTGTGGTCACCGGCACCCGAGCTGGAACTGGTGTCCGAATGTCCGGGCTTGCTGTCGCTTACCCCGGCCGCCGAGCGCGAGCCTGCGGAGCCGGTGCCGCCATTCGCGGCAGAAGACTGTTGTCGACCAACGGTGCTCGACCTTCCAGGGCGTCCAGGGGAGCCGTTGGAGGTGTGCGCACCGGCGCCGGAACCCGTGGGCGCCGTGCCGTTCGTCTCGGTCGCCGTCGGTGGCTTCGCCGACTGTGCCGACTTCGTCGAGTCCGAATCGGTCGCCGGGCCGCTGGTCGGGTGATCGGCGGGTCTGCCCCCCGCCGTTGTCCCGCCGCCGGCCAGCCCATTGGCGCCGATGCCGATCTTCGGCGTGATGCTCATGGTCTCGCGTGCTGACAGCTTCTTGTCGCCATCCGGCTTGCCCGGTGACTCGCTGACTTTCCTCTCACCACCTGCCGGGGCGGATGTGGCGGTGGCGCCCTGGCTGGCCTTGGTAGGGCGATCCGGCTCCGGGGAGCTCTTGGTACCCGATGACTGTTCGGCCGGGCTGTTGGCAACCGTCACACCGTGAGTTTCGCTGATGGAGACCGATTGGCCCTTGCGCTTCAGCGTGACATCGCGCCCCGCAACCTCAAAGGTGGCCCCCGAAGGCGTGGTGACCGTGGTGTCGGAAGCGGCCTTGCCGATTGATTCGCGAGATTGCTTGGCGGTGTTCTGCTGTGCGTCGGGTCGGTCATCGAGGGCCGCGACGACCTTGCCGCCCTCGGACACGGTTGTCGTGTCGCCGTCCCTGGTAAGAGTGGTGCCGGGATTGGCCTTTATCTGGTCGGCGGAGCGCGGCGCCGACTGGCTGGACTTGAGGTAGTTAGTCACCGCCGAGATCACGTTCTCGGTGTTCAGGCCGTGGTCGACCACACCGTCCCGCGGCACGCCGGGCAGGGAGTGCGCTTCGATATTGACTGCGGTGGAACCCGGTGCCGCGGTGATGAATTGAAACTTGTACGGCGTGGCCACCACATCGTCCTTGGTGCTCACTACCAGGTAGTCGACGCCGGGTTTGGTGTCCGGCAGTTTGTCGAGCTTCTCCAGGAAGCGGCTGCCCACGGTTTGTTGCGACAGGGATGGCCAGGCCAATGTGCTGGCGGCCCCGTAGATCGCGTCCTTGACCGGTTTCCGGCCGTTGATGTCGATCGAATTGCCCACAGGGCCAACGAAGTCCGCCAGGCCACTGAAGGTGGTGCCGTGGGTTGACGGAGCAAGCTGAACGACATTGGCCACTCTGTCGGACTTGTCCTGCGCCACGAAATTCTTGACCAGCAGGCCGCCCTGGGAATGGCCCACGAGGTCGACCCTGCCGGCGCCGGTTTGGTCCAAGACTGTCGCGACTTCGTCGGTGAGCTGCTGTGTGGACACCTCGACATCACCGAAGCCACGCAGTCCGACCTTCTGTCCGATCGACCCGACGAGGCCCTGAAATCCAGTCTGGCCGTACTCGAAGGTGAATGCCTGCATTCCGGCATCGTGCAGGCTCGTCTTCATCGCATCCCAGTACTTCTCATTCTCGGCGGTCCCGTGTACCAGGACGACCGGGATGCTTCCCGGTGTGGGTTTGTCGGCTTGTGAAGGGGGAGTCACGGATTCGGACGTGATGACCGCATCGAGGCCCTGGCCATTCACGCCCGGGTTCAGCGACACGGTGGCCCGTCTGGTGATCGTCAAGGTAGGTGACGAATCGGAGACGCCGTGCTCCGCTCCGAGTGGTGTCGAGCTGGCGGTCAGAGAAATGAACCCGGACTCCACCGTCACTGTCATCGGCGCGGACGGCGGATTGACGGTAGTCGTGTGTAGGGCAGCTGGCGCCCCGTCCGTGACAACCAACGATTCGACGAGGGCCGCAGCCAGCAGGACACGCAGCCTGTCTGCACGTGGGCGCTGTGAAGGGGGATTCCGGAAGATACCGCTCGCTCGATGCGATGCCGTCGGCATGAACCACACGGTAGGTGCTCAGCCGGTAGATCGCATGTCGAGCATCCCAATTCTGTTGCAACACTGACAATTTGTGACTGGTGTCACGGTTGAAGGTTGGATGCGGCTGGATGTGCGACTAGCCCAGCATGGAGAAGGGCCGCGCTTCCTCGACTTCCAGTGCCAGCTCAAGTAGCGTCCGCTCGCTGCCCCGGCGGCCGCTGAACATCACCCCGATGGGCAGACCGTCCGGATCCAGCCCGAGTGGAAGCGATATCGCCGGGGCGCCGGACGCGTTGTGTATCGGGGTGAATCCCACATATGAGCTGAGCTTGTCCAGCAGCACCTCGGGATCCTGGTCCGGGGTGAGGTACCCGATGCGCGGGGTGGTGTGGGTGAGCACCGGCGTGAGCACGGCATCGATACCGGTGTCGAATCCGCGTTCGTATATCCGGGCGGATGCGGCCAGCCGGGCCAGGAACAGCGGTGTGCGATAGGACCGTCTGACGAACCTGCGGCTGAGTCCGAGCGTCAGCGGGTCCAGTCGGGAGCCGTCGAATCCGTCGAATAGCCGGGAACCGCCCTTCGCGACGGCGAACGCCAAGAAGGACCAGTAGTCCTCGAAGTCGGTCTTGAACGAAGGCAGCACCGCGGGCGTGTACGGCTCGACGGTGTGGCCAAGGGACTCAAGCATTTCCGCGGCGGAGTTCACCGTTTGCCGGGTCGCTGTATCCGTGGCCGGAGTGAAGGGGGAATCCATGCACAGACCGATGCGCAACCGGCGCTGCACCGGGCGGTCCACGCGGCCGATCGGCGTCAGCTTCGGATTGCGGTAATGCAATTCGGCCGCTTCGAAGAACCGCGCGCAGTCCCGGACGCTGCGCACCAGCACCCCGTCGGCGACGATCTTCACTGGCGCCGAGCCGCTTGACGGATCACCCAAAAGCCTTCCGCGACTGGGCTTGAGACCAACCAGTCCGCAGACTGCCGCCGGAATCCGGATGGAGCCGCCGCCGTCGTTACCGTGCGCGATGGGCACCACGCCGGCGGCCACCAGGGCCGCCGAGCCACCTGAGGACCCGCCGGCCGAGAAGTCCGTGTGCCACGGATTGCGGGTGACCGAGCCCCCCGAACGTTCCGTGCTGGCAGACCAGCCGTATTCCGGCATGGTTGTCGACGCGATGGGCACGACTCCGGTGCTGAGGAACTGCTGTGTGAACGGTCCATCGACGGTCTGCAGTGTCGGTGCGATCGCCGCCGAGCCTTCTGTCAG
Organism: Mycobacterium sp. D16R24; assembly: GCF_002013385.1. Lineage (NCBI taxonomy): Bacteria > Bacillati > Actinomycetota > Actinomycetes > Mycobacteriales > Mycobacteriaceae > Mycobacterium > Mycobacterium sp. D16R24. The sequence continues at coordinate 42,160 of NZ_MAEV01000017.1, read as the reverse complement.
CGGCATGCCTGCCACGTGGATATTGCATTTTGTCGCGGTGGGTACACCCCGAAAGGCAATGAACGTCTCGGAGGCGCTCTCCGAGGCTTCTGCCCGCTCTCGCGCTCGCGGAAAGTCCTTGAACTCCACCGCATTGAGCGACGGATTGACCCGCTCGAGACGGACGATGGCGGCCTCGGCGCATTCGCCCGCGGTGACTTCGCCGGAGGCGATACGCTCGGCGACCCCGGTGGCATCCAGGTCGCCGAGAGCGTCCTCGGTGAATGCCGAAACGGCGTGCGTGCGCGTCATGCGTGACCTCCTAGATAGGCGACGATCGCGTTGGTGAGCCCTCGACGGGCCTCGTCCAGATCCGAATAGGTTCCTAGCTGCTTTTCCGACACAAGCCCACGCATGGCGCCGGGAATGAAGGCCGCCACCTCGCGCACTCGGACCGGATCCACATTCAGGCCGTCGAACGCCTGCTGGCACGCGCGCGCCCAACGATGCTTCCATGACGCCAGCTCGGCGGCGGTGTGGGGGTAGTGCCGTTCCAGCTCGGCGGATTCATGGGGCAGTGCGCGGCGCAGGTTCTCAATGGCCCGCGAGTCCGGTGAGGTCAAACCGCGGTAGAGGGTTTCCACGATCGCGCTGACCCGGCGATCCAGTGGGCCCTCCGGATCGGACCGCCAGGGCTGGTCGCCGCGGCGCTCGGCGGTGCGCTGCAGTACCGCGGCCCACAGTCCGTCGATATCACCGAACTGGTACTTGACCGCCCCCCAGGTGGCGCCGCATTCCTTGGCGATTCTGTTCGCCGACACCGCGGCGGGATCGCCCGAGGCAAGCACGCGCAGCGCCGCGTCGAGCATGCTCTCGCGGGTCGCCAGGCCGCGACGATTAGCTCGTCGTCCGGTGGCCACCGCTTCGCCCATTTCAGTGATGCTAGCGGTCGGGGAATTTTTCACAGAAGTATCTGTGATAAGTGGATGGATTGGATTACTGTCACCGCGTAAGGAGGTTCCGATGCCGAAGCCGTCGTTGTCGATGAGGCCCACAGGGTGGTTCCAGGTCGCCTGGTCTGCGGAGATCGCGGTCGGCACTGTGCGCCGGATGACCTATTTCGGGCGCGAGATGGTGGCCTGGCGCGGGCAGTCGGGTGAACTCGCCGTCATGGATGCCTACTGCGAGCACCTTGGCGCGCACCTCGGGCACGGCGGTCACGTTGAGGGCGATCGCATTGTCTGTCCCTTTCATGGCTGGGAATGGAACCGTGACGGCAAAAACGTGTGCATCCCCTACGAGAAGCGGCCAAATCCATTGCGGCGCATTCGAAGTTATCCGGTGGTGGAACGCAATGAGGCGGTGTACATCTGGCATGACATCGACGGCCGCGAGCCGTACTTCGACGTACCGGACGTCTTTACCGGATTCGCCGACGGCAGCAGCGCCCAGGACTACTACCCGGGATATCCGTACAGCACCCTGTATCGAGAACGGCTGCAACTACATCCGCAGTACGTGCTCGAAAATGGGGTCGATTTCGCGCACTTCAAGTACGTGCACAAGACGCCGTTCATCCCGAAGTTCACCCGGCAGGAGTTCGAGGAGCCCATCTCCTATGTCGACTTCACCATTGCCTTCGACGAGGTACCGGGCATGTCGGCCGAGGACATGAAGAGCGGAGTGCGGGCCATCAACGGGGGCTTGGGAGTCGCCGTCACCAAGAGCTGGGGGATGATCGACAACCGCACCGTATCCGCGGTGACCCCGGTCGATGACCAGACCTGCGATGTCAGATTCACGGTCTTCATCGGTCGACCTCCGGGGGACGGCCCGGGCGAGCCCGAGGAGCCGTCCCGGGCCGCAAAGACCTTCGCGCAGGCCATCATCGACCAGTTCCTCGCCGACATCCACATCTGGTCGCATCAGCGGTACTCGGACCCGCCCGCCCTGGTGCGGGCCGAATACGACGGCTTCATCGCTCTACGGAAGTGGGCGACCCAGTTCTATCCGGAGGAAGTCCGAGCATGAGTGGAATCAGGGTTTTTCAGGTGGCGACCGGAAATGTCGGCACCGAGATGATCAAGCGCATTGCCCAGCATCCCGATCTGGAGCTGGCCGGATTGCATTGCTACTCAAGAGAGAAGATCGGCCGGGACGCCGGCGAGCTCGTGGGGCTGGAACCCAACGGCGTCATCGCCACCGGCACTGTCGAGGAGATCATCGCCGCCAAACCCGATGTGCTGACCTTCCACGGCGTGTTCCCCGACGAGGATCTCTATGTGAAGGTGCTCGAGGCGGGCATCGACATCGTGACCACCGCCGACTGGATCACGGGGCACCATCGCGACCAGAACCACCCTCACCCCTCGGGCCGATCCACCACCGAGGTCTTGCAGGAGGCGTGTGAACGGGGCGGATCCTCCTTCTACGGCACCGGGATGAATCCGGGTCTGACGCAGATCCTGGGCGTCATCCACTCCTGCGACGTCGCCGAGATCGAGAACGTGACCGTCATCGAATCGGTGGATGTGTCCTGCCATCATTCGGTGGACTCCTGGGAGATGGTCGGATACGGGCGGTCCATTGAGGACCCGGAGATCCCGGCGCTCCTGGAGAAGGGCACCCGTGTCTTCGCCGACGGGGTGTATCTGATGGCCGACTGCTTCGGCCTCGACCTCGACGACGTGACGTTCTCCTATGAATTGGGAGCCTGCACCGAGGACATCGACCTCGGTTGGTACCGGCTGCCCAAGGGTTCCCTAGGTGCCAACTATCTGAAGTACCAAGGCATCGTCGACGGGGTACCCAGGGTGGAGGTGCATGTCGAATGGCAGATGACCCCGAAGACTCAGCCGCACTGGAACGTCAAGGGCTGCTACGTCACGAAGATTCAGGGCGATCCCTGCGTCTACAGCAAGCACATGGTCATTCCCAAGCCCGGCACCGACTTTTCCGACCCCGCTGCCTTCGCGTCCGTCGGGATGACCGTCACGGGTCTGCCCGCGCTCAACGCCATCCGGAGCGTCATCGATGCCCCGCCGGGCATCCTCACCTCGGCCGACCTGCCACTGCGCGGATTCGCGGGCCGGTTCAAGTAGGGCTGTGCGGGCACCCCTGCCAGCCGCGACGGGTAGCCTAAGGCCCGTTATGAGCGAGCGAGCCGACAAACCCAGTAATTCGTACGCCGCGGCCGGGGTGGACATCGAAGCCGGTGACCGGGCGGTCGAGTTGTTCAAGAAATCCGTCGCCAAGACGCATCGCCCCGAGGTGCTGGGCGGTATCGGCGGCTTCGCCGGGCTGTTCGCCCTCAAGGGCGGATACCGCGAGCCGGTGCTTGCGGCCTCCACTGACGGCGTGGGCACCAAGATCGCCGTCGCGCAGGCCATGGACAAGCGCGACACCGTCGGCCTTGACCTGGTGGCCATGGTCGTCGACGACCTTGTCGTGTGCGGTGCCGAGCCACTCTTTCTGCAGGACTACATCGCCGTCGGCAAGGTGGTGCCCGAGCGCGTCAGCGAGCTGGTCGCGGGCATCGCCGAGGGATGCGCCATCGCCGGCTGCGCACTACTCGGCGGCGAGACCGCCGAACATCCGGGCTTGATGGCTCCCGATGACTTCGACCTGTCCGCCACCGGTGTCGGCATCGTGGAAGCAGATCGGGTGCTGGGGCCGGACCGGGTGCGTCCGGGCGATGTCGTGATCGCGATGAGGTCCTCGGGCCTGCATTCCAATGGATACTCGCTGGCTCGGCATGTGCTGCTGGAGATCGACCGGATGGACCTGTTCGGACAGGTCGAGGAGTTCGGCCGGACTCTTGGTGAGGAGCTCCTCGAGCCCACCCGCATCTACGCCAAGGACTGCCTCGCGCTGGCCGCCGAGACCGAGGTGCGGACTTTCTGCCATGTCACCGGGGGAGGGCTCGCAGGCAACCTAGCCCGGGTGATCCCCGATGGATTGGTTGCCGAGCTGGACCGCAGCAGTTGGACCCCCGGCCCGATCTTCGCGATGATCGCCCAGCGCGGCCGCATCGAGCGCGCGGAGATGGAAAAGACCTTCAACATGGGCGTCGGCATGGTCGCCGTCGTCGCACCCGAAGACGTCGATAGGGCGCTCGCGGTCCTTACCGCACGGCACATCGACTGCTGGACCCTTGGCGCCATCAAGAAGTCGGGCAAGGATTCGGGCAGCGAGAATGCCGTGCTGGTGGGCCAGCACCCGAGATTCTAAGGAGAGGTGCTGCGCCTGGCCGCTGTCAGCGGCGCCAGGCGTCCTCGTCTTCGGTCCAGCGGTCGCTGGTGCGGTCGTCATCCGGCTGAGATGACGGAGCGCCGGAAAGTTCACGGCGGAGCTGCTCGAGATCCGTGTTAGGAGAGCTGTATTTCAGCTCGCGAGCAACCTTGGTCTGCTTTGCCTTTGCCCGGCCGCGGCCCATGGGGGAACCCCCTCGCGCAATAGCGGAGCGGCCCAATTTCAGGGCGGCTCCGGTGGAGTGTTTTTATCGATCCTGACGATAGTTTAGCGTGCCAATCCACCAACTGCTGCACGCCCTAACTACCCGGTTGGCCCGGCCCTTGTCGTAGACGGGTGATGGCCTCGCGTCCACGCTGCTCACCCTGCAGGTCGGGCAGTAGATCGAGGTCGATAGCGGCTGGTGACGGCCCTGCTGTGAGGGGCGTTTGATCGCCGCGGGAGAGGGCCTCGACGACCGTGCGTTTGAGCAGAGCCAGGGCTATGGGGCCGAGGTCAACATGGTCGACCACCGAGCCCACCCGGCCGACGGAACGCCCGCCCGCGGCCACCTCGTCACCGGTGGACGGCCGATCGGCGGAGCCATCGAGATGTAGCAACACCAGCACCCGCGGGGGCTTGCCCAGATTGTGTACCCGCGCCACCGTCTCTTGCCCGCGGTAGCAGCCCTTTTCCAGGTGTACCGCCCGGGGATCGTCGTCGACCGCGATCCACGCCACCTCATGCGGGATGGTGCGCTCATCGGTATCCAGGGCCAGCCGTGGGCGCGCGGCCGCGATCCGGAGCGCCTCGAACGCCCACAGGCCGGCCAGACGTACACCCAGCCGGTCGGCCAGCTCGTCTCCCGGCGGAACCAGGAGGTCGAACGTCGCATCGGGGAGCGGCCACGGCATGCGCCTGATGAGGCCGCCGCCGGGTAGGGCGACCGCACGGTCGAGTTCGGGCAGAGCTGCGATCCCCAGCTTTCCGGCGAGGTCGGCGGTGTTCGGTCCCATCAAGCTGAAGACCTTCAGATCGGACGACGAGACCTCTACCTTCGCCCAGAACACCATCTTGGCGAGGAAGTCCTTGAGGGCCCGGCCCCGCCATGGCTCGGTGTCCAGGTAGGTGACGCCATCCAGATCGGTTTGGACCCAGTGGTCTTCGACACGTCCTTGGCCGTCGAGGCTGAGGTTCTCCCGCGTTTGACCGTCCTGCAGGTCGGTGACGTGCTGACTGGAGATGGTGTGCAACCAACTCAGCCGCTCGGTGCCGGACAGGGCGATGACGGGGCGTGTCGATCGATCGATGAGGACGGCGCCGGTCAGGGCCGCGCGCTGCTCACCGAGGGGGTCGCCGTAGTGCCACACCGCGCCGGCGTCGGGGTTGCCTTCAGGTACGTAGATGGCCGTCATCGGTGCCTAATGTTCTTCACGCAAGCGGCTCATCACATGTCCAACTGTACGACCGCTAATCTCATTGCCCATGGCGGTAGCGGTGCTGGTCACACTCGACGGTGAAGTGCATGACCCCTCGGTGCCGCTGTTGTACGCCGACGAGCTTGCCGCAGTTCGCGGAGACGGCGCGTTCGAGACGCTGCTGGTGCGCGGCGGCCTGGTCTGCAAGCTGGACGCGCATCTGGATCGGATGGCCGTATCCGCCGCGTCGATGGATCTGGCCGAGCCGGACCGCCCTGTCTGGCGTGCGGCCGTCGAGGTCGGTGTGCGGCAATGGAACTCGATATCGGCCGACGATGCGATGCTGCGGCTTGTCTACACCCGCGGTCGTGAAAGTGGTGGGGGCGCAACGGCATATCTGACTGTGGCGCCGGTTCCGGAACGATCGTTGGTGGCGCGCCGTGACGGAGTCTCGGTCATCACCTTGGATCGCGGACTGCCCGCGCGGCCCGCCGAACCGCTGCCCTGGCTGCTGTCGGGGGCCAAGACGCTGTCCTACGCGATCAACATGTCCGCCCTGCGATATGCCGAAACTCAAGGGGCTCACGACGTCATCTTCGTCAGTTCGGATGGGTTCGTGCTTGAGGGCCCGCGGTCGACGGTCATCGTGGATACCGGCGGCGCACTGGTCACCCCGTTCCCCGAACATGGGATCCTGCATGGAACCACACAGCGGGCGCTCTTCGAGGTGGCCGCGGCCGAGGGCATTCCATGCCGGTACGAGGCCGTGAGACCTGCTGATCTGGTTGCCGCCCAGGATGTTTGGATGTTGGCCAGTATCACTCTCGCGGCCCGGGTGCGCACGCTCGACGGTGTCAGCCGTCCCGCGGGGCCGCTGGCGGCGCGGTTGCCCGAGCTGGTCGATAAGGCCATCGCGCGCTAGTTCTGCTCGCCGCAGAATAAATCGGTTGTCGCGCACTCTCTTGCGTCGTACCGTCGTCGGTACACAAGGAAGGAGGTGGTCCGACACATTGATTGCTTATTGGACATGTGAGGTGGCTGCTCGCTAGATGCAGCCATGCGCTGCAGTGGGCAAATCCACCGCAGCCACCCGGCCCCCGAACCCTCGATGAGTCCGATCGAGCCGAACGGTTCGGGGGCCGCCCCCTTTCTGGCGACGGCGGGAAAGGCGCGTCGAAGTGCCCGGCTACGAGCGACAGGCGCGGGAGGTCTAGCCCGCGAACCGCGACAACCGTGCCGACAGATGCGGTGTCAGGCCGCCGTCGGCCCCCACCCTCTCCTCGACATAGGCCAGGTCGCCGCCGTCGACGATGCCGTACAGACGCTTGGCTCCGCCGATCAGTGCGCCGGACTTGCTCCGGGCCAGCGCATCGGTGACCAACTCCCAGGACGAGGCGTTGCGGGGATGGCCGTAGAACAGCTCGACAAATCCCGCGGCGTGCGCCAGCACCAGCTCGATGGCCTGTTCTTCGTCTGGATCGTCTGGATCGGGTGCGAACCGCCAGAACCCGCTTTCGCGCAAGGTCAGCCGCTCGAACTGCCCGTCGACATCCAGCCGCCACGACCGCGAATCCCACGTGAGGTAGTCGCTGCCGTCGTGCGCGACGATGATCTGCTGTCCGAAGCGGTAGTCGCCGTCGGCATCCCGGCCCTCGCCCTCGCCGCGCCATACCCCGACCAGGGGCAGCAGCGCGAGCATCGCCTCATGCAGGTCTGCGCCTTCGCGCAGGTTCGCGGTATCGGCGGGGATGGGGAGGTCGTGAAAGGTGGGTAGGTTCCGGCCCACCGATGGCCGCTGCTCGGCGGCGGTCGGATCTGGTTCCGTCACGACTCGTCGGTGATCAGCCGGTACAGCGCGTACAGCGCGAACCAGGTGATGACGAGCACCGCGGCCACCAACATGATCTCGAAGAAGAGCACCACGGAATGGGAGCTTACCTGGGATAAAGGTGTGACCCACAACTCGCCGGGTAACGTCGGATCCAGCTACCGCGATGAAGGGGTGTGACGATCTTGCCAAGACGATCGTTATCTGCGTATTTAGCACCTCTTGCAGTGTCTGTTGGGCTTAGCGTGACACCCACAGCGAATGCGCAACCGCCCGAGTTTCCGGATGTTGACTCCTATCCGGCGGTCGATCTGGGGGAGTATCGGGTGATCGGTGCGCACCCGAGCATGTCGGGCTGGGTGTTCAGCACGCCCGGTGGCCTCAGATGCCAGAGCAACATGATCGCGGATCTGGGCGTCTCGTGTACCGGGCAGATCGTGGGTGCCGGCCAGGGCATGAACTCGGTGACGGTGTCCCTGACGAAGCCGGGACTCATCGCACAGTACGACCAGACGCCCGACGATCATCCGTATCCGCTGTTGCCCACCGGATCCAAGATCGCGCCCGGCAATGGCGTGGTCTGTGCGGTTCTCACCGATGATGCACTGGCCTGCCGGGCCAAGAAACCGGACTCCTGGGCCAAGGACACCCCGGATCCGCCGGACCGGCATTACGGCGAGCACGGGTTTGTCGTTCAGCCCAGTTTGTCAGGCACGGGCAGCTGGTCCTATTAGCGCGAGCGTCCGATCTTGGGGGTAAGCCCCCATGACCTTTGGGTGTCCGTCTGGATGTCAGTGGTTGGCGCACACGCGATGATTGCCGAGTGGGCGTCGTGGATAGGAAATCAGCTGTGTGGCAATCAAAGTCAGCGCTCCGGGGAATCGGTGTGGGTCTTGTCAGCCTCGTGCTCGTGGTGGCGACACCGGATCTCGCATATGCGGGACCCGATAAGCCGACTCCGGTGCCTTCGCCCAACCATGACGGTGAGTGGCTCGATGGCGGCATGGCGCCCACCGAGGCGCAGCAGCCGCGCGACAGTGCCGGTGGCTGGGTCGACCACCCTGATGGCACCGGGCCGCAGTGCATGGATAGGGGCGTCATCTGTCGTACGGGAATCTGGTACCCCGACCAGGTTCAAAGTCAGCGCGGTCAACCCGAGTGGGTGCAGCTGCCCGACACCACCGGTCCCGAATGTGAGAATCCCGGTGTGGTCTGTGGGAACACGGCGTCGTAGTCGCGACGCACGTCGAGCTCGGCCCGCCTCAGGTACCTGCCAGAAAGGTGATCACCGCCAGCACCCGCCGGTGGTATTCATCGGTTTCGGTGAGACTCAGCTTCGTCATCACATTGTGGACGTGCTTTTCGACCGTGCTCTCCGTAATCCACAGCCTCCGGGCGATGCCGGCATTCGATAAACCCTCGGCCATCACCCCCAGCACCTCGCGTTCGCGCTGGCTCAGGGCGTCAATCGGATGGTCGTTGCGGCGTGTCACCACCAGCTCTCTGACCAGTGCCGGGTCCAGTACCGCCGCCCCTCCGGCAACCCGGTTCAGCGCATCGACGAACTCCGCGACATCGCCGATACAGCTCTTGAGGAGATAGCCCCGCCCGCCTCCCGTGGATACGAGCTCGATCGCGTACTCCGCTTCCACATGTGCGGAAAGGACCAGCACTCCCGTCGCGGGGAATTCCTTGTGAATTGTCCGGGCGGCCTCGAGTCCTTCTGTGGTGTGCGTCGGCGGCATCCGGATATCCGTGATGACGAGGTCAGGCCGGTGGGCCCTAACCAAAGCCATCAGGTCGACGGCGTCGCCCGCCTGGCCCACAACCTCGAAATTCGAACGATCGAGAAGGCTGGCGATACCTTCACGAAGGAGTACATCGTCGTCGGCGATTACCACGCGCGAGGCGGCCACAGCGCCAGGGTAGCTGCGCAGCCTGCGTCGCTATATTCGAAGAGGCGGGACGTATCTGGGTCCCGGATATCAGGAAGTTTCCAGACGTGACCCCCACTATCTCAACGCTGCTGCTGGGGCCGGCGAGTCGGTCAACAACGACCGCGGCGCGGCATCACCCAGATTGTGGGGATGGCTGACGCTGCCCTTCCGGCCGGGCGCACCACTCTCGGCCACGCTCGGAATCCTGGTGGCGGCGGGCTTTCTCGTTTCCGAAACTGTCGCGGCGCTGCTCCTGCGGCAGATTGCGCCGACCGAACGCATGGGGACCATCTATCTTCTCGGCACGACCAGGTCGCCGACGTGGCCCCTCACTCACAGGTAATTCTCGGGTATTTCTGCCTGTGATTCTGTCCGTATAGGGGGAAACCACACCTGCCTAATGGTGGCAAACCATACCAAATTCCGCGTTTAGTCCCCGTTCACCAAGATTCGAGGCGGCGTTAACGGCTCTCTAGCTAGATGAGCTCCGTTCAGTTGCGAACAGCTTTGTCAGGAGGAAGCAACGGCTGGAGAAATTGTTGCGGTACCGCATAATTCGCAGAAACTTGGGCGTTTTGCCTGTTCAAGGGCGATGGTGCCGATATCAGTCGATAAATGCTCGTAAAAGGCAAGCGGCACCTTTCCGTAAGACAGAACGGCGATATTCAAGAACCACTCGAAAGGCTCACATGGCGGGAATGCTTGATCGATTTACGCGCACTGCATGCATTGTGGCGGTGCTCTGCGGTATGGCAGTGACAGAAGCGCCCGCGGCATTCGCGGAACCGGTGACCATGCTGCCGGAGGACCTGGATCAGGTGACACCGGACGGCTGGCACATTCATCTGAACAGCTACAACGAGGTCGTCAACTCGATCCCGAACCTCGCCAACGCTACGAACTCCCGTGAGGCCTTCGTCAACCTCTACTCCTCGGCAACCGTCACTGGCGGGCAGGGCTCGATCCTCGACAGCCTCTTCATCATGGGATACCAGTTGGGCTGTCAATCCGACGTGTCGAGCGGTCTGCAGTTGGGTGGTGCCGTTTCCGGAGGTGTGAGCGGAACAGGCTCGCTGGGGTCGAGTAACTCCATCGGTGGTTCAGCGGGAGCCGGTGCCACGGGATACGTACAGACGGATCTCGAACCCGGCGTCATCGTTGATCTGCCAATGTCGAACATGGCGCTCAATCCGGCGGGCCGGGCGACACTCGATGTGACGAACCTGCATGTCAAGGTGGACGCCTGCGGCGGTGACGTCACCATCCGGTCATACGGCTACCTGCGGATCTCCACCACCAACGCTCACTCCTCGTATGCCATCTATGGCGAACCCATCAAGATCTAGACGAGGACGGTCATCCGAATGACATCACGTATCAGTAAGGGCACGGGACTGCTCGTCGCTCTCCTTTGCGCGGGTCTTGTCATGTCGCCGACCGCAGGCGCCGCCCCGTCGCCACCCGTCCCTCCGGGGCCGCCGCCGGGGTACGACGGGCTCCCGTACCACAACATGCCGGGCCGGATCGGCCATCAACCCGGCGCCTACACTTACATCCTCGGCTTCTGGATGCGGCCACGCCGAGTCCTTGACGCAGCCGGTACCAGCGCCATGAGCAATACCGACTCGGCGTCGGCCGAGTACGGAATGCCCGGCTCGGAACTCGGTGTCGAACCGCTGCGCAACTCGACACTGGGAGTCGCGCCAGGTGTGCGGCCGGAATCGCCGATGGACTCGATCGGTGTGCCCGATCCGTCCGCCGGTGTGGTGCCAGGCGCCAGCATGGCGGACGGTGCCCCGGGTGGCCTGGAAGACCCCGTCCCGGGCACGCGTCAACCACCACCCACCGCCGACAGCGAGTCGGTCCAGCCGAAGGACAACGGAACCATCGCGCCCGGCTCACTCAACAGTGGACCGGACCTCGGCCCCGCCACATCGCACTGAATTGCCCTGCACCGCAATCCAACATGAGGGATCTGACAGTATGAGAGCTCGCATCCGCCAAGTCGGCGTCGTCGCGGCGGTCGTGGTCGCCGGCGTACTCGGTGCGCCCATCGCCGCAGCCGACCCGTCTGTTCCGGGAGACCCGACCGGGCAGATCTACACGCCGCCTGGGTACATCGGCTATTACCCCGGTGTCTACGGGTTGCAGTCCATTTGGTCGTTGACTCCGCCACCGCGGGTCCGCGATGCCGGTGGCACCCGGGCCATGACCAATGCCGACCCCGTGTCGTCCCACGTCGGCATGCCCGGCGATCGGCTGGGCGTGCAGCTGAAGCACGTGACGGTCAAGCCGCATGAAGCCGGTCCGCTCGGTCAGGTGTTTGGCGCTCGTCCGTCTTCGCCCATGCAGCGGACCGACGCACCGGAGGCCGCCGGAGGTACCGCGCCGGGGGCGACGGCCGCCACTGGCCGACAGAACATCCCTACCGGGCAGCCCCTCGGACTGGAGAATCCGGCTCCTACAGGGGCCGCACCGGATACGCCCATGCCTGGTCTGGAGGCGCGTCAACCGGCTCGGAGCGGGGTGGCCGCACCGGATACGGCGAACTGAACTCCCGCGGCGCCTAGTGACGCGAAAAGGCACTCAGGTACGTGATTCGGGCTGAATACGTACCTGAGTGCCTTATCGAGATAGAGCGAAAGAAGAGGCTAGGCCTCGATCTTGATGTCGACCTCGTGGATGCCGGCGCCGGTGGGGCTCACCGTGGCCGTGCCGTTCCCGGCCGAGGACAACGCGCGCAGCGTCCAGTCGCCCGGTGCGGCGAAGAACCGGAAGTCGCCGGTCGCAGACGCCACCACCTCGGCGGTGAACTCATCGGAGGAATCCAGCAGGCGCACGAAGGCGCCGCCCACTGTCTGACCGTTGCCGTCGACCACGCGGCCGGTGATCACGGTTTCCTTTTCCACGTCAACGCCCGCCGGAATGGCCAGGCCCTGCTTCGGTGCACTGCACATAACTAGCTTCCCAACTCGATCGGGGCTCCCACCAGAGAGCCGTATTCGGTCCAACTGCCGTCGTAGTTCGTCACGTTCTGGTGTCCCAGGAGCTCCTGCAACACGAACCAGGTGTGCGAGGAACGCTCACCGATACGGCAGTACGCGATGGTTTCCTTTTCACCGTCCAGCCCCGCGTCGGCGTAGAGCTTGGCCAGCTCTTCATCCGACTTGAAGGTGCCGTCTTCATTGGCCGCCTTGCTCCACGGGACGTTGATGGCGCCGGGGACGTGTCCGGGGCGCTGGCTCTGCTCCTGCGGCAGGTGCGCGGGAGCCAGGATCTTTCCCGAGAACTCGTCTGGAGAGCGCACGTCGACCAGGTTCTTGGCACCGATGGCGGCGATCACCTCGTCGCGGAAAGCACGGATCGAGTTATCCGGTGCGGCGGCCTGATAGGACGTTGCGGGCCGCGAGACGGTGTCGGTGGACAGCGCGCGGCCGTCCAGCTCCCACTTCTTGCGGCCGCCGTCGAGCAGCTTCACGTCCTGGTGCCCATACAGCTTGAAGTACCAGTAGGCGTATGCGGCGAACCAGTTGTTGTTACCGCCGTAGAGGACGACTGTGTCGTCGTTGCCGATGCCCTTGTCGGACAGCAGCTTCGAGAACTGTTGCTGATCGACGAAGTCGCGCTTGACCGCATCCTGCAGATCGGTCTTCCAGTCCAGCCTGACGGCGCCCTCGATGTGGCCGACGTCGTACGCGCTGGTGTCCTCGTCCACCTCCACGAACACCGTGTTGGGGGCGGAAAGGTTGTCTTCCGCCCATTGGGCGGAGACCAGTACGTCAGAGCGTGCCATGCAGGGGATCCTTCCGGTGGTTTGTCGGGTTACTGAGCCGACGGTTGGGTGCGGCGAAAACGGGTGACGAGCGGGTACAACTGGCAGCCGAGGCAGATGCCGAAGGCGGCGTTCAGGAAGCCGGCGCCCAGTGCGAACGCCGTCACGATCTGGCCGAGCAAGGTGACGCCGGTGGCGAACCCGATGGTTCCCACCGCGGCGAAGGTGAAGCCCAGCAACTGGGCGAACTGCAGCGGCGGGATGGGCTCACGTTCGGTGACCGGGCTCAGCCTGGGCTGGATCAGGGTCCGGAAGATCGCTCCGTAGGGGGCGCGGTGCGGCCCTAGCAGCGCGCCGATCGCGAACGCCACCGCTTGAAATCCCAGGATCACCGCGGCCGCAACCGGCGATACGGCAGACACCGCCAGGGTGATGATGAGAACTGTGGTGGTGACCCAGGCGACGAAGCGGGGTCCGCGAACGTCAACCTGACTGATTACGGGCGCTGTGTGGGCAGTGGTCATGGTTTGTTGTGCTCCTAAGGGTGGCGGATATGGCTACACCAGGTACGGCACACTCGAAGGTGGCCGCTATTAGCAGCAACAACAGCAGCAGCCCGCGACGCGGCACAGATCGACGGCGCGTCGTTTAGTGAGCATCGGCTCAAGGCGGGCTTGCACGGCGACGAGTTTACCCCGGCTGCGTCATGCCCTGCAGCGCAGTGCGCAGGTCGGCGGCCTTGGGCACTCCCGAGACCCGATATGCCTGCCGTCCGGTGGCATCGAAGATGAACGTTGTCGGCAGTGACAGCACCGAGAGGGCCCGCGCGGCGTCGGGATTGGCATCGATGTCGACCTCTATATGGGCCACCTCGGGCTGGTCGGCCGAGACCTGGTCGACAACTCGGCGGACCGACGCGCACGGACCACACCAAACCGCGCTGAAATGCACGATTGTCGGTCCGGTCGCGGAGAGCTCGATGCCGGGCGGGGCTTGGACGTCGTCCGTTCTGCCGGGGCCTTCGCGGAGCTTGCCGGCCCTGCTCTTGATGGCGACTGCGATGAGGCTCGACGCCAGCAGCGCGATCGCGATCACCATGACCGCGGTCACGAAGGGCGATGAGCCGCTCTCCTGAAGAGCGGACAAACCTGACGTCATGACTGTTTGAACGCGTCCAGGGAGATGGTTACTCCCTTGGCGATACCTTCGATGATCACATCTGATCCACGTGCGCCGACCGTTGTTGGTTCGATGGCGAAGGGCAGCTTCTGCCGCGGGACCACCTTGGTGAACGCGGCGAACACGCCCGCCTGCTGGTCCTCGGGCACATCGCGGTCGGCCGTGCCTGGGCCCGTCACCACGGATGTGGCGACGAACTGAAGGTCCGTTTTGGCCGGTCCGCCGACGGAGACGTCGACGGAGACGGTCACCTTGTGCTGAAATTCGCCTGTCTTCGGTGTTCCGGTGAATAGCAGGCCGGTTCCCGTGGAGATACCGGATTCGGTGGTGCCGCCGGTAGCGTCGTTCTGTTCCTTCGGCGGGGGTTCGACGGCAAGGTCGTTGATTCCCATGAATCGGCCCAAGTGGTTGGAGTCGATGATGATTCGGCTCTCCACCCTGTCCACACGCAGTGGGGAGTCCGGGCGGAGCAGCCAGGAGGCTTTGGAGATGTCGATGCCGTGCAAGGTGCCCTCCAGCGTTGCCTTGCCCGTTTCCGCGTGGTCCACCCCGTGCGCCTTGATCTCTACTTCCCTGTATCGGTGCGCCAGAGCCTGGGGAATGAACGGGAACACCAGGATCGCCACGGAGGGATCGGAGCTCAGGTTTGCCTCGGCACGCAGGGTCCGGGACAGCCGGTATTCGGCGTAGATCGCACATCCGAAATCGGTGCCGGTGGCGGCAATTGCCAGTGCACATACCGCCGCGATAGTGGCGATCAGGGGTTTGCGCATCTGCACATTCTGGCGTACCGCTGCGCGTCTGAGGTTCTCGGCCGGGCTTACCAGCAGGTGGCGGGGTACATTATGGAACACCTGGAGACCGAAGCACCCGGGTGTTGGAGGGCTCGTTGGACCTGTTGCTGCTGACCGCTGACCCAAATCCCGATGCGGTGCTGCCGTCTCTGTCGCTGCTCGCCCATACCGTGCGACCGGTGCCCAGCGAGGTGTCGTCGCTGCTGGAGGCGGGCTCCGCCGACCTGGCGATCGTCGATGCGCGCACGGATCTGGCCTCCGCGCGCGGCCTGTGCAGACTGCTGGGAGCCGCCGGATCGTCGGTTCCGGTGGTCGCCGTGGTCAACGAGGGCAGCCTGGTGGCGGTCAACGTCGACTGGGGCCTGGACGACATCCTGCTGCCCGGAACGGGCCCCGCTGAGATCGACGCACGGCTACGCCTGCTGGTGGGCCGCCGTGCGGGCGCGGTCACCGTGGAGAACGCCAGCAAGGTCGTGCTCGGCGAGCTGGTCATTGACGAGGGCACCTACACCGCGCGGTTGCGTGGCCGCCCGCTCGACCTCACCTACAAGGAGTTCGAGCTGCTCAAATATTTGGCGCAGCACGCCGGTCGCGTGTTCACCAGGGCTCAGCTGCTTCAAGAGGTGTGGGGATACGACTTCTTCGGTGGCACTCGCACCGTGGATGTCCACGTGCGGAGGCTGCGCGCGAAGCTGGGCGGCGAGTACGAATCGCTGATCGGCACCGTACGCAACGTCGGTTACAAGGCGGTCCGGCCGCCGCGAGCGAAGGGCGACTCCAACGCATCCGAGAGTGCCGGTGTCGCGGTCTCCGACGTCGATGACGATGTGGACGATGAGATCGGCGATGACGACGTCGTCGCCGAACCAGGGGCACGCAACGCCGGCTGAATCACGACTAGCGTGACGGTATGACCGAATGGGTCCCGCTCCTCGATGATCAGCGCCAACTACAGATACGCGAGTTGATTGTCGGGGCCACCCGCGTCGACGGTGTTGCCCCGGTGGGTGAGCAGGTGCTGCGTGAGTTACGCGGGACCGCAGCCAAGCATCTGGTCGTCGCGGATGGGGACGACGTGGCGGCGTACCTCAACTTGGTGTTGCCGGACGATAGTGCCGGCGACGGGGATCTTCGCGAGAATGCCACGGCGATGGCCGAATTGGTGGTCGCGCCGGCGGTGCGGCGCCGCGGAATCGGTTTGGCGATGATTCGGGAAGCCCTCGGCGTGGGTGGCGAGGGCACCCGCATGTGGGCCCACGGCGACCTGCCGGAGGCCAGGGCGCTGGCTGCCAAGCTGGGGCTGGTCGCGTTGCGGCGGCTCCATCAGATGCGTCGCCCCCTGTCAGATCTGCCGGTCGTCTCGGCCGGCACCGGCGTCGTGATCCGGCATTATGCTGGGCCGCAAGATGATTCAGATCTGCTTCGCGTCAATAACGCCGCGTTCGCGTGGCATCCAGAACAAGGGGGCTGGACGCAGGACGATCTGTCCGTCCGGTTCGCCGAACCTTGGTTCGATCCGAGTGGGGTGTTCCTCGCACACGACGCGCAGACCGGCGACCTTCTCGGATTCCACTGGACCAAAAGGCATTTGGATAAGCCGGGAGTGGGCGAGGTGTATGTCGTGGGGGTCGACCCCGCCGCGCAGGGCCGGGGATTGGGTCACCTCCTGACGTTGGTGGGGCTGCATCATCTGGCTGATACCGGATTGAGCACCGTGTTGCTGTACGTCGAGTCGGACAACGGCGCGGCCCTGCGAACCTATGAGCGGCTGGGATTCGAGGTTTCCCTCACCGATGCCGCCTACGGTCGGGCCTGATAGGCGTTTACCTGCGATAACGACCGGACTGTCAAGTCTGTGAGTTCACTTTCCGTTCACCTGCGGTCGGGTGCCCGTCCATTGACTGCCTTTAGTTTCCGGGGTGCGCCTAGAAGATCCATCCCCATCACCTGACTTCTGACCACTCATGCGAGAAAGCGAGAGCCGTGAACCTCAAGGCCGTGAATCTTAAAAGCACTGGCACCACGATCTTCGCGGCGGCCGCCGCAGTCGCTCTGACCGCCGGCCTCGCCGCCTGCGGTAGCGACAACACCACGGGAGGTTCCTCATCGAGTGCCTCCGGTGCTGCTTCCGGCTCGGGCGACTGTGCGGGCAAGGCCAAGCTGAGCGCCGAGGGCTCGTCGGCACAGAAGAACGCCTTCGACATTTTCGCTAACGAGTACTCGACCGCATGCTCCGGAAAGTCGATCAACTACAACCCCACCGGCTCGGGCAAGGGACGCGACAACTTCATCGCCGGACAGGTCGACATCGGCGGCTCCGACTCGGCGTTGTCCGAGGAAGAGGCGGGCAAGGCAAAGGAGCGCTGCGCAGGCCACGAGGCATGGAACCTGCCCGTCGTCTTCGGCCCGATTGCCTTGGCGTACAACATCCCCGGCGTTGACAAGCTGGTCCTGAACGCGGACACTGCGGCCAAGATCTTCACCGGTGCCATCACCAGCTGGAACGACCCGGCCATCGCCGCACTCAACCCGGGCGCGACGCTGCCGGACACCAAGGTCACCCCGGTATACCGCAAGGACAAGTCCGGCACCAGCGAGAACTTTGGTAAGTACCTGACCACCGCTGCCCCGGAGAGCTGGACCAAGGGCAGCAGTGGCAGCTGGGAGGGCGGCGCCGGTGAGAGCGCCGAGAAGTCCTCCGGTGTGGCCGAGAAGGTCAAGGCTCTGCCCGGTGCTATCACCTACGTGGAGAAGGGCTACGCCGACGACCTCAAGATGTCGTATGCCCAGATCGACAGCGGTGCCGGCGGGGTTGCGCTGACCCCAGAGACCGCCGCCGCCTCGGTGGAGACCGCCAAGTTCGCGGGCGAGGGTAACGACCTCAAGCTGGACCTGGCCTCGATCTACGGGACCAAGACCGCCGGTGCCTACCCGATCGTGCTCGCCACCTACGAGATCGTCTGCTCCAAGGGCTACAAGGACCCCGAAGTTGCCGCCGCGGTGAGGTCGTTCCTGACGGTTGCGGTGAACCAGGGCCAGAAGGGTTTGGCCGATGTCGGCTACGCCCCGCTGCCCACACAGTTCAAGTCTCGTCTGGAGACGGCCATCAAGGCCCTTTCCTAGCAGCTGATTCGTCCCCACCCGGTGAGCTCGGGCGACCCGGGTGGGGACGTACCATCAACAACATAGACAGCGAGTTCAATGAGCAGCCAGACCAGCGGGATCGATCCCGTGGGGGTAGCCCGTCCGGCGGATCTTGACGGATCGGTCTCCGAGGAGAAGCCACAACCCATGAGCGACGAGGGCGACCATCAGCCACCCGCTACGTCCACCAAGACGGTCAGCCGTCCAGGCGACCGCATCTTCTCCGGGCTCGCGACTGGCTCGGGAGTGTTCGTTGTCGCGCTCATCGGTCTGGTGGCCGTATTCCTGATCCTGCGCGCTGTTCCGGCGCTGAACAACGATGACGCGAACTTCTTCCTCTACAACGGTCCGTGGCGCACCGACGACACGGCGCACATGCAATTCGGCGTCCTCGATCTGTTCCAGGTCACCGTCTTCGTGTCGGTCTTCGCGCTCCTGCTCGCCATGCCGGTGGCTCTTGGTATCGCGATCTACCTCGCCGAGTACGCACCGGCACGGGTTCGTGGGCCACTGGCCTATGTCATCGACCTGCTGGCCGCGGTGCCGTCCATCGTCTACGGCCTGTGGGGCATCTACGTGCTGGCGCCCGCGATCGCGCCGGTTGCCCTCTGGCTCAACAGAAACCTCGGTTTCATACCGTTTTTTGCCGACAGCCCCGTAAACATCGGAGGCGGCGGCAACCTGTTCACCGGTGGCATTGTGCTGGCGGTGATGATCCTGCCGATCATCGCGGCTGTCACCCGAGAGGTCTTCATTCAGACCCCGAAGGGCCAGATCGAGGCCGCGCTCGCCTTGGGCGCCACCAAATGGGAAGTGGTGCGCACCACCATCATTCCGTTCGGCACCTCCGGATATATCAGTGGTTCTATGTTAGGGCTCGGCCGCGCGCTGGGCGAGACCATCGCACTGATGTTGATCTTGTCGGGTACCTCGGTGGCATTCGGTTGGTCGCTGTTCGACAGTGGGAGCACCTTTGCAACCCATATCGCTTCCAATGCCTCGGAATTCAACAACGAATTGGAGGCCGGAGCCTACATCGCGGCCGGGCTGGTGCTGTTCGTGCTGACATTCCTGGTGAACTCGGCGGCCCGTGCCGTCGTCGGCGGAAAGGGCCGGGTATGACCGCGACTCTTGACAGGCCCGTGAAGGAGCCTGCCTTCCATCCGCTCTCGGGTAGGCGCAAGGCCACCAACGCCCTTGCCACGGTCCTTGTCTCGGCCTCGGTGCTGGTCGCCCTGATTCCGCTGGTGTGGGTTCTGTACACCGTGTTCGATCGCGGATTCAGCGCCATCCTCAGTGCGGACTGGTGGTTCAAATCTCAGAACATGATGACCAATCGGATAGAGGGCGGCGGTGCCTATCACGCCATCATCGGCACGCTCTTCCAAGGTCTGTTCTGCGCGATCATCTCGGTGCCCATCGGCATCTTCGTGGCCATCTACCTCGTCGAGTACGGCGCCAACTCTCGGCTGGCCAAGCTCACCACCTTCATGGTCGACATCCTGACCGGCGTGCCGTCCATTGTCGCCGCGCTGTTCATCTATGCCCTGTGGGTGGCCACGCTCGGGCTGCCGAGGTCGGGCCTTGCGGTATCGCTTGCCTTGGTGCTGTTGATGATTCCGGTGGTGGTGCGTTCCTCGGAGGAAATGCTCAAGATCGTCCCGAACGATCTGCGCGAGGCCTCTTTCGCACTGGGCGTGCCCAAGTGGAAGACCATCGCGCGCATCGTGCTGCCCACCGCACTCTCGGGTGTGGTTACCGGTGTGATGCTGGCGCTGGCCCGTGTCATGGGCGAAACCGCACCGCTGCTGGTGCTTGTCGGCTATAGCAAACTGATCAATTTCGACATGTTCGGCGGGGAGATGGCCTCACTGCCCGGCATGATGCTCGATCAGCGCAGCGGTTCTGTGGTGGGACTTGCCGAGTCGCGGCTCTGGGGCGCCGCCCTCACCCTCATCTTGTTGGTGGCGATCCTCAACGTAATCGCCAAGCTCATTTCGCGTTTCTTCGCACCTAAAAAGGTCTAGGAAGGTAGTCATGGCCAAGCGCCTCGATCTCAAGGACGTCAACATCTTTTACGGTAAATTCCACGCCGTTCAGGATGTCGCGCTGTCGGTTCCGCCTCGTAGCGTGACGGCCTTCATCGGCCCATCCGGTTGCGGTAAGTCGACCGTGCTGCGCACCCTCAACCGGATGCATGAGGTGACACCCGGGGCTCGTGTCGAGGGTTCGGTGCTGCTCGACGGTGCCGACATCTACGGTGCCGGGGTAGACCCGGTATCGGTGCGTAAGACCATTGGCATGGTGTTCCAGCGGCCAAACCCATTCCCCACCATGTCGATTCGTGACAATGTGGTGGCCGGCCTGCGGTTGCAGGGCGTGCGCAGCAAGAAGACCCTTGACGAGGTCGCCGAGCGCTCACTGCAGGGTGCGAACCTGTGGAACGAGGTCAAGGACCGTCTGGATCGTCCGGGTGGCGGGCTCTCCGGCGGTCAGCAGCAGCGTCTGTGCATCGCCAGAGCCATCGCGGTGCAGCCGGACGTGCTGCTGATGGACGAGCCGTGCTCGGCCCTGGACCCCATCTCCACGCTGGCCATCGAGGATTTGATCTCCGAGCTCAAGCAGGAGTTCACGATCGTGATCGTCACGCACAACATGCAGCAGGCCGCGCGCGTCAGCGATCAGACCGCGTTCTTCAACCTGGAGGCCGCCGGTAGGCCGGGCATGCTGGTGGAGATCGACGACACCGAGCGGATCTTCTCCAACCCCAGCCAGAAGGCCACCGAGGACTACATCTCCGGCCGCTTCGGCTGATCACGATCGCACGATTGCCGCCGAGTCTGCATCTCACGGCGGTTTTGTGCCCCAGAACGTCGAGAGACGCAGACTCGGCGGAATACCCCGGGTCGCGCGGCTGTCTTAGTCGGCATGACAAAGGCAGTGCAGTTCGACCAGTACGGCGATATCGACGTCCTGCAGGTGCGTCAGGTGCCGCGTCCGGTCCCCGGGCCCGGTGAGGTGCTCGTGCAGGTGCGTGCTGCGGGCATCAACCCCGGCGAGGCGAAGATCCGCACCGGGGTGCTGCACGACAGGTTCCCCGCGACCTTCCCCTCCGGACAGGGCAGCGACCTGGCAGGTGTGGTGGTGGAGGTGGGCCGCAGCGTGGCGCGTTTTGCGCCAGGGGACGAGGTGTTCGGCTATACCGATGATCGGGCCAGTCACGCGGAGTTCGTCGTCGTTCCGGCCAGCCAGCTAGTCACCAAGCCTGAGAGTCTGTCGTGGGAGGTGGCGGGCAGCCTCTTCGTCGCGGGTACCACCGCATACGCCGCGGTCGGCTCGGTTGATTTGGCTCCGGGTGATGTGGTCGCCGTCTCCGGCGCGGCGGGGGGAGTGGGCACCATCGCCGTACAGCTCGCCAAGGCCGCTGGTGCGACCGTGATCGGTATCGCGGGGCCGGGCAACGACGAGTGGCTCACCGCGCATGGCGTCATCCCGGTCAACTACGGCGACGGATTGGCAGACCGCATCAAGGCAGCAGCGCCCGACGGGCGGGTTGACGCCTTCCTCGACCTCTTCGGCGGAGGCTACGTGGAGCTGGCGCTCAATGAGCTTGGAGTGGAGCTGCGGCGAATCGACACCATCATCGACTTCGCGGCAATCGAGCGATACGGCGTGCAAAGTGTGGGAAACGCCGAAGGCGCCTCGGCGCAGGTGCTCGCCGAGCTGGCCGCACTGATTGTCGACCAAAAGCTGGAGATGATTGTCGCGCAGACGTTCCCGCTGGATGACGTGCGCAGTGCGTACGAGCTGCTTGAACAGCAGCACACCCGCGGGAAGATCGTTCTGGTGCCTTAGCCGCTTAGAGCGACGTCAGGTGGTCGTGGCCCTGTCCTTCTGGCGGCAGGCTGCCAGTCACCTGGAAGATGACTCGTCGGGCGACCTCCACCGCGTGGTCGGCGAAGCGCTCGTAGAAGCGGCCCAGCAGGGTCACGTCGACGGCCGCGGCCACTCCGTGCTTCCACTCGCGGTCCATCAGCACGGTGAACAGATGCCGGTGCAGGTCGTCCATTGCATCGTCTTCTTCATTGATACGGGCGGCCTTCTCCGGATCGCGGGTCAGCAGCACCTCCTGCGCGCTGTTGCCCAAATCGACTGCGACACGGCCCATCTCGGCGAAGTATCCGTTGACCTCTTCGGGCAGTGCGTGCTGCGGATGACGACGCCGGGCGATCTTGGCGACGTGCAGGGCCAGGGCACCCATTCGGTCCACGTCCGCGACAATCTGGATGCTGCTGACGACCTCGCGAAGGTCGCCGGCCACCGGAGCCTGCAGGGCCAAGATGGCGAAGGCATTCTCTTCGGCGGCGGCGCTCATCGCGGTGATCTGCTCGTGGTCGGAGATAACTTGCTCGGCAAGGACGAGGTCGGCCTGCAGCAATGCACGAGTGGCCCGCTCCATGGCGGCTCCGGCCAACCCACACATGTCCCCGAGCTGTGCCGATAATGAGGACAGCTGCTCCTGAAACGCGGTACGCATGGATTAAGCCTACGGACCCGTCGTCGTCGAGTCATGGCTCTGGCGTGAACGCCGAGTGAATGCCACCACAGGTTCCGTCGAAGAAAATGCGATCAGCGTCTAAATAGACGGATTATCCGCAGGTAGCGTCGCCGGCGTTGACAACCGTCAGGTCCATGGGGAGTTCGGCGGGAGCCATCGCGCCCGAGGAGAGCTGCAACGGAACGGTCGATCCGGCGACGGGCGGAGCCTGCACGTTGGCGGTGGACGCGTAGTCACTGCCGAGGACCACGCGGACGGAAGTCTGGGCTCCGTTGATCCGCTGGAGCTTGGCTCCACCGAATGAGGCGGCAACCGTCGCGGCCTGCTGCTCGTGCCCCGGGGAGAAGAAGACCGTGGTGGTGGGCAGCGCGGACGGATAGTCGTCGGTGGTGGTGATGCCAAATCCGTACTGAGACAGCTGGCTGGCGGCCGATGCTGCCAGGCCCGTCTGGCCTGTGCTGTTGGACACGTGCACGTTGATCTCGCTGGGCTCGGTGGTGACCAGATCGATCTGCTCACTCGGCGTAGCGGCGGGAGTTGGTGTGGCCATGGATGTTTCGCCGAGTTCAGTGGCGGCTCCATGCTCACTGGACGCCAAGGTGGTGTCCTGGGTGGTGGTGCCGGGCATGGGGACGCGGGTGCCGTCGGGCTGCAGCTCGCCAGGCAACGGATCGTCATTGATGATGGCGTCGAAGATCTTTCGGATATCTGTGGTGCGCGGCGTCTCGTTGCCCTCAGAGTCGGTGCCATCGGTTGGCACCGTCAGGAAGGTGATGCGGCCGGCCTTCACGTCTTGCAGTGATTGACCAAGGTCCACAAGGTCTTTCGTCCTGATGTTGTCGACGTAAGAGTCGTCGATGAAGGTGTTCACCACATTGTTGAGCTTGCTCAACGAGAAGAAGGTGTTGTGCGAGATCATCGAACGCAGCAGGGATGACAGGAACAACTGCTGCCGCTTGATGCGCCCATAATCGCCGTTGTATTCGGTGGTGACCTGACGGGCACGCACGTACTGCAGGGCCGTATGTCCGTCGACCGTTTGGCGCCCAGCGTTTTCCAGCACGGTGCCCAGCTCGTAGTCCTCGATCGGCGTGGGCGTGCACACCTCGACCCCGCCCAGCGCGTCGACCATCTTGGAGAACCCGGCGAAGTCCACCCCGAGGAAGCGGTTGATGTTCAAGCCCGAGATCTTCTGAATGACCTTGACCAGACACTTGGGACCGCCAAATGCGAACGCCGAGTTGAGTTTGGTTTCGGTGTAGGCCTTATCGGGTCCGTAGGACCGGGTGTCCTCGTTCCACACCTCGCAGAGCGTCGGCTGGATCGCCAGATCGCGGGGGAAGGACACGACCGCGACCCGCTTACGGTTCGCCGGGATGTTGACCAACATCATGGTGTCCGAGCGCGTGCCTTCGGCATCGGAGGTGTCTCCGGCGCCCATGGTGCTATTTGCACCCGCGCGGGTATCGACACCGATGATGAGGAAGTTCTCGTCGCCGTACTGAGCGTTGGGATCGCGGATGTCGTGGGAGTTGGGGTCCAGCGCCTCGACGCGATTGAGTCTGTTGTTCTTGACGTTGCTCCACTGCCAGGCGCCGCCGGTGACGGTGAGAGAGCACACTGCGACGACGGCGGCGATGGAGCGCCCGAGGTAGATGGGGCGCCGCGAGCGCTTGGATTCAGGTTCCTGGACAAAGGCTTCCGGATTTCCCACGCGGATGGGGATGGCGCGGGTGTCGATGTTGTCGTCCAGATTCGATGCCCGTACGCGGCGCGCGGCGGCCTTGTCGTAGAGGGGTGCGTCATCCGGGTAGTCGACAAAGTTCGCGTGCTCGTCGACCGGCCCGGCGGAATAGCGATCGAGGTCGGGTGTGTCCTGTCGCACCTGGGGGAGGACGTCGGTGTGGCTTTCGTCGGCGAACGCCGCGGGAGCGGGCTCCTCGGCGCGGTCCTCGGGTTCCGATCGCGCGTGCCGCCGCGATCGGCGCCCGCCGCCGGCGCCCTCACGGGCCAGGAGGTCGGCTACCGACAGCGAGTGCGAGCCGGTCTCGTGTGCCGACGGTTCCGGTGCCGGGCCGGGCTTCGATCCGTTGGTAGCGGGCCTGGGAGGTCGTGCGGCCTGTCTCGGCGCGGGTCGGGGAGCTGGCGCCGCGGGCTGTGGCTCGCGCATCGCGTGTGCGGTCTCCCACCGCCGGGTCCACTCGTCGTCGGTGGGATCGGGCAGTGAGTGATTCAGCGCTGGGGGTGGTGTCCACGGTGTGTTGGATGGTTCCGGTGCCACGTCGATGTCAGGATGACTGCCAACGGGTTCGACGGCGCGTTCCCAGGGGGCCGCGCCGTACGCGCGTGGTTGGGCAGGAGTGGCGTTGGGGCCATCACCCATGTTCAACCTCGCTTAAAAACGTCTGGACAGTTGCAAGTACAAGGCACACCGGCAGCACATAACGCCGTGCCCGGGGCGCGGTCGTCGTCACATGCTACTGAGCATTGCCGCAGATCACCATGCCCAGTAACCGAGATGTGACCCCACGTCACCCGCCAGAGTGCATGACGTCGGCCGCCGAGGGAACCGTGCAATCGTCGGGGTCGTTGAGCCAGCCATCGGGCAGCGACACCTTGCCCGGTGACCCCTGGCGGCCCCGGGGGCCGTTTCCGCCCTCGGGGAAGGGCGCGGCGGGATCCAGCTGATTGAGCAGGGTGTCCAGCTCGGCGAGGGTGCTGACGAGTGCGAGCCCGCGCCGGAGGTCGCCACCGGCCGGGAAGCCGTGCAGATACCAGGCGATGTGCTTGCGCATATCGCGCAACGCCTTGTCCTCCCCGGAATGATCGACGAGCAACACCGCGTGACGCCGCATGATGTCCGTGACCTGACCGAGATTTGGCGGCACTGGAATCGTCTGACCGTTGAAAACGGCACTCAGCTCCGCGAAGAGCCAGGGGCGGCCAAGGCATCCGCGACCAATGACGACGCCGTCGCAGCCCGTTTGTTCCATCATGACGACCGCGTCGGCGGCATCGAAGATGTCGCCGTTTCCGAGGACGGGAATGGTTGTCACGTGGTTCTTGAGCGCGGCTATCTGGTTCCAGTCGGCGGCGCCCGAGTAGCGCTGCGAGGCAGTGCGGGCGTGTAGCGCGACTGCGGCGGCCCCCTCGGCCTCGGCGATAGCCCCGGCGTCCAGGTGCGTGTGGTGGTCGTCGTCGATGCCGACGCGGAACTTGACCGTGACCGGTATGTCGGTGCCTTCGGTGGCGCGCACGGCGGCGGAGACGATCTGACCGAACAGCCGCCGCTTGTAGGGAAGCGCTGCGCCCCCGCCATTTCGGGTGACCTTAGGGACCGGACAACCGAAATTCATGTCGATGTGGTCGGCGAGATTCTCGTCCACCACCATCTTGGCGGCGCGGTAGGTCGTTTCCGGATCGACCGAATAGAGCTGTAGCGACCGTGGCGATTCTTCGGGGGAGAAGGTCGTCATGTGCAGCGTGACAGGGTGCCGTTCGGCGAGGGCCCGCGCGGTCACCATCTCGCAGACATATAGTCCGCTCACGGTGCCCGTGGTGGCCAGCTCCAGCTCCCGGCATAGCGTCCGGAACGCCACGTTGGTAACGCCTGCCATCGGAGCGAGCACGACGGGGCTCGGCAATACCAAAGACCCGATCCGCAGTTCGCGGGATCGGGCCTTCGGAAGGTCGACGGATGCGGTCACGGTGTCAGTCGATTAGACACTGACCGCTTCCCTGGCGGCCTTGGCGGCGTTGCGCTCGGCGCGCTTGGCCTGGCGATCCAGGTACTTGGCCTTGACTTCCTCGAAGTCCTGGGAGGTCTTTTTGAGGTCGCCGACGATGCGATCGAGGTCCTCGCGGTACCACTCGCCCTCGCCGGTGATGTCGTCACGATCGAAGATGCGCCACTTGCGCAGCACCGGCAGCACCACCTCCTCGAGGTGGGACTGCGGGTCGTAGACGCCGCCGGTGGCGATGGTGACGGCGTTGCGGCGAAAGCCGGGGATCGTGTATCCGGGCATCTTGAAGTTGTCGAGCACGCGGTGGATGGACTTCATGGCCTGGTTGGGGGCCATGGCGAGTCCGGCCTCGACCATGTTGCGGTAGAAGATCATGTGCAGGTTCTCGTCGGTGGAGATGCGCTTGAGCAGCTCGTCGGCGACGGGTTCATCGCAGGCCTTGCCGGTGTTGCGGTGCGAGACGCGGGTGGCCAGCTCCTGGAACGTCACGTAGACCACCGAGTCAAACAAGCTCTCGGCGAAAAGCTCCTCGCCGCCCTGGCGGTTCTGGCCGGGAGAAAAGCCGCGGGTCATCTGCTCCACCCGGAGCTTCTCGAGTTCTACCGGATCCACCGAGCGGGTGACGACGAGATAGTCGCGGATGGCGATGCCGTGGCGGTTCTCCTCGGCGGTCCACCGGTTGACCCAGGTGCCCCACGGCCCGTCCATGGTGAAGTTCATGGCGATCTCGCGATGATATGAGGGCAGGTTGTCCTCGGTCAGCAGGTTGGTGATCATGGCGACCTTGGCCACCTCGGAGAGCTTGGACTGCTCCGGATCCCAGTCCTGACCGCCCAGGGCCTTGTAGTTCTTGCCTTCAGACCACGGCACATAGTCGTGGGGGTTCCAGTCTTTGGTGACGCCGAGGTGGCGATGGACATTCTCCTCGACCACGGGCTCGAGCTCATGGAGCAACTCAAGGTCGGTGAATTCCTTCTGCATGGACACGTTCCTCAGGTCTCGACAGAGTTATCTGTATCTGGAAGTTGCAGTCAATATATCTGTAAACGGCGGTTGCACACAAGTGCTCGGATCGTGACGCACAAATACCCGTCCGCGTGCCTTCCGACGTGCGGATCAATGCGTTTCTCGCTCGGGGTGCGAGGGCGCTATACCCACAGTATGATTGCCTACATTCCAAGGTGGAGGTGTATCCAGTGAAGTCGGTAGTCAACGCGACCGTCGTCGCGGTTGCGGGTGCGGGTTTCTCGTTGGCGATGGCCGGGCTAGCCCATGCCGGTGGCCCAACCGATACGACCGGGCAGTTCTACTCCGACGCCTCCTCCACTCTTCAGGGTGAGGGCTACACGGTTGTCGTTGCAGGCCGCTCTGGCGATCAAGTGGGCCTCGACAATTGCCTTGTCGCGCATCAGGAAGCGTTCACCGTCAAGAAGGGTCAAGACGACCGCGGAAAGATGGTCCACGTGACCCTGCGCTGCTACAAGGCAGAGGTCGCGGCGGCTAAGAAGGCTGCTGAGGATAAGGCGAAGTCCGCAGCGACGTAGTCGACCCCGTCGCCCCGCTCGACGGTGTCGCGGTAGCGCCCTGCAGCAGTATCTGCACGCAGTAGTCCACGAACCGCTGCCGACCCACGTTCAGCTCCTCGTTCAGGTATGCCCTGAAAAGACTTGTCAGCGCGCCCACCAGGTTGGTTGCCACCAATTGTTGCTGTACCTCGTCGGCGAGGTTGGTGCTGAGCTTTCCCTGTAACAACGCGACGAATCGCGGCAGCCAGTCATAACCGGATTCCGAGAGCGTCGGCTCAAAGGTCGGCGCTATCAGCAGGACTCGACCCATGGTGGGTTCGTCGACCATGAGCCGGACAAAAGCGTCGACACCCTCATGTGCGGAACGGGCACCGCTGAGCGCTTCGATTGCGCGAAAGCCCACGTGGTCGTAAACCGCACGAACAAAGGTGTCGCGGTCGGAGAAGTTCTCGTAGAAGTACCGCTCGGTCATGCCAGCGGATCGGCATACGGCCCGGACGGTCACGGCCGGCCGGGGGCTGAGCCCCAGCAGTCGCACGCCGGCCGCCATGAGCTCGCGCCGCCGCTCGTCTGCGCGCTCGGCCGCTGAGATGCCCGCCCAGCTACGTCGTTGCGCTTGACCGCTGGCCACGGGCCTCCTAGTCTGATATCAAAGTTGACAACCTTGATTGTCACTATACGTCGAACTGCAACGGAGCGTTCCGAATGGTTAACGATATGTCCGAGCTCGCCGAGACGCAGCCTGTCGCGGAATCCGGCACCTTCATGTCGGGCTGTCCGGTGAGCCACGGAGCGGGTCCGGCGATGCCTGTGCCACTGGGCCCTGAGTCGTTGACATGGAAGTACTTCGGGGATTGGCGGGGAGTGCTGCAGGGACCGTATGCCGGGTCCATGCAGAACATGCATCCGCAGTTGGGTGCCGCAGTGGAAGAGCATTCGTTGTTCTTCCGGGAGCGCTGGCAGCGCCTCCTGCGCTCGCTGTACCCGATCGGGGGCGTCGTGTTCGACGGGGACAGGGCCCTCAGGACGGGCGCCGAGGTGCGCGACTATCACATCGGTATCAAGGGGGTCGACGCTCAGGGGCGGCGGTACAGCGCACTCAATCCTGATGTCTTCTATTGGGCACACGCCACCTTCTTCATGGGCACGATCATCGTGGCGGACTGGCTCAGCGGTGGTATCGGCGAGGCCGAAAAGCGGCAGCTGTTCGACGAGCACGTGCAGTGGTATCGCATGTACGGCATGAGCATGCGGCCCGTTCCCGAAACCTGGGAGGACTTCCAGGTGTACTGGGAGCATATGTGCGCGAATGTGTTGGAGGACAACAAGGCTGCGCGGGACGTGCTCGACCTGTCCACGCTGGCGGTGCCGCCGTTCGCGCCATGGATTCCCGAGCGTCTGTGGCGGTTCCAGCGTCGTTTGGTGGCACCGATGTTCGTGTGGATGACCGTTGGGCTGTATCACCCGTCGGTCCGAGAGCGGTTTGGGTACACATGGTCAGCACGTGACGAGTGGCTGCACCGCAAGTTCGGTCAGGGTGTCAATCTGCTGTTCAAGTTTGTGCCCGAACGCAAGCGGCGCCACCCGCGGGCCCGGGCCGGCTGGGACCGTGCCACGGGAAGGATTCCCACCGACGCCCCACTGGTGCAGACCCCGGATCGCAACCTGCCACCGTTGGATACCTGGGGTAGTTCCCGGCACTACAACCCAAAGGTTTCCTGACCCCGGCCATTTTGGTGCTTGACGTGACCACATAGGGCGCCTTAACGTCGTCCCATAACTGAATATCAATTCAGTTTCTGGCGATAAGCGACACCGGAGCACGTTATGACTGACGGCGAGGTCGATTCTCTGACGGCGGGGTGCCCGGTCACCCACGGTTCGGATCGGTCCATGCCGGTGCCGCTGGGACCGGAGTCGTTGACGTGGAAACTCACCGCGGACTGGTCCGGGATGTTGATGGGCTCCTACGCCACCGCGATGCAGAACATGCACCCGAAACTCGGTGCCGCCGTCGAGGAGCACTCCACCTTTCTGCGTGAACGGTGGGAACGGCTCCTGCGGTCGCTGTATCCGATCACCGGCGTGGTCTTCGACGGGGATCGTGCGCCGATAACGGGCGCCGAGGTGCGCGGATATCACGTCGGCATCAAAGGTGTTGACAGTCAAGGGCGCCGGTACAGCGCGCTCGACCCCGACGTCTTCTATTGGGCCCACGCAACCTTCTTCAAGGCGTTGTTGCTCTCGGTGGAGCGGTTTGGTGGGGGACTTACCGAGGCGCAGAAGCGGCAGCTTTTCGATGAGCACATCGTCTGGTACCAGATGTACGGGATGAGCATGCGGCCGGTGCCCAAGACCTGGGAGGAGTTTCAGGACTATTGGGATGACATGTGCGCCAACGTCTTAGAGGATAACAAGGCGACGCGTGATCTGCTGGATTTCGCCCAGTTGCCCAAGCCGCCGTTCTTGCCGTTGATGCCGGCCTGGATATGGCGCATAGCGCTTCCCATCTTCACCCGGTTCTCTGAGTGGGTGATGGTTGGAATGTTCGATGATTCCGTGCGAAAGCGCCTGGGGTACACGTGGACCGACCGCGACGAGCGGCGTCTTGAGCGGCTGGGGCGGGTAAACCACGCGATCTTCCGCCTCGTGCCGTTCCGGTTGAGAAAACATCCGCGTGCACGAGCGGGGTGGGACCGGGCGACCGGGCGGATGCCCGCCGACGCGCCATTGCCGCAGACTTCAACGCGCTATCTGCCTCCGGCGGGGCTGCGCGACAGTCCCCACCACTACAGCCCCACGGCGTCCTAACGGGCGGGCTGCCTATCTGTACTTTTCGCCGGTGACATCGTGTTCATGGTGCGAAGATGCTGCTCATGGCAGGAAGTTGGGGCTCGGTTCTCACCGGGCTTGTTCCGCTCGGACTGGTTATCGCGCTGTCGCCGATCACGGTCATCCCGGCGGTGTTGGTCTTGCAGTCGCCGAGGCCGCGGCCCAGTGGTCTGGCCTTCCTTGCCGGGTGGCTGTTGAGCCTGGCCGCGCTTACGGCGCTGTGCGTCGGTGCCACCGGCTTACTCGGCGGGCTGCACCGATCGGTGCCGAACTGGGCCTCGTGGGTGCGCGTGGTTCTTGGCTCGGCGCTCATCCTGTTCGGTATCTATCGGTGGCTCACTCGGCATCATCACACCGAGTCGCCGGGCTGGATGAGATCGTTCGGCACGATCGGCCCGGCGCGGGCGGCGATAACGGGGGCGGCTTTGGTCGTGGTGCGGCCCGACGTCCTATTCATTTGCGTTCCAGCGGGATTGGCGATCGGCGCCAGCGGGCTGGATGCCGCGGATCGCTGGATGGCCGCGGCGTTCTTCGTCGCCGTCGCCGCATCGACAGTCGCCGCCCCGATACTGGCCTACGCAGCCGCAGGCCACCGCCTCGACGACACCATGGGCCGGCTCAAGGATTGGATGGAGGAGAACAACGCGGCCTTGATGGCGACAATCCTGGTCGTGATCGGTGTGATGGTGCTGTACAACGGAATTCACGCGCTGAGGTGAGAAGGTCTGCTATCTGCGCACCGGCAGGGGCTCGACGCCGACCAGTTCGCAGCTCTTGGCGTAAAGATCATCCTGCGCCGCTACATTTTTCGTGTAGCGCCGTACCGGGCTCGGCTTTTGCGCGGTGAGGTATTCCCCATTGCGCCCGTGGTGTTCCTCCGCGACCGCCATGTCGGTGATCAGCTGGCTGGGCCGCTCCGGTGTGATCAGCGCCAGCATCACCAGCGGCCGGATGGGCTGCGGTATCTCACGCCAGATCTCGGATCTGACGTTGCCGGGATGTAGCGCGTTCGACGTGACTCCAGCGGGGAGGCGGCGGGCAAGGGCATTGCTGAACATGAGATTACCCATTTTCGACTGCGCATAGGCGGAGAAGGTGAAGTAGAAATGCCTTCCACGCCAGGTCTTTTCATTGATCCTGCCCACGCTGTGGGCGACGGAGGCCAGGTGGATGACGCGGGCATCGCCGGTTCGGGCGGCCTGCAGTTGCGGAAGCAGCAGGTGCGTCAGCAGGAAGGGGCCCAGATAGTTGGCCCCCCACTGCAGTTCGAATCCGTCCGCGGTGCTGGACTGGCGCATCGGTGAGGCGCCGGCATTGTTGATCAGCACGTCGACCTGGGGATGCTGTGCGGCCAGCTCGCCGGCGAAGCGGTGGATGTGCTCGAACGAGGACAGATCCAGCGACATGACGTCGACGGGAGCGCTGGGCGTTGCGGCCAGGATTTCATCGCGCGCTGCCTGGGCCTTCTGCTGATTGCGGCAGGCCATCACGATGGTGTGCCCATCGGCGGCCAGCCGGTGTGCCGTGGCTAGGCCGATTCCGGCGTTCGCGCCGGTGATGACCACTGTCCTTGGGGTACTGGACATGCAGATCTCCTCGTTGAGATGTTCGGAACAGGGGAAGCTTCACTCGGCGGCGGTCGGGTGTCGACCGGAGGACTGCCAGACAAGGCGCAGGGCTCTCAGGGCGAACAGTAGCGCGATCGCGGTGAGAACCACGCGGACGAGGTTCAGCACGTTCCATTGCAGCGCGAGCTGATGTAGCTCACTGGGAGTTTCGCCCAGCGCACCGAAGAAGAGCGTCATGTTGAGCTTGACGATGACATAGACGGACAGGGCGACGGCCGCGATCTCGACGAGGCAGGCCAGGAACAGCGAGAGTTTCTCGGGGGCTCTGCGCGGGGTGCGCACGAACCAGACGATCAGGGTGATGGCGGCGATCTGGGTGAGCGGGATGTAGTAGTACACGGGGTTCGCCACCTCGGTGAACTGCTGAAATGCCTTCAGCTGCTCCTTGGTGTCACCAGCGATGTTCGGTCCTATCACGATGGCCTCGTAGAGGTTTCCGAAGAACCACATCGCGATCCCGAACACGGTGAAGTACATCAGTATTCGACGGCCCATTGGCACATACTCCCAAGATTGGGGAACGATACGGCCGAAAGTCGTCGAAATATGGCCAGCGGCGGGCTTTCGGTGCTGCGGCGGGACCGATACCGTCTGCGCGTGACCAAGGTATTGCTCTCGATCCACGTGCTAGCGGTGATCCTCGCGGTGGGCCCAATCACTGTGGCGGCCAGCATGTTTCCAGCGTTCGCACGTCGCGCCGCGGCCTCGCCCGACGGCATTAGCGAGCTAGGGAGCTTGCGCACCCTGCATCGGGTCTGCCGGGTGTACGCGGCGGTAGGTATCGCGATTCCGATGTTCGGGCTGCCGCTGGCCGATCTGATGGGCGTCCTGGGCACCCCCTGGCTGATCGCATCGCTGGTGCTGACGGGGGCGGCAGCGGCGGTGCTGGTGTTTGTGGTGTTGCCGCGGCAGCAGCGGGTGCTGGCCCAGCTGGGCGCAGGTGAGTCGCTCGATGGGCGGGTGTTCGCGCGGTTGGCGATGTTCACCGGGATCTTCAACCTGCTGTGGACGGTGGTCACCGTGCTGATGATCGTGCGCCCGGGGTCCAGCACCGGCGTGTGACGTCCGAAATCCGCTGGCGCTTGTGGTCAGTTGTGCTGTGGAATCACTCAGTGGACACCGCGACCGTCGCTCCGACCCGCAATCGCTGGCTCCCTCTTCAGTTCGCCGCTCTTGCCCTGGTGTGGGGTGCGAGTTTCCTCTTCATCAAGGTCGGTCTGCAGGGGCTTTCGGCGCTGCAGGTGGCGGCAGCGCGCCTGGATTTCGGTGCCCTGACTCTCGTTTTCCTGGTTCTGCTGCTGCGAGTTCCGCTGCCGCGCCAGGCCAAGGTGTGGGGACATATCGGCGTCGTCTCACTGACGCTGTGCGTTGTTCCGTTCGTGCTGTATCCGTGGGCCGAGCAGACCATCGACTCCGGGTTGGCGAGTATCTATAACGCGGCGACCCCCTTGATGACCACGCTGGTGACACTGATGGCGCTGCGGGCCGAGCGCCCCGGCCGGATGCAGCTACTCGGATTGGCGCTCGGGTTCGTGGGTGTGTGCGTGGTGTTGGCCCCATGGCAGCTGCTCGGTCACGGGGGCCCCGTGCTCGCACAATTCGCCTGTCTTGGGGCGACTCTGAGCTATGGGATCGGTTTCGTCTACATGCGCAAGTACGTCACGCCGCTGGGTCTGCCCGCGCTGGCGGTCGCCGGTATCCAGGTGGGTGTGGGGGCGGTGCTGATGACCGTCGTGGTGGCGCTCGTGGACCGCCACCGGATGGACGCGACTCCGGCGGTGGTGTTGAGCATGATGGCGCTTGGGGTGCTGGGGACCGGGTTGGCCTACGTCTGGAACACCCGCATCATCAACGGATGGGGTGCCACCGCGGCCTCGTCGGTCACCTATCTGACCCCGGTGATCGGGGTGCTGCTGGGCGCCTTGTTATTGGGCGAGCGCATCGGCTGGCATGAACCGCTGGGCGGGGCGATTGTGATCGCCGGAATTGTGCTGAGCCGCAGGGGCAGTCGCTGACCTGAGGTCATTGAGACCGGTGTCGCCGCTCGATGATGTAGCCGGTGGGCCGGTTGTCCCAGCAGCGCGGTGAACCGCTGCCTGAAGGCCGAGCGTGACTGCTGTGCGCGCTTGGCGAGCTCTGCGAAGGACCAGGGGTGCTGCCGCACCTTGCCTCGGCACCAGACGCGAGGAGTCAGCGCGCCGTCGGCGCCAGCGCGTGAGGAAGCCACCCAAGCGATCGAGCGCCGCAAGACCGAACGCGAAACCGAGCACCACCGGCAATACCAGGCAGCCGTTGCCAACTCCGACTACCGGTGGCTCCTAGAAGATCAACGCCAAATCACCAAGGTACTGCGCACCCATATGGCCAACCTGTTGCGCCGTATACGCCAAAATATCTCCGACGAACTGCTCTGGCAACAAGCCAACGAAACACACCAGCTAGCCGAAAAGCACTACAACGAACTCACCTCCCGCACTCAGAAGCTCACCGGCGCCGAAGATGCTGGAGTGCTGAAAAAATGACAAAGGTGCCCCCGCGCTCGAACCATCGGGGGGTGAGGTGAGCGCGGAGGCAGTCGCAACCCTAACAGCGGATCGATGAATAGTTCGCTACAGACGGCCTTCGGTCCGTTCAGGCAGAGGCGGCATGTCGCCACTACCGCCGTGGGTGGCGGCGTGCGGGTGCGGCCACTTGGCCATCCGTGTCGTCGTCGCGACTGAGTGCGTGTCTTCGCCGCGCTTTCTGGCGTAGGTCAGGCGCAGGTTGTCCGGGGCCTCGGCGGGCTTGCGCGCATCTCCGGGGTGCCGTTGCGGTCGTCACACAATGGCCCGGCCGCTGAGGTCGGCAGCGTCACAAAGCAACGCCGACATGCGTCCTGTCTGACCGGTGGTGCGGAATCGATATCGAACCGATCGGCAGACCGCGCGGCTTCCGCTTCGATGACCAAAGAGGCGTTGGCTGCGCGCGAAACTCGGGCGCCTCGAGCCCCCGCGTCTCGCACATGTCGCGGATGGTCGTCGACAGCGGGTTGCGAATCCGGTCCAGCTCGTCGCTGGCGCGGCCGTTGACCCGGCCGAGTGCCATAGCGTCGCCTGGCGTCGGTCTCGGTGATCCCTTGCTGTCGGGGTGGTGTCCCTGTCGCGCGGGAAGGGCTCGACGTGGCTCACGAGCGTGTCATCGCCGTACAGCACGCCACGGCGCCCGCCCTTGCGCGCCGTGGCCCAGCTGGTTGCGTTGGGCCGATCGGTGAATAGCGCGGCCAAAGAGCTTGGCGTAAGCCAACCTTGGCTGTCGCGCCGAACCCTTGGCGGCGTTCGATGGTAAGTCGAGGAAGTGGACAGCATCTGCGACAAGCTCGGCCTTGACGCGAACTACATCCTCACCGGATATCGCTCACTGCCAGACGGCGATGACGACGGTGCTACTGGTGCCCCCACCAGGGCTCGAACCTGGGACCTGCGGATTAAAAGTCCGTAGCTCTACCAACTGAGCTATAGGGGCGTGCCGAGACAGAATACTGGTCGCGCCGGTGAGTCAGCGCCGAGGTAATCCGGTTTGGGTTCTGGGGAGGTTGTGCCCTAAGCTAGGCGAGCTCCCAACGTGACCGCGTTGATGAGTACCCCGGAGTGATTCGGACATGGGCCCCCATCGTCTAGTGGCCTAGGACGCCGCCCTTTCACGGCGGTAGCACGGGTTCGAATCCCGTTGGGGGTACGCAACCAGTCATACTGGGAGCAGAGTAAGGCCCTGTGGCGCAGTTGGTTAGCGCGCCGCCCTGTCACGGCGGAGGTCGCGGGTTCGAGTCCCGTCAGGGTCGCCAGTACGGCGAGGCAGTTTCTGTGGATCTGCCGTCCGGCCAGGTAGCTCAGTTGGTACGAGCGTCCGCCTGAAAAGCGGAAGGTCGCCGGTTCGATCCCGGCCCTGGCCACAATGTTTGACCTGCATTGATACGGATTATGCACTCGATGGTCGGTTGATTTCGTCCGGTTCTTGTCCGGTCTTCGTTTGAATCTCAGTCGCGTGAAGTTGATCGAGGTTGGTTGCCACGTGGTCTAGTTCGTCGGCGTAGAGGTCGCTGTAGATGTTGGCGGTGACAGTCGGCGTGGAGTGGCCCATGGTCTTCTGGACGTAGCGCAGGTCGGCGCCAGACTTGCGGGCCAGGCTGGCGTAGGTGTGGCGCAGTTCGTGAATGGTCAGCGGTGCCAGGCGTGTCTTCTTGAGGACGTTGTTCCAGTGCGTGTGCCTGCGCCAGTTGTTGGACCTCAGCATTTTTCCGTTGGGTGACGTGACGGCAGACTCGTCGGCAGCGCGGCCGGCTACGCGAGGTCTCAGGGCGTCAACGACGACTTGGGGGAGCGGGATGGTTCGGGTCCCGGCTACCGTCTTGGTGGGGCCGATGACGATCCGGCCTTCGACTTCGGGCGCAGCGCGCCGGACGTACAGACGACGCGCGGGCAGGTCGATGTCTCTGACACGAAGGCCGACGAGTTCGGACCATCGCAGGCCGGTGTAGGCGAGGATGATCACGACGTCGCCCTGGTCGCCGCAAGCGGCCGAGAGTTGGTGGACCTCCTTAACGGTCAGGTAGCGGTGACGTTCACGCTCAGGGATGCGTCCCGCTGAGACGCCAACCGCGGGGTTGCGGTGAATACGGCCGTCCTGGTGGGCAACATCGAGAATCGAACGCAAGAGCCGCAACGTGGAAACCTTCGCCCACGGTCCGACCAGCAAGCTGTCGACGAATGTCTGAACCTCTGCGCGGGTGAGTTCGTCGACGGGAACATGACCAAAGCGCGGCGCGATGCGCAGTTCCCAGTGCTGGGAATAGCCGCTCCAGGTCTTCGGGGAGACCGCGGGCTTCTTGGAATCGGAGAACTGCGTCCAGACCCGGCTCAGCGGCGTGCGGCCAAGGCGTGGATCGAACCGACGAGCGCCGAGTGCGGCTTCGTTGTCCCGTTCGGATTTGAATGCCTTCGCCTCGCGCAACGTCGGGAACGTGGCCGACGTCTCGACCCAGCCAGATGGCGCCAACGGATCGCGGACCAGGTATCGCACTTGGTAGCGCGGATCGCCAGCGGCGTTGAGGCGCTTACGGATTCCGCGCGGCGTATTGCCGGCCACTATCGACGCACCTGCTTCAGCCAGGACCGGACTTCGGCGCAGTCCCAGCGGCGTACCCGCTCTGACAACGTGTAGCAGGGCGGACCGATCTGTTCGCCGGTCGTTTCGCGAGTCGCCGCCCAGCGGTTGAGGGTCGCAGCGGAGACACCAAGCAGCGCTGAGACCTGCTCGGCGGTTAGCAGCTCGGGGAATCCGCCCGTCGTGACGAGGGCTTCGCGCAGACCTTGAGGGACCATCGCGTCACCTCGTTGTCGGTGAGGTGTCGGCAATGAGGGAGTCGAACCATGCTTGTGTCCGCGGCAATCCGGCATCGGTGTCGGCTTGACCGCCGGTGATACCCCAGAGGTCATATGCCCACCGCTCCAAGGCAGACATCGTCGTCTCACCGCAGCGCTGGAGCTCGGCGTCATCACCCAGGACCAGGGCGGTGCCGATGACTTCGCCGCAGGACCAGACGTGCCGATACTGATCCCAACCGTCTCTGCGGACGTGATTGGCGCGGTGGATCAGATCATCTGCATGTCGCGCCAATTGATCCTTGTCGGGCGGCGCGAAGATAGCCCAGGCGTCACTCATTGCGCTTTCCTCCGATGGTGTGCGTCCGTCCGTATTGCACTGCGGTGAACCGGATTTGGTCATCACTCCAGAAGTCGGATCGCACCTTGGTCACGTGGCCGTCCTCGGCGATGACATAGCCGGTACCCGGTCGGTCGGGGTTGATCCGGTGTGCAGGTGCGGTGTCGGCCATGCCATCGCCGAGAACCATCGTCACCTCGTCGCGGGAACGCAGCCGGAGCGCGATCGTCTGAGTAAACAGCCCTCGCATCGGGAGGACTTCCTTGCGGGGGTCTTGGAGGAACGCCGCCACCACGATCCCCAGGGCACGGCCCTTAGTGAGGATCCGCGACAACGAGGCGGCGGCTTCTTTGCGCAGGGCTGGATCGCTCATGTACGCAGTGACTCCGGCCAGCTCGTCGATCAGCAGAACGACCAAGGGGGCGGACTTAGTCGGACTGTGTTCGCGCGTGCGACCTGCCATCGTGTTGCCACGTTTGTCCATCAACTCTTCCAGCGCAGCCAGGGTTTCCACTGCGTCGGCTTCGGTGGTGGCGATCTTCGTAAACAGGGCGGACCCGGCCGCCACCTCGATGCCGTATTTGAGGTCGATTCCCACCAGGCGAACCACGCCGGCGGCAACAGCGGGTCCGAGGCCACCGGCGATGCCCCAGAAGACGGAGCCTTTGCCTGCACCTGAGCAGCCCACCGTGAGGGTGTGCCGGCCGCTCAACGGTAGGGACCAGGCTGACCCATTCTCGGATCGGCCGAGCGTGACTCGCGTCGTCGCAACAGCTGTCGGGGGAGTGGCGCTACCTACCGACGACAACTGTTCCCGCATGACCAGTTCGATCCGAAGCGTCCCGGGGGAAATGGCAACCGACCGTGCCGAGTGTGCGCCCGCGGCGTCGCGGATCGCGGGAACCGCGCGCTCCAAGTCGTCGACGGTCTGTCCCATCCTTGCCCGCACCGTCAGATGCAGACTGGTGCGAGACACGACTGTTCCCAACAGTTTTGGATGAAACCAGCGTGTCGACGAGACCTGCCGTCCTTCGTTGTCGCGGCGGGTGGTCTGCTCGGAGGCCGACAAGCCGCAGCGCTTGCACAGCCTGTGCCATGAGATGTGTGCCCAGAGTCGCCAGCGCAGGAGCCGCGTAGGGGTCGCGACACGGTCCTCGTAAGTTTCTGGTGAGCGCAGCCGCCAGTAGATGAGGGCCGCGCCGGTGATGCCGACGACGACCGCCACGCACAGCGCGACGTTGGTAAGGAGGTCCAGCACGTGGTCGGCTCGGAACGGACTATCGAGATCGACCGGCGCGAACGGATCGGGGTTCATGCCGACTCCCGACCAGAGTTGGACGCCGTGGACGGTTTTCCCGGCGCCTTCATATCGGTGGCTCGGAACGACCACGCGATCCGCGAGAAGTCGCCCGACTTTTCGATGTATGGCAGGGCGGTCAGTCCCTCGAAAACCACAGGAGTGAAGGGTGTTCCGCTGGAATTGGTCGGCGCGATGGGTTGCACTGGTGCGGCGAACTTCACCGTCACCGTGCGGCTGCGCTTCGGTGCTGCCGGATCTCCGTCGAGCACTTCGACCTGCCACATCGGTACACCCGTGTCGCGGTCCCTCGCTTGTACGCGGTTCTCGCCCGAGGACTTGTCGAAGTCAATCATCGGCGTCACCTCCGACACGACGAACGCGCCGCATGAAAACACTTGGTCGTGCCCGATCTGGAGCCATTTGGGGATGGACATGGTGAACCTTTCGAGTGGATTTGACTAGATGACTCACCAACCTAGTCGTCTAGAGGAGTAAGTCAAGGACTAGGCGCATCCTAGGCACTCGCTAACGCTCAGAGTGCTGAGAAGTCGTATTCGAGCAGGTAGGCCGATGCCACCTTCACGGTGTCGCACACTTCGACGGCCACGTCGTTGGTGTCATATGCCGTCCGAACCACCGTCAGGACTGGGGCGCCTGCCGGGAGCTGGAGCACACGGCGTTCCTCGGGGGTGGGCATCCGCGCGCCGACCTCTTCGGTGAATCGGGCGAGCTTGTGGCCAGCCCCTTCGAGTCTTGCGTAGATGCCGCCAGGGCCGGTGTCGACTTGTTCGATCTTGGTGCCCTGCGCGAAGTCGGCAGGAATGTACGAAATCGCGGTCTCGACCGGTCGGCCGTCCGCGAGGTAGCGCCGTGATCGCACGACAATGTCGTCATCTGCTGTCAGACGAAGGCGTTCGGCAACAACAGGATTCGGCTTACCCCGAAACACTGCGATGTTGTCGACCGTTGGCGTGTAGCCGGACTTCTCTGCTTCAACAGTGAACGCCGCCTTGCCGCTGGCGCGGTGTCGCCGCGCGAACCGGTCCGATGCGAGCCGCCGAATTGGAGCCGTGGGTCGAACGAACACCCCGCGGCCGTGCTCGGAGATCACAAGGCCTTCCGAACGCAGTTCTTGTACGGCCTGGCGGACCGTCATCCGGGCCACTCCGAAGTGGTCGATCAACGCCGCCTCGGATGGCAAGCGTTCTTCTGCGGCTAGCTGGCCCGTGTTGATGGCCTCGCGCAACATGCCAGCGATCTGCCGATATGGCGGCTTGTCGTCCGCTCGGTCGATCTGGCCAAGTTGCAGCACTGAGAGTCATCCTTTGCTTGTCTAGGCGACTAGTCTAGGGAAACGACACGTCCCCTGTCACTAGGGAACCTCTCAAGCAGGAGTTTCGCATGGGCACCACGCCGAAACACTCGGTCAGCGTCGCCGGCATTGTGGTCCGCGACGACGGCCGGGTACTGGTCATCAAGCGCGATGACAACGGGCATTGGGAAGCCCCAGGCGGAGTCCTTGAGCTCGACGAATCGTTCGAGGCTGGCGTCCGGCGCGAGGTGTTTGAGGAGACGGGGTTAGAGGTCGCGGTAGAACGCCTCACCGGTGTATACAAAAATCTGACCCACGGAATTGTCGCGTTGGTGTACCTGTGTCGGCCAGCG
Source organism: Mycobacterium sp. D16R24 (assembly GCF_002013385.1). NCBI lineage: Bacteria > Bacillati > Actinomycetota > Actinomycetes > Mycobacteriales > Mycobacteriaceae > Mycobacterium > Mycobacterium sp. D16R24. The sequence continues at coordinate 930 of NZ_MAEV01000017.1, read as the reverse complement.
GGGGGCGAACCTCATCCAACAGATGAGGCGCGTGAAATCTGTTGGATGACGAAGGAAGAAATCCAGTCGGCAATGACAACCGCGTTCGGCGTGCGAGTCTTGGACGCGTTCGAAGAATCGCCGCAATCACGGGCGCACAACGGAGTCGACCTTATCGTGAACTAATATTGCGCTCTTTGACAGATGCCGCAAGATTCTGCCTCGGGATGAGAAGGCAGGGAGAAGAGAAAGCGAAGACGCTTATGCGGTCTCCGTGTCCGCGGCTGAGGCCATCTTACGGATCGCGGACTTGGACTTTGCAAAGTCTCCGACTGCTTGCTTCTCTAACTCTCCCAATTCGTAGAGCTCGTAAACCAGTTCATCGAGCTTCACATTGAGTTGGTTGATGTTTGCTCCGGGGGTCTTCGTAAGCTCGGAATGCGCCGTCCGTGCAACAGCTGCGATTTTTTTCTCGAGCTGCTCGCTGCGGGCAATGGGTACCTCAGAAACAGGGACAGCCTTGAGCTCCAGCATGTCGCCTTTCCGCTTCCCGCGATGATAGAACCAGGTATACATCAAGCTGGAGTTGAGTAGACCAAGAAGGTAAAAAAGATCTATTTGGGCTGAAGCGTCGGCCGTAATAAGCGTCAGATCAGCGCCCGCGTAGAACGGTGTCTCGTTGTAGGCAAAACTGTTGTTGTAGGTGCGGTATGAGCACACAAGCTTTGGTCCCTCGAAGATCCGCCTCTCGCGCGCCCGGTGAAGCTCCTGCCACGGGCGTCCGTTATTGACGAATTCACTGCGTGATTCCAGAATTGTCTTGAACTGGTTGAGGTAGGCAGTCTCCGGCGCGGTGGGCTTGCTGCCGCGCTCTATGTACAGCACGTCCCCTAAAGGCTCGCCATCGGTGACATATTGGTGAACAGCCGAGCTTTTGAACCATGGTTTAAG